>CAZKZZ010000075.1:0-15241 GCA_964557375.1 uncultured Spirochaetales bacterium | reverse complement strand
ACTTCGGCCGATACTTCGGCCGGTTCACTCGGCGGGTTTTGGGCCCGAGATTCGGCCTGATCGAGATAACTGGTAACCTGGTTTGCGTATTTCCCCGACGGATAGTAGGTGAGATACCTTCTCAGGGCATACACGGCTTGTGTAAACTTCTTCGCTTTGAGAAAATACTCACCGGTTTGGAACAGTCCCGTCTCAGGGTCGACCCCCTGCTCTTCGGTCGAGATGAGATTCTGTACCTTCTTATGGATCCTGCGGAGCTGGTTCGAAAAAACTTTGAGCATTTTCATGATGATCCGGGTGTTTTTCATGACCAGCTGCTCGAACTCCGGTACGGTGAATGCTATAACCAAAGAAGGAGTAAGAACAATGGCTGTTTCCTCCCGGGGATATTTGCCGAGTGCGGATTTGACTCCGAAAAACTCACCCATTTGGATCATTTCCTGCATTTCCTGGCCCGTTTCAATATCGTTCGACTTCAAACTGACTTTTCCGGATTTGAGAATATATACTCGTTCGCTGGTATCCCCTTTAAAATAGATAATCGAGTTAGCTTTATATTGAACAGCTTTTGGCGACATTATTACTCCCGTTCCACCATTCTATCATCAATTCTATCATCAATCGGAATAAAATCGAGGGTTTTATTAAAACCGACAGCATCCCGGACCCGCTCCATCAAGGCGGTGGGGTCTCCAACAGCCAGCTTTTTTCTTCCATTAACTGTAATTTCGGTAAAAGGCTTTCCGCTCCGGGTGAACAGCTCTTCGTATTCCGCGGAACCGTACAGAGGATTTCCTTCCAGACAGAGCAGATCGATATCTTCGCTTCCAGCTTCTAACAGCGCGTCGAAAGGATCATCTCGGCTCGGATTCAGAAGCAGAATATCAGCTTTTTTGCCCGGTTCCAAGGATCCTGTCCACTCATCAATTCGTAAAGCCCGGGCCGGGTTTATCGTGACCATATTCGTAATCGTTTTAGAATCGAGGTTCTCCCCATACATCCGGTAATACACATCGCGGGCGTACCGCATCTCCTCGAACAAATTGTACGAACCGGATGCTGTCGAATCAGTTCCGATCGAAATATTTACAGTCCTGTCTAACATCTCTTTTATTTTGCACGTAACGTTGAACATAAACATGTTCGATGCCGGACACCATACGATATGCGCGCCCGCCCGTTCGGCTTTTTTAATATCATCTGCGGAAAATCCAATGCAGTGGATGAGGACCGCATACTCGTCTAACGAGTCCGCTTCCTCGAGGATTTCCACCCCGTTTTGTGACTCTTTATCGAACCCCTCTTCTAAGTGCGTAATAAAAGGAATATTCTCCGATACTGCCTGGTCATGCTCAGGTTTGACGCCCTTTCCCCACCCCAAATCGAAGGACGAGCACTCGTGAGCGAGCGCGTACTGAGAAAGGACCCGAAGCGGCATGTGAGGAAGAAACTCTTCGTTCATCTCATGAGGAAAGTGGTCCTGTACGGTAGCAACACCGGAAAAAATGTTTTTATACGCTCCCAAATAGTATATATCCAGCGGTGTAATGTTTTCTCGTTCGCTGTATACGGGAGATGCTTTGAGATCCACATCCCAATAAGACCAGTTGAGATAATAGGTACATTCCGGAGGACCGATCTTAGGGAGATAATTTCCCCGCAGATGATCGTGTACATTGATCAGCGCCGGATAGAGATACCGTCTTTCATCGCAAGTATAATTGCGCGTCGCCTGTTCATTCAAACCGGTGATCGTATCACCTTCTACCTTCAATGATCCGCCAGAAATCACTTTCTGCGGTGTTATGCAGGTGACATTGCTCAATGAGTACTTTTCATACATAGTACTACAGTTCCCGCTAATCTAGAAATTGTATGACCTTGATACTCACCTGTCAATATGAACACAAAGTCACACTTTTTTTATCGGCGGTTTTAGGAATAAAAGAAAAGGAAATATAATTTGAATTATTTTAATTGAATCTCCTCATTAGATAGGCTATCATCCAAAGAAGAGAGGCGAAAGCGTATGATCACTGCACTCGGCAGATGGGCAATAAACAGGACAAAAGAGGCGGTATATTCCGCCGGCTTTTTCTTCGAAGTTATGAAGGAGACTGCTTTCTTTATGCGAAGAAAAACAGTCGGATTCAAAGTCCTGGTAATGCAGATTCTTTTTACCGGGTTCGAGGCAATTACGGTTATCGCGATTTTGAGCCTCTCCCTCGGGGCCGTCCTTATCATCCAGGGGATTTCTCTTCTGCCCCAATTCGGCCAGGGACAGCTCATTTATCAGATTCTCATTACGGTGATAACGCGGGAATTGGGACCGATTCTTACCGCTTTTATTATCATCGCACGGTCGGGAACAGCGATAGCTACTGAATTAGGAAATATGGTCGTCTCTCATGAGATCGAAGCGTATGTTTCAGTAGGCATAAATCCAATTTCCTATCTTGTCGTACCGCGCTTTCTCGGAGTTACGTTTTCGATGCTGCTGCTCAATATTTATTTTAATCTCTTCGGGCTGGTCGGTTCATTTTTTATTACTCAACTCGTCCATCCAATATCATTTTACGAATACTTCAGTAATCTGCTTCTTACCCTTCGGGCCGTTGACATCCTTTCCTCAATGGTAAAGAGCGTCGTTTTCGGTATTATTATCTCCGTTGTTGCCACATATAACGGTTTCAAGGTACAGCAGTCGGCAACTGAGATTCCGCAGTATGTCATTAGAGCAGTGGTCCAGTGCTTCATCCTCTGTATACTTGCGAACGCGCTGATCACTCTTGTATACTATCTATGACTTTCCTGAGAAAAGGTATTTTTTCAGAAAAGTTAAGGAGTTTTGGCTAATTGATAGATATTAATTTATTACAAAGTAGATAGTTAGCCAAAACTCCAATTCTGTATAAGGAAACAGGATGTCCGATCCGATAGTCCAGCTCGAACAGGTTGATATTTTCCGGGGTGATTTCCAGGTATTGAACTCTATTACTGTTGATTTTCCGCGGGGGGCAACGTCCGTTATTATGGGTCCCTCCGGGTGCGGGAAAAGTACGCTCATCAAGGTAGCAGCCGGCATTACTCCGCCTGATAACGGGTCCGTACTGATAAACCACAAGAATATAAATCGCATTTCGGACCGTGAACTCATCGAGTTGAGAAAGATGAACGGGTTCGTCTTCCAGGACGGGGCACTTTGGCAGAATAAAACTATCTTTCAAAACCTGAGTCTCCCCTTGGAGTTCCATTTCCGAAGTTTCTCCCGAGAAGAGATACGTCGGCGAATCGAAGTAATGGTGCGGAAAGCCGGATATAATGATAGCCTGAGCCTCAGGCCTTCTCAACTCTCATCCGGTGAGCGTAAAATCGCCTCTATCGCGCGTGCGTTGATAACCGACCCATCGATCCTCTTTATGGATGACCCCACCACACTCTTAGACCGAGAAAGCAGCATAAAAGTGGTGAAGATAATAAAAGAAATGAAAGAAAAAAAAGCTACGATTGTCATCACAACGCACGATCCGTCTCTCGCTTCCATGGTAGCTGATAATCTGTATATTCTGAAAAAAGGAACTATGCTCGAGCATGGGAAACTCTCTGATGTCGTAAAAACCAGAGACAAGGAGGTAATAGCCATATTAACTGATGTACTGAGCGCGACGGCAACCTATGATACGGACATTCTCGATCTGCTCGAAACGGATGAGTGACAAACCTGTCACAGATGATCGAGTTATGGGCACCTCTAATCACCCTTAATTGGGGTCATTAGAGGTACCTTGCAGTTTTAGGTAAACTGTTTTACGATTGAGCAGTACAAAAGGTAACAGGCTTAACGAACGTAACATGAAATTCAGAATACGGTTTGCGGAACAAATTGTCGGTCTTTTCGTTCTTATTGCACTAGTCGCACTAGTAGGCATTCTTATCCTTATGGGAGCAAATCAGCGGTGGTTTGCAAAAAACTACTATTTTGAGAGCCGGTTCGATTCGGGAAAGGGCCTGAATATAGGCATGCCGATAACGCTGAAAGGGTTTCAGATTGGAAAAGTCGACGATATTTTTCTCAATGAAAACAACAAGGTCGAGGTATCGTTTCTCATCTACGACACCTACTACCCGAAAGTCAAGAAAAACTCAGTATTAGAACTTTCCGTTTCCACTTTCGGTCTCGGAGGCGGAGGATTGATCTTCCATCCGGGGAAAAACGAAGAAGGGCCGCTGCCTGAAAACTCTTTTGTCCCCTCTTTGGAATCAACAGAGGGTCAACAGCTGGTTGAAAAGGGGCTCGTCGATATTCCGGATAAAGAGGATATGATTACGAACCTCCTCGATAAAGTCGAACCGATTCTAGAAAACCTCAACGAAACTCTTCTGAGTGTCAACTCTTTGGTCGGATCAGTACACAATACCGTTGAAGGTAATAATGAGGGCCCGCTAGGCGATATTCTCGAACAGGCGGACGAGCTTACGGTAAAACTCAACACGATGATCGCTGATACAACCAGAATGATCAACCGCACATCCGTGCAGATCGACACGCTGCTGGCACAAGTAAACAGTATTACCGATAATCTCGACCAGACCACCGCGGCATTCCGCGATCCGACCGGCATAGTAAAAACCGTGTTGGACCCCAAGGGGAGTATCGCAACTATCCTCGATGATGAAAATGCGCTCTATAACCAGATCGATGCCATTTTAGAGAGCGTAAACCGGACGACAACACAGCTGCAGGAGTTTTCGGCCTTTATAAACAATAAATCACCCGAAATTTCTTCGGTCATCAATAAAAGCAACGATGCGCTGGACAAAGGACGGGATGTGCTCGAGGGGATAAAAAACAATCCGCTGATTCGGGGAGGTATTGTTGAGCAAAAGGAACAGCCGAGTACATTTCAGAGTTACCGGGATGAGGAGTTCTGATGAATAAGTGTATCATTGCTCTTCTGCTCGCCGTTTTCATTCTTTCTTCCTGTTCGACACCTCCTAAAGACAAGAAAGAGCAGGAGCTGCCGGGTATTAAGAACCAGGCGGCGGAATACACGGCAACGGGGAATAACTTTTTTAATCAGGCACAGTACAACCAGGCCCTCGAATATTATAGACTTGCCCTGCGGGAGAACATATCCATCGATAATGAAGAAGGAATTGTTAAATCTTACAACGATTTGGGCAAGGTCTTTGCGGTACAGAGAGATCTCGATGTAGCTCTGGAATATTTCAACGATGCGTATGCCTTGGCTCAAAAGTTGGAACGGCCCGAACTGCTTGCCCAGAGTGAAATTAACATCGGGGAGGTGTATCTGAGAAAAGGCAGCTCAAAAGAGGCCCTCGAGCAGTTTAAAAGCGCTCTTTCCAGGCCGATCGACGGGTTGGATGAAGAAAAAAAAGCTATTCTCTACCATAATCTCGGACAGGCATATAAAAACCAAAACGATTTGACACAGGCTGAAACGTATATTAAACAGGCGCTCGAAATCAATCAGAAACTAAACAATCAGCATGAGATTGCCGGGAACTACTATGCGCTTGCATCCATCTATTCGTTGCGGCAGCAGTACGATCAGGCGGCCGAATACGCACGAACAGCTCTAGAAATAGACAAGAACGTAGAGAACAGCAAAGGGATTGCCAAGGATTTGTACGCTTTGGGCATTATCAATGATAAAGCGGGGAATACCAAAGAGGCGTACGATTATTATTATAAAGCGTATCGAGTAAATATTACGCTCAACCTGCGCGCGGAAGTGATAAAAGCGCTGCGGCACCTCATCGAGACGTCAAAACAGTTAGGCTTGGAAGAGGAGCACGCAGAATATGAAGAAGTACTCGAGCAGCTAACAGAACCTGCCGAATCTACCGAAAATAATTAATATGAATAGAGACAGCATGCGCCGGACTCTTTCTATAATTTGGAGAGGATACGCTGATATCTTAAAAAAGATTTCTCTCTTTCTACTCGCTCTTGCAGCAATTGTAGGAGTAAGTTTTCTTATTGTTCTTCCGCTCTGGTACGCGGCAACGTATGCCGAAACAGCGTTTACCCTGATCGTCCTCATCGGTTGTGCGGCACTCCTC
Source organism: uncultured Spirochaetales bacterium (assembly GCA_964557375.1). GTDB lineage: Bacteria > Spirochaetota > Spirochaetia > SPDA01 > CAZJBZ01 > CAZKZZ01. The sequence continues at coordinate 9,154 of CAZKZZ010000075.1, read as the reverse complement.
CTCTTTGTTATCGGGAACCGAATATACCGTAGAATTACCGATCCGGGATTCCGGGAAGAAAAAGCAGAAAAACCTTTCAAGAAGATCCTCACTGTTGCCGGGAAAACAGTTCTTCTCCTAATTCTGCTCTATTCCACCCTCCTGTTTTATATGAGGGGTGTTCTTTTTATCGCTGTTCCTCTTACCGTCATTATGCTGGGATTGGTAGGTTATTTTGCATATGGGAAGAGACACAAGAATCCTGCATAAAAGGGGTGCAAAGCACCTCAATCAGCCGTCACGCATCTCACTCTGTGTGCTGATTTTTCTGGTTATGACCTCCGTTCTGCCTCTTTCCGCCCAGTATCCTGAGATTGCGGCACTTCATAATTCGGATGTGTTGTATAAGCAGCTGACCCAGGACATTAGTACATTCTATAAACGGAGCTCAGTAGGCGGCGAGCTCCCCTCGCTTCAGTTTTTTACATACCGAACCAAAAAAGAGATATCTCTGTTTGCTCTTGCCGCCCGTCTCAACCTTCCCTATGAATCACTGGCCACAATCAACCATATCGACCATTCCCGTATGATCGAAGCGGACACCACTCTTATCATTCCCAATGTACCGGGGTTATTTGTCCCGGTCGAACCGAAAAATGAGCTGCAGAGAATTATGAGCAATACCCGTCAAGCCTCGGATAAACAGATTACCCGGGTTGCGTACAATGAGAATAGAGAACCGGTATCTTACTATTTTTTCCCCGGCTCACGTTTCGTAAAAACAGAGCGGGCTTACTTCTTGAACATATTCTTTCACTATCCGGTGCATACGGGCCGGATTTCTTCCGGATACGGGTTTCGGATGAGCCCTTTTACAGGAAAACCGGCTTTCCACAGGGGTGTGGACATTGTCGCATCACGGGGGACTGAGGTGGTTGCAGCACGAGAAGGGACCGTAAAACAGTCAGGTTACGATCCGGTATTCGGTTACTATATCATTCTCTCCCATTCGGCAGGGTATGAAACCATGTATGGACATCTCGAAAAAATTTTTGTTGAGTTGAATGAACAGGTAAATTCAGGTATGATTATAGGTACACTGGGGAATTCAGGTTTGTCCACTGGTCCTCATCTACATTTTGAAGTCAGATGCAACAGCAAAGCTATTGATCCGATGCCTCTCTTCGAGAGGCCGTGAACACAGAGGAATATATACAAGGATATATTCACAAAAGGTCAACCATGCACATGAAATCAAGCAGTTTCGCCGTGATAGCAGCTTGTCTCTTTTTCTTAATCAACGTATCAGGCTGGTCGGAATCCGTGTATGGAAACCTCGTCCATACCAAAAGCATAGATATTTCCGAGACAAGCAGATTTTCTATACATCTCGAAGAATTGGCTTCGTTATCGCTTCTCGATACCTATGGTCTGCTGGAAGCTGTCGAACTCGAAATCGGCATTCCGGAAATCATTGCTGAATCACGGAACAGCTTTGCACTATACGTGTATAATAACTGTACTCCCGACCCGTCGTTAGATCAAAAAACGTATCGATGCAACCTACCGTTTATGGACATCCTTCCATCCGGAAATACCCTTTTTTATCATCTTCCGGTATCCCCTGATTACAGTAAACGCACCTCATTTGATACTATTGTTGCTGATACCCAGTTTCCTGCGGCCGGTTTTCCGATACTCCTTACTATTATGCCGGTCATGAAAGGTATTCCTGACGGGGTTTATTCAGTAACCTTCGATATCCATGTTCGTCCAATTGTCAAAAATCGGGGCATCGTAGAGCTTATTATCGAGACTGAAGACGGTCCTGTTGGCGAGGAGGACTTTTCATTGGTAGAAGTTTTTCTAGATAACACTATTATCTCCAATATTAGTGAGCCGTTTGCTCTGGAACCGGGTATTCATTCGGTCCACGTAACATCACCTGATTTTGTCGAAAAAATACGTTCTTTTACGCTCGACAAGGGTGAAATTAAAAAAGTAACCCTTACATTAAAGAAACCGGCTCCGGAAGTCATATTTGAAGCTCCTGAGAATGCAAAAGCGTTTTTAGACGGCGAGCGGTTCGATTATATTCCTGGAGAATCGATCCAGCTTTCAGAAGGAGTACATACCGTTTTATTTCAGCTCGGAGATTATTCACTCAGTAAAAAATTCAGTGTGGAAAAAGGAAAATCATATACCGTTTCACTTTCTCTTGATATTATAGTAAAAGAACGGTAAATTATACGTAGGAACAGTGTTAAGATTTTTGATATAAAAGACGATAATATTAGTGTCGGTAACTAAATATAGTTCCCCTCCCAGTATACTATATTATTACTGACACACCGGTCGGCCGGTTCTTTATGAACCGGCCTTTTTTTTCACATAAGTGTTTATTTACACATAAGTGTTTATTTCACATAAGTGTTTATTGTCCGACGGCGTTTTAATTTTCACGTGATCACATTGAAGGCCCGGCTTCAGTCTTGACAAAAGACATGCCTCACCATACGGTATCTGTATGAAATCTGTTAACAGAAAGAATATTTTTACCCAGGTTATTCTTGGATTCACGATATTAATGACCCTCGTAATTGGCGCTGCCGCCGGATTTGCCCTCGCTGCTACGATCAATATCGAACACTCAAATCAAATTGGGGAGTATCAACCGGCCCTTCCATCGCAGATACTCGATAGAAACGGAAAATTGATTACGGAGATCTTTGCGGAAGAGAAAAGAGATATTGTCTCCGTGGAAGAGGTCCCGAAACATCTCATCTATGCAATCATAACTCGGGAAGATGAAAATTTTTTCGAACATAACGGGTTTAGCATTAAAGGTACAATTCGAGCTGCGCTTGACTACATCACGACCGGGTTTATTTCCGGGGGAAGCACGATAACACAGCAAGTTGCAGGCCGCCATTACGCCGACCGCACCGAAATTTCGCTCAAACGGAAGTTCGTAGAATTGTGGTACGCACTCCAGCTCGAACGCACACTTACAAAAAACCAGATTCTCGAGATGTATATGAACGAGGAGTACCTCGGACATAACAGCTATGGAGTCGATGCTGCTTCCCAATTCTATTTCGGCCATTCCGTTCGGGAGATCACCTTGGCAGAAGCTGCGATTCTGGTATTACAGTTTTCCAGTCCGGCAAAATACTCTCCGATCAACAAGCCGAACAATGCGAAGGAGATGCAGTACAGATTGCTGCAGCGGATGGTGGAAAAAGGTTACGCGACCCAAGAGGAAGCGGAAATATCGTTTCAACGGTATTGGGAGCGGTACGATTTTACCCGGCCCAACACAACAAGTGCGTATTTCACCAACGAGAGCAAAGCCCCCTATTTTAGTGAGTACGTTCGTCTCCAGCTCGAGGACATGCTCTACGGCTCACTCGATATCAATCGAGACGGCTTTATCGTGCATACCACCTTAGACCTTGATTATCAGAAGAAGGCCCGGGAATTGATGAACGAAGGGTTTTACAAGATAAACAGTACGTATCGTGAAAACAGTGATGAACGGATTCAATATGTCAATGAGAAGTTTGTTCCTATCATTGATCTGCTCGCACTCTCATTTGATATCGAAGAAATAAGGGCCGCGGGCGCGAAGAAGGCGAAAGAGGCAAAAGATGAGTTTCTCGACACTTTGAATCCGGTTATGAATATGTTGTCTCTCATGTTCAATTCCGAGGAGATCAATTTTATCTCGGAAATAGCCTATGCTTCTGAAGAAGACCGTTCCAAGAAGACTACGGTAGAAGGTGCACTCATTACTCTCGACAATGACACCGGTCATATTTTAGCTATGATCGGGGGAAGTGACTTTCAAACCAAAAAATTTAACCGCGCCCATCAAGCGACTGTACAGCCCGGTTCCTCTTTCAAGCCGCTCTACTATTCGGCAGCTATTTCTTCGAGGGAGTTCACCCCTGCTACGCTTATTTATGACGCGCCGGTAATTTTTTACAATGACGACGGCTCGGAATACACTCCAATAAACTATATGGGGCAGTGGGAAGGTCCGGTTACCCTCAGATACGCATTGGCAAAATCAATGAACGTTCCCTCTATTCAGGTATTGGACGGAATCGGATTTGATGCCGCTATTAACCGGGCTTCTAAACTCTTAGGTATCGAGGATCCGGTGGAGATCGAAAAAACATTTCCGCGAAAATATCCCCTCGGCCTCGGTATCATCAGTGTATCACCTATGCAGATGGCTAAGGCATTCTCTACGTTTGCCAATGAGGGGAAAGAGGTTACACCTATTGCAATCCGATATATCGAAGACCGAAAGGGTAATATTATTCTCGAACCGGAGAAGGAACTTCGTGCCGAACAGAAGCGGGCGGCTGATAAGCTCCAAATTTTGTCTCCTCAAGAAGCGTACATTATGGTCGATCTTCTCAAAAGCACTGTCGAGTTCGGGACCCTTGCCGGGAGAAGAAGGCTGGTCGGCGGATTCGACGGAATGCCTATGGCAGGAAAGACCGGAACAACCCAGAACTGGTCCGATGCCTGGACAGTGGGATTTTCGCCCTACATGACAACCGCGGTATGGTTCGGGTTTGATGTGCCGGGGAACAGTCTCGGTATCAATCAGACCGGTGCTACTGCAGCCGGCCCGATCTGGGCAAAATATATGAAGGAAATCCATACTGATCTTCCGGCCAAAGAGTTCAACAAACCTGAGACCGGACTCGTAGAGATCGAGGTGTGTGAGAAATCCGGCAAGCTCCCCACCGAAGCGTGCACGCATACCAGAGAAGAGATTTTTCTCGAAGGCACGCAGCCGCAGTCACTTTGTACTATATGTGAGTTCGAAGATGACCGGACCCAGGAGCTCATCCAGCGGCTCCAGAAGAGTGTTCTCACCGAATCGGTCTCATTGGACGATTTCGAAATGCCTGATATTGAAGATAGTTTTCTCGAAGATGTAGAATTAAATCTTCAGCTGCAGAAGCTCGAAGATTCCTCTACCGACTCAGGATCATCAGAAGTAACGAATCCGCTTCTTGATTAGGTTTAAAACAGTGAAGATTGTTCAAATTGATATAGAGCAGATAGTAATAAAAAAACGAATACGAACGAGCCTGGGAGAGTTGAGCTCGCTTATGAAAAGCATGCGCACCTTCGGTTTGATGAACCCGATCATCATCAACGAAAAAAACGAGCTCATCGCGGGCGAGCGGCGTTTAGAAGCAGCTAAACGATTGGGGTGGAAAACAATTACTGCCACCGTAGTGCATCGATCTGTTGAAGCCGAAAAGCTCGAAATGGAAATAGAAGAGAATCTTCATCGTAGAAATTTAACACCGGATGAACTTGCGGAAGGGTTCTTGAGACTCGAAAAACTGAAAAATCCGGGGTTTTTCAAACGGTTCTGGCAGGCAATTAAAACATTTTTTGCCCGCCTCTTTAGAAAAAAGCGTAAATAATTTTATTCAATCTCTTCTAGAGTATCGGTGTCGAGGCCGACGACCGAACCATCCTCTTCTTGAACATAGAGCACATTATCAACAAGGAACAATATGGTGAAGGGGACAACTTCCGCCTCCGATCTGGCGGTTGTCCTAAGCTGTTGGTTGAACCTGCCTATATACCAATTACCGTTTTCACGTAGCGGTGTATAGAGAGCATCTCCTTCTATAAGCAGCTGTCCGTCACGATACACGATATCTTCGCTGAAATTGTTTATCTGCAGAGTCTCTTTATCGAGAAGGAGAACCCGCACCTCATTATCTCTTTCAGCTATGGTGAGGTACCCCTCCCCCACTTCTTGGATTGATCTGCTCGTAACCGTCTCTATTCCTGATTCTGTTTTTATCTCTCCTGACTCCGCGCCCGCCAATACGAACCGTCCGATCACCCCGTCACTTGTTTCCCTAAAGACTATAAACGGTACAGTCGCTTCCGGCTCGGGCTGCACTGCCGGCTGTTCTTCCTCCGCCTCTCTGCCCTCTTCTTCTGCAATTAATTCTCTCTGATCGGCAGCAATTCCTTCCCGTTCTTCCCGGACCCGTTCTTCCCGCTCTTCCTGCTCTTCTTCTCTCTCTTCGACCTCTTCTCTTCTCTGTTCGAGCTGTTCTTCTTCTTCGGCGATTTCTTCCTCTTCCCGCTCGATTTCCGCACGCACGACTTCTATATCCTGCTCTTCCGGCGGCTGTTCTTCGGCTTCTTCTTCTGTTACAGGTTCGGGGCCGGGTTCTTGTTCCTGCTCCTCCGGCGGTTGTTCCTCAGGAGCCTGCTGCACGGCCACTTCTTCTTCCGGCTGTTCTTCGAGCTGTTCTTCGGTGGTTTGCTTTTTTTCTTCCAGCTCCTCTTTCCTTTCTTCGAGGTCCTGTTTGCGTTCTTCTAACTCCTGTTCTTCTTCTTCGATCTGCTGCTTCTCTTCTTCTATCTCCTGTTTTTCTTCTTCTATCTCCCGCTCTTTGAGCTCGACCAAATCCTGTCTCTGTTCCACACCTCGGTCTTCCTGCTCTCTCAAATCTTCAATTACTTCATCCTCGGAAAGCGCATCGGAATCAAGAGCCCCTAGACCTCCTTCTTCGGCTTCTTCGGTCAAAGGAATGACCATCATTGTTTGTCCGGGCCACTGTTTGTATGAACGTGAAAGACCTACCTTTTCCGCGTCGAGATTGTCCAGGACGATTTGTTTGTAATTGCTCCCGATATACTCCATATCCTTACGGAACACTGCATTATAGTAGGTGATAAACTCCGCAAGCAGTGCCGCGTCCTCTTCATTGTATACATAATAGGTCGACAAATATCCTTGGAGCATCCACCGCAGGCTCCGGACATGATCGACGAGTGCACTTTCCCCGACTACAAAAATGTCGGCATCCAGCAGTTCTTCTACTCTCGGGTCTACCGCATGAATAATGGTGTATTTATTTGTAAAACTGCGTGTAAAAAACCCCCGTTCATCGGTTGACCCGAGATATATCCCGATTCCTATGATCTCGTCTCGTGAATCGATCGTATCGTGGGGGCCTTCATAATTGACAAACGTAATCTCTTCATCAATCTGTTCGGTAAGCTCTTCCTCATCTACCTCGAGACCAAATGTTACTCCCGAAAAAATGATAGTACAAATAGCGATGATTGTTATGATTCGCACAATATATCCCCCAGACTAAATTATACTACCGATGGATATTTTTTCAAGCCGGATTTTTTTGAGGGTGCGATTTCAATACTCGGTACATCTCATTGACAAAGCCGTTCTTTTATTCTCTCAATGAGCTCCTTTTGCCAAACGAAATTGATTTTGTACCCCAAAAACATAAATTAGTAATAGCAGATAATAAAGAGAAAAGCCGAGTATTGAAATCGCACCCCAATTGACAATCAAATAGGGTTGTGTTATTTTTTTCTTCACATCGGGCTGTAGCGCAGTGGTTTAGCGTACTGGTCTGGGGGACCAGGGGTCGGCAGTTCAAATCTGCCCAGCCCGACTACTGTTCTCTGAGAGAGAACCATAAGGGTTTCGCAGGGAAGCATAGCTTCCTCTGCCCAGCCCGATATCCTTACTACAGTGAAGAATCACGTCAGTGATTCTTCTCGATATTCAGCGCCAGCTGAATATAGTCCCAGCCCGACTATCGTTCTCAAAGAGAGAACCATAGGGGTTTCGCAGGGAAGCGTAGCTTCTCGACGTTCGGCGCCAGTCGAAGGATTCTCCAATATATTCTTATTTCATTAGCATTTGGGATTACACATTGTTACCATGGCTATTTATGCAATATAAAATAAAGGGCAAATATGCAAGTAACGTTGTGGAAAATAACGGCACATAACAGCAGTTACCCGGGTTCGCTCCCGTGGTCGCTCCGCTGAAATTGGCTCCCGTTGGTCGCCAATTTCGTATGCTCGCGGAATGTTAAATGTAATTATATTCTAGTTTCAAAATTTACTGGAAAGGATTTTTAAGAAATCCGATTTAGTGTACAGTTATATTTAAATATTGTATAATATAGATATATACGAGGGATTTATTTATGATAAAAAAAATGGAGATAAAATATCCTGCTAATCTTCCAGATGTATTACAAGAAAGTACTGATAAATTTGAACGGGAAGCAAGAATGGCTATGGCAGTAAAATTATTTGAGTTAAAAAGGATTTCTTCTGGTTTTGCAGCAGAGATAGCGGGTATAGACAGAGTTAGTTTTCTTTTAGAGCTTCAAAAATATGGAGTATCAATGATAAATATGGAGATTGAGGAATTATCCTCAGATGTTGAAAATGCCTAAAACAATAGTAATAAATACAAGTCCCTTAATCGCTATAATGGCAGGATTAGGGGATCTTAGTATTCTTCGCAAAATATATGAAAATGTAGTTGTTCCCTATGAAGTATCACAAGAAATATTAGTTAAAGGACAAGAACGATTTGGTGCAAAAATATTTTTTTTTGATAATTGGCTTGATAAGCGTGAAAAAGCTATACATATAGAACCCTTTTTAAATAATTCTCTTGATAAAGGTGAGGCTTCTGTAATTCAAACTGCAATTAAAGAAGGAATTGAAACAGTGTGTATTGATGAGGTAGCAGGAAGAAGAATTGCAAGATTAAATAATTTAAAACTTACTGGTTCACTTGGGATTATAATTGCTGCTATTAGGAAAGGTGAAAAAATTGACATACAAAATGTTATAAATAATATGAGAGTTAATGGAGTATGGATTAATAAGAAATTAGAAACTAAAGCAATTGATTTGGTAAAGAAACAATAAAGACAAGCTAATTGTAGCCTCTGTGTTCGGCATCGCTTTATACCTAACTAATTTTTCTATTCTTACTCACGGAAATTGAAACCATTGAGCTGGAAACGGCGACGCAGGAAACGGAAACAGGAACAATCTTCGGGCCGGTGAGTATCCAGATAGAATAGTTACGCACCTGTTTCGGCCTTGCGCCCTTCGGTTAATTTTACTACTATTTACGCGACGTGTTCAATGAGTCCCGGCGGCACCGGTCCGATCCGGTTCTACGAGCGCAACGGTTTTAAGCGGCTGGCTGAAGGCTCATTTGAGCACAAGGACCATGAGCCCTCGCAGGTGTTGATGGGCAGGGGCTGAGTCAAGGAGGCAGATGTGGAGAAATCGACGTGTGGGTCTCGAATCGAGAGCGCTTTCAGGAAGCAGG
>CAZKZZ010000074.1:14908-16631 GCA_964557375.1 uncultured Spirochaetales bacterium | reverse complement strand
CAGTGCTCATCGTCTTCCGGGAGCAGGAGAAACCGGATGTTACCGTCGAAGCGGAAAACATAACCGGCAAGGAAAAGGAACTCAAACAGCGGATCGTAGAACTCGAAAAAGAGCTGCAGGAGACCCGGGAGAGCCATCAGGTGACCGTCGAAGAGCTCGAAACCTCGAACGAAGAAGTAAAATCGATGAACGAGGAACTGCAGTCATCCAATGAAGAGCTTCAGAGCACAAACGAAGAGCTCGAGTCATCCAAAGAGGAGCTCCAGTCGTTAAACGAAGAGCTTACCACCGTAAACAGTGAACTGCAGGAGAAAGTGGACGAGCTCTCCAACGCCCACGACGATATGAACAATCTCCTCAACAGCACCAACATTGCCGCGGTGTTCCTCGACAACGAGCTCAAGATCAAACGGTACACCCCGGCGGCGGAAAAAATATCCAACATCATCCAGAGCGATAAAGGACGACCCTTCCACCACGTCTCCGATAAATTGAGATACGATAACATGCAGAACGACATTCAGGAGGTCCTCGACACCCTCCAGGCGAAAGAGATCGAAGTGCAGGCGGATGATAATCGGTGGTACAAGATGAGGGTCCTCCCCTACCGGTCCAACGAGAAGGTGATCGACGGGGTGATCATCACCTTCTTCGATATCACCGAGCAGAAGGAAAACCAGGACAAACTCCAGTTCGCCCTCGATTTTTCCAACAGCATTATCAACACCATCCGCGAACCGCTTATCGTCCTCGACCGGGACCTTACCATAGTGGAAGCCAACCACAACTTCTACCAACTATTCAAGACGAAAGAAAAAGACACGGTAGGCCGGCATATCTACGATTTAGGAAACAAACAGTGGGACAACCCCGAACTGCGCAGGCTGCTCGAGACGGTCATCCCCGAAAACGAGTCCTTCGAAAACTTCGAAATCGAGCACACCTTTCCTAAAATCGGAAAGAAGAAGATGCTCCTCAACGCGCGAAAGGTCGGTCAGGAGGAGACCGATACCGAACGGGTCCTGCTGGTAATTGAAGAGGTTACCCCGGAGAAATGACTCCGGGGTAACAAAGTACTTTTTTTACATGTGCATAATCGGTGGGCCGATTCTAGGTGGGTCTTTAATAACGGCAGGTCAATCTTCTACAATCGATATAGCACTTACCGGGCAGTCTTCCACCGCCTGGCGTGCGGCATCTTCCTCTCCGGCCGGCACGGGGTCGGTCTTGACGTGGGAGACGCCTCCCTCGATCTCGAATACAGTATCGCTATTAGCAACACAGTTGCCCGTGCCGATACAAACATCTTGATCAACTTGTACTTTCATACATAACTCCTTTCGGTCCTTACTCCGCGCTCAGGCGGTCTTCTTTAACAGTTTGATAGCGTAGACAGGACACTCTTTCGCGGCCTCCTGCACACACTCCTCATCCGCTTCGGTCTTCGGCGTGCCGTAGGCGAAGGCGATGTCCCCGTCCATTTCAAACACCTCGGGGCAGATATCCTGACAGAATCCGCACCCCGTACAGGCATCTTTGTCAACTAGTACATCCATACGTTCCTCCGTAACCTTTCTTACATCATTTTTTTATCTATTATCGCGGTAATAACCGACTGATCAAAAGAACGCTTAAAAAGCGGTTCCTTGTTTTCTCTGTAGACCGGGAGCGTGTCCGAAAAGGTCTCCCGTTCAGGCGCTGTGTAGAGTACACCTAACGGCAT
>CAZKZZ010000074.1:0-14808 GCA_964557375.1 uncultured Spirochaetales bacterium | reverse complement strand
CCAGCGGCCTTCAGGTACTCTGCTGTACGTGCCGAGAGCGGATACACCTGGGTGTAATGGAGCAGGGCAACATCCTTCCTGCCGACCCACTCCATCGCTTCTAAGACGGTATTCAAGGTAGAGCCCCAGGCTATCAACAGAATTCGATAATTGCTGTTTCCGTAGAGGTCCGGTTCAACGATTTGCTCTCGTAGGTGGTCCATTTTTGTCTTCCACCGTTTATCGACCATAGCGGGGCGTATTTCGGTAACCTCTTCGGTGATAAGCCCCTCCTCGTTGTGCTCGTCACTGTCCACTTTTACCAGCCCTTCACCCCATCCGGGAATACCCCGGTAGGATATACCGCCGTTGCCGAGGGTGTACCGTTCGTACTCCGGATTTGTTTCGACGATGTTAGTATCAACTCCGTGCTCGTTGTGGACTTCATCGAAAGCATCCCTTCGGACATCGTAGTAAGAATCGATAAAGTACTGATCGGTGAGAACAAACGCCGGTACTTGATACCGGTCGGCCAGATTGAATGCATGCCGGGTAAGCGAGTATCCCTGGAGTGTGTTCCCGGGGGCAAATACGGCGCGGGCGAACTCACCGTGTCCCGCATGGATTACCAGTTCGAGGTCTTCCTGGGCCGTGCGGGTGGGAAGCCCCGTAGCGGGGCCCGGACGCTGGGCGACATGGAATACCATGGGGCTTTCCAGCATGGCGGTAAGGCTTACTCCTTCCGCCATGAGATCGAGCCCACCCCCGGAGGTGGTCACCATCGCCCGGCCCCCCGCGTACCACGCGCCTAAAGCCATATTGACCGCGGCAATTTCACTTTCAGCCTGTTCCACGATGATGTCCGTCTCGTGGGAATACTCCGCTAAGGAGACCAGCACCCCGGTAGAGGGGGACATGGGGTACGAGCTTATAACATTGCACCCCCCGGCCAGTGCTCCTAGGGAAACGGCGTCTTTTCCGCTCAAGAGCAGGTTTTCTTTTGTCTCATTGTCGCTTTCGATCGAAATGGTAAGCCCGAGACTCTCTTTGAGCTCTTCCGCTTTTTGGTATCCCGCTTCGACCGCCTTCTTGTTATTGGCTACAACATCATCGCCTTTATCTTCGAAGAGGACCGCGATGTAGTCGTCTACAACCTGCCTGTTCATCGACAGAAGGCCGCCTAAGAAACCGACGGCAACCGTATTGGTGTAGAGCTTACTGCCGATTTCTTTGGCCGTTTCCAAAAAGGAGAGATCCACGGTCCTTCCCGCTCCTTCAATGCCGAGCTTATCGACAGCACCGTTTTTCCGGTCCGCAATGACGATCGTCTGCTCGGTTATCCGATTTCGAAGAAACGGGGTGATCTCATCGGAGAGGGGAACAAACAGGTCTATTGAATCGACATAAGCGTTTCTGTTTTTCGAGGTAATCCGGATCTCGGTGGAGTTTACCCCTCCCCGGACACGGGACATGTATTCCTTGGTCGTAAAGACGTGGAAGCCGTCCCGCTTGAGGGTATAGGTAAGGACCTGCTGTATCGACTGGATCCCCTGCCCCGCTCTTCCTGCTATAACGATTGAGATGTCATCTGTAATGTCTGTCTTTCTGTTATTGTCCATATATTATGCGGCCGGCTCGGGCAGACTCTTGCGGAGCTTGAGACTCCCCTTGTACTCGACGATATGCTTGTACCCTTTTGCCAACAAGGTGTTGTAAATATGGGGGTCCATCTTTTTGCTCTTTTTCCGCTGAATCAGGACGAGCAGACTTTCTTTCATCGATGGATCGTGCCCGTTGCCGATAAACTTGCGGAAGGAATAGATATTCGGGACCTGGGATATTCTTGCCTGAGTCAAGATAAACGGATCGTTCGAAATGATATTCATATCGGTTTTGGTCCGCATCAGTTTTTGTAATTGTTCTGTTGTAATCTCTTTAACCACAACACGCCTCCTTACGGTTTCTTTTTTTGTCATCCTAAATGATAAATCAGGTCCGGGAAGAAGGCATTAGTGCGATTCTCCAACTTATTGACCTGGTTCTCCTTGGTTAGTGCCTCAAACCTTGTTACAAAACGGTTTGTCGGGATTTCGGGCCACCACCGCTGTTTTCAAAGAAATTGAACTCAATCAACAAATATCCGGAATAAAGTCAACAGATCGTGGCATGAAACTAATGCCATGCACACCCACATCAACGTAGACTTACTGTATATCCTCATTACTGGGGGTAAATTTATCAGGAGGTATAACTATGAAGAAGTTATGCGGTTTTTTTGTTGTTCTCTTACTCGTTACAACCGTTGCACTGTTTGCAGGCGGTCAGGGTGAAGCGGAACAAGCCATTGAAGATTTAATTGATACGGATGTGAATCCGGACAATCAGGTAGAAGCACCCTTTGAAGGATGGATCGAGGGGCTACCGAAGATTACGGCCCCGGAGGGTTTTGACTGGAAACAGTTCGAAGGAGTGGAGCTGAACTTCATTTCGGAGAACACCCCTCCATCCTCCGCACTGGACGAATCGATTGATGCATTCGAAAGTGTTACCGGTATTACGGTCACCATCGAGCAGTCCGATCTCGGCACAGTCGTAGAAAAAGTTGGACTGGATGTGAACGCGAAAAGGTCTAATTACCAGATAATTTATGCCGACCCATACCAGATTCTTGCAAAACAGTTCAACCATTTTGTGGACCTGAACAAATTTGCTGAAAACGAATATCTTCCACCACTCCCCGGAGGAAAAGATGACTTTATCCAAAGTCAGCTCCAGGTATGCGGCTATATGGAAAATACCGACAACCTATACGGCCTTCCTTACGACTGTCCTACGATAGTTCTCGCCTACCGGAAAGATGTATTTGATAAGTACAAAGACAATTTTATGGATGATATGGGGTATGACTGGACTCCGGATGCTGATCTTACCTGGGACCAGTACTACGAAATCGTCGAATGGATGCAGTCAAAGATCGACGACGGGACAATTACCGAAGTCGATTACGCTTCCGGACATCAGGCTAAACAGCACGACTCGCTGATGTGCGATTTCAGCAATGTCCTCGCTGCATATGGAGGCACCTACTTTACTAAAGAAGAAGTAGGTAGTGTTGGAACAACCGATCCGGGCGAATGTGTTGTCAATTCAGAAGAAGGGATCAAAGCTGCTACTTTTTACAAAAAACTAATCGATGCTTCGGCCCCCGGAAGCGCTTCCTGGGACTGGAACGGCCTTGCGGACTCTTACGCAGCCGGAAACCTTGCCCTGGCGCCGGAATGGCACGAGTTCTCTTCGATGTTCGAAAATCCCGATTCGTCCGAAATACCCGGGAAAACAGCGTGGTCAATACTGCCTACCGGACCGGAACGGAACGCGAACATCTACGGCGGAACCGGTGTTGCCATTAATAAATACGCATCGCCGAAAGAACAGCTGGCAGCATATTTGTTTCTGGTTTGGGCTACTTCACCTCAGGCACAGTACTACATTCTCCAGTCCGAATTAGGGGGCTCAACGCCTACCCGTCATTCGGTCTATGACCTGGACAGAGTTCAGCAGGGGATGAAACCCGGTACGGATGAGGCCGAAGAGATGCCTAACCTGCTCTCCGTACCGGCGGTCTTGAAAGCTTGGGAGTCCGAAAATGTATTTATGAGGCCAAAGATTCCTCAGTGGCCCCAGGTGGACACAGCTATCTATACCAATCTTTCAAAAATGCTGGCCGGGGACTTAAGTCCCGAAGAGGCGATGAACACTATCAAGCAGAAAACCGACCAGATAACCGGTCAGTAAAAACTTACCATGTGTATAAAGGCCCCGACAGAAAACAAACCGTCGGGGCCCGCTCTAATAATCCAAAAAGGAAAGAGATGTTATGAACCAAGAAACGAGTTTGTATAAAAAACGGATAAGTACGGAGTTCTGGCTTTTTCTGCCTTCATTAATACTCCTTATGCTGGTCAGCCTCTTCCCGCTTGGTTTTCTCATCGTCTCCAGTTTTACCGACTACACGATGGGAATAGGCAGTGGGACCTTCGGCGGTTTCAGCAACTGGTCTAGGGTGTTCCAAGATGATGTTTTCTGGCGGTCGTGGCTGAGGACCGGATATTATGTGGGAGGAGGGTTAATACTGCAAGTATTAATTGGTACTGCCGTCGCCCTTCTCATCTACGAACTTCCCCAGGGGAAAGGAGACAAATTGTTGTTGACCTTGTGGATGCTTCCCATTTTTGTTGCCCCGGTGGTGGCAGGGCTCTTAGGAAGATTTATGCTCAATACCACTTACGGCCTGTATTCGTGGGTACTAAGCAATGTGTTCGGCTTTGAACAGTACGCCTTAGGTACGAAAGCAACGGCCATGCCCACACTCATTCTCATCGATACCTGGGAGTGGGCCCCGCTTATCACCATTGTCGTTATGGCCGGGCTCCAGTCTCTCAACGAGAATTTTCTCGAGGCGGCCGAAGTAGAAGGGGCCTCGTACTTTCAGCGCCTTCGGTATGTTATTCTGCCCCTCGTGTCACGTCCCCTCATGGTGGCGGTTCTCGTCCGTTCTATGGACATTCTCCGGTTTGTCGACAAGATCTACATTTCTACGCAAGGGGGACCGGCAAACTCTACAAAAATAACCGGCTATTATTTGATGGAAAACGCGTTCAGGTTTCAGGATATCGGCGCTGCCTCAGTGATAGGACTTACCCTCCTGATTCTCACCATTATTTTAGGACAGCTGTTTGTCAAGGTTTTAAGCAGAGGAGAGACACTATGAGAACAAGAAAATATAAACCAATTACCTATACTATTCTTTATCTGCTTGCAGTAATTGCTCTGCTATGGGCGCTCACCCCGATTGTGTGGATGATACTCTCTTCCTTTAAGACTCAGGCAGGAATGCTGAAGATGCCGCCGAAACTTTTTTTCGAACCGAACTTCGATACCTATAAGTTCATGTTTTCTCCAAAGGGAGGATTTTTCCATTTTCTCCGCAACAGTGTCATCGCCGCAGTTACATCGATGACCATTGCCGTCGTACTGGGAGCGTTCGGCGGCTACGCGCTGGCGAGATGGAAGTTGGGCGGGAAAAAACACCTCGCATTCTGGGTCATCAGTACCCGGATGGCCCCGATCCCCGCGGTCATCCTTCCTCTGTATTTGATGTTTGCCAACGTCAATGTGCTCGGTACGTTTCCGGCCTTGTTCTTCGCTTACACAACGTTCAACCTTCCCTTTGCTATCTGGATGATGATGGTCTTTTTCAGTGATGTCCCGGAGGTACTCGAAGAGTCGGCCATAATAGACGGGGCGACCAAGTTCCAGGCCTTCTGGCACATCGCCCTTCCGGTGGCAACACCGGGAATCGTAGCCACCGCGGTCCTCTGTCTGATGTTCGCCTGGAATGATTTTCTCTTCGCCTCGGTATTCACGAGTAAGGCCACTCAGACCATCCCGGTAGCGGCCTCGCTTCTCGTCAGTCAGACCGGGATCAAGTGGGGACAGGCCATGGCAACAGGAACGGTCATTATCACTCCCATGCTTATCGGAGGATTGCTCGTCAGACGGTATCTGGTTCGAGGACTGTCCATGGGAGCAGTAAAGTAGAATAGAAACTCAACATAGAATCTTAATTAAGAAAGGAGTACAGCTATGAAAGCATTAGTATTGGAAAAAGCAGGTAAGTTGAACCTGCGGGATATAGAACTCGAAGAGACACTCGGCCCAAAAGACGTCAAGATTGCCCCTGTTGCAGTCGGAGTGTGCGGGAGTGATCTCGAATACTACAAGCACGGAAAGATCGGGCCGTTCGAGGTAAAAGAGCCCATGGTACTCGGCCATGAAGCCTCGGGTAAAGTACTGGAAGTGGGCAGTGAAGTAACATCGTTTAAACCGGGAGACCGGGTATGCATGGAACCGGGAGTAGCCGACCCTGAGAGTAAGGAATCGTGGCTCGGCATGTACAACCTTGACCCTTCGGTTGCGTTTTGGGCCACCCCTCCCATCCACGGAGTGATGAGGGAGACGGTGGTCCATCCGGAAGCGTTTACCTTCAAACTGCCCGAATCGGTCAGCTTCGGTGCAGGTGCGATGGTCGAGCCGCTTGCCGTCGGGATGCACGGGGTTACCAAAGCGGGCCTCTCCCCCGGAGACACGGTGGTTGTAACCGGGGCCGGAACGATCGGGATGGTAACCGCCCTCTCCGCTCTCGCCGGCGGGGCGGCACAGGTGATCATAACCGACATCGTTCAGCAAAAACTGGATATCGCCGAAACACTCGGCCCTATAACCGGTGTAAACGTAAAGGATGAAAATCTAAAAGAGCGGGTAATGGAGATAACCGGCGGATGGGGGGCAGAAGCGGTGTTCGAGGCAAGCGGCAGTGCTAAGGTGGGAGAAACGCTTCTCGATATCGTCTGTCCCGGCGGGACGATCGTGTATATCGGCATGCCTTCAGATCCAGTCTCGTTCGATGTCGTCGGTGCCCAAACCAAAGAGGTCACCGTAAAAACGGTGTTCCGATACGCGCACGTCTATGCCCGCGCGGTCGCCCTACTCGGTTCGGGAAGAATCGATGTAGACCCCCTGATAACCGAAACGTACGAGTTCGATAAGGCGGTGGAAGGGTTTACCTACGCAAACGATCCCAAGCCGGAATCGGTAAAGGTACAAATTGAAATAAACAAGTAGTGCCTCAAACCTTGTTACAGTAGGGGCTCACTGCAGCCTAATCACTGAGCTCGGAGATCACGGTAAGGACAACCATCTCCCCGCCCTCGAATACTACCTGACTGTTGATCAAAACGTTCTCAGTCTCACGGCGGACAGGGGTGATGGTTATCTGTTCTTTGTCGTGATTGCTGTCTCTGCACAGCTTGCGCAAGTGCTTATCATAAAACGCACGTGAGTTTGGTGTGACGAACTGTGAAAAACTGGTACCAATGAGGTGTTCCCTCTCCAAACCCAATATATTTACGCTCTTGTGGTTTACATCCCTTATAACCCCGGTAAGGTCCATCGTAATATATGCAACGGGTGCTTCTTCGTAGAGCTTTTTATAGCGGAGAAGAGACTGACGGTATTCGCGCCGTTCGGACTGCAGATATTCGTTCTGAACGGCAAGATCGTAGTCATCTTCTCTCAGATTGAGAATCAGATTTTTTATCTTTTCAACATTTTTTCTATACCCGTTGTATGAAAATTTTGCCATGAAGGAACCTAATAAATCCTCCAGTTCAACCCAATTTTCTTTTGCCATGAGGCCTCCGGCATCTTAGAATAAGCTGATTAGGGAGAAAAATGGGCAGGGTGAAAAACCGTTTAGGGAATTTCACCCGCCCCCCGGATATGTTTATCGGAGAGAGGTGTGCGAAAGGCTTCCCTTCTCCTAATTATTGTTCTCCTCAGCTACCTATTATGATAACCGATGACGGGTGAAAAGGCATTAGTTGCTATCTACTTATTATTGACTTTTTTCTATATACCGCGGGAGAAAAGCCGGTCCTCTTCTTGAATATTCGTACGAACGATTCCGAGTTTTCATATCCGAGTTCATAGGCGATCTGCTTTATGCGGTAGTCGGTGGTTTCGAGGTACTCCTTGGCCTTTTCGATCTTCCGCTGCAGGCGGTATTCGTTGAACTTCATCCCCGTCTCCTGCTTGAAAACCCGGCTCATGTATTTTGTCGAATACCCCATAATCGTGGCGATGTGCTCCATCTCCACTTTTTTATCGATATTCTTGTCGATGTAATACTTGATATAATCCATGTCCGAATCGAACTGTTTTGTACCCTTTTTCCGTCCGAGCTGGTCGCGGACCATCGCTTTGAGCTGGCCGATGTCTATCGGTTTTTCGATAAAATCGTCGGTGTCATTCCGCATCGAGGTGATGATGACGTCTTTCGATCCGTATGCGGTCATCATGATGACCACGATCTCCGGATACCGCTGCTTTACAATTTTCAGCAGCTCCGTGCCCTTCATGCCGGGAAGCCGCACATCGAGAAGCATTAAGTCAATGCTGTTCGGGCTCTCGAGGATGCGCAGCGCTTCTTTCGGGCTTCCGGCGATAGTAATACGATACTCGTCTAAAAGCTCGGAGAGTTCTTCACAGAATATCCGGTCGTCATCAACGATAAGAATAGAATACGGCATAGGCCATTATATCGTAAAAGAGGGGAAAAACAATATATGCCGAGTCGTCAGGAAATACGAGTCAGTAAAAAGACGAAACAGGTCAATTCTCTTTTATTAAGTCTCTGTATTCTGCTGCCATAGTGTGGTAAATTTTATTATATGGCACCGGAAGATGACATCCAAAACAGATTTTCCCAACTCCGTCGAATAGCGGAAGAGAAATTGAAAAACAGCCAAACGCCGATACCCGAAACCGGAGATATCAACCAACTGTTACATGAGCTCAAAGTACACCAGATAGAACTGGAAACGCAAAACGAAGAACTGCGGTCGGCCCAAACCAAGGTGAGTGAGCTCAAGGAAAGGTACAAAGAGCTGTTTCTTCACGCTCCTGTCGGTTATGTGGTACTTGATAATAACTTAATTATCACCGGAATAAACCGGAAAGGGACAGATCTCCTCGGTGAACCTGAAGAGTATTTACTCGGTACACCATTACACCGGTATGTTCATTCGAGCTCGAGAAAGATTTTGTACCGTCATCTCGAAGAACTGCAGCTCAAAGGGCATACCGGGGGATGTGAAATTAAACTTTCTGAAGCGGGTGCCTTTGAAGTTTGGATGTATATCGAAAGTACTCTTCTAACAAGCGAATCAGACAACAAGCGCCGGCTGCTCGTTACCCTGCTCGATATTACCGACAAAAAACAGAAAGATATGGAAATAAAACAGAGCAGAAAAAAGTACTCCGATATCGTAGAAACTGCCAACAGTATCATCGCCAAGATGGATACAGAGGGGAGGCTGTCTTTTTTGAACCAATACGCTCTTGATTTTTTCGGTTTCGACCGCGAGGAGACTATCGGAAAACCGATTATCGGCACCATTCTCCCCGAAGAGGATGGAGCCGGCAAGAAATGGTCCGAGCTCCTCGAGGATATGCTCGAGCATCCGGACGTTTATCAGGACCAGGAGGCTGCGAACATAAAAGCAGACGGGACCCCTGTGTGGATTCATTGGCGCAACAAAGCCACCGTTGATCCCGACGGGCGGGTAACAGGTATTTTGGGTATCGGCCGGGACATAACCGATCAAAGAATAGCTGAAGAGATCATTAAACGGGACAACGAACAGCTCGAAGCAAAGGTAGAGGAGCGGACGAAACAGCTGCTTCAAACCCAGAATGAGCTCGAACTGTCCCGCAGACTGGCCGACTTGGGACGCCTCTCATCAGCTGTTGCCCATGAACTGCGGAGACCGCTTGCCGCGATAAAACTGTCGACCTATAACATCCGCAAAAAGCGGACCAATCCGGAAATAGATAAAAATCTCAACCACTGTGAAGAGAAGATAGCGGAAGCTGATGAGATTATCTCATCCATACTCAAATCATATTCGCTCAAAAAACCGGAACTCCGGGAAATAGATCTGTGGGGTATGGTCTCAGAGGCGCTCGACCGCTTCGAGTCGACAACCCTGGACCCTCAAAAGGCAAACAACACAACAACTATAAAACGGAACTTAGCGCCCCTTTACTCCGTTACAGTCGAGGCCGATCCCGTCCAGATAAAAGAGGTTATCTATCATATTGTAAAAAACGCGTTTGAGGCAAGCGGCTGGGACCCTGAGAAAGTAAGTGTTGTCGGATTCAATACCGATAAGGCCGCCGGATTCAAAGTGATTGACTCCGATATGGGTATTCCCAAAGATGAGATCCCGATGGTTACGGAACCGTTCTATACGACCAAGCACCAGGGGCTCGGGCTGGGCCTTACGATCGCCCAGGAGATGATCAACTGTCATAACGGCACACTCGAAATAGAGAGTTCTCTCGGGGCCGGGACCACGGTCACGGTTTCCTTTCCCAAAAAGAACAACAGCTAGGCTGGCTTTAATCTACAATTTATTGACCTAAATCCTGAAGAAAAACACAAGCCGTCTATTATTTACTATATTGTAAACCATGGCAATAACGGTAATGCTAGCAGATGACCACACGATAGTACGGGAGGGGATCCGTTCGGTAATAGACCGGAAAGCCCCCTTTGAAATCGAAATAATCGGGGAGGCTTCCAACGGGAACGAACTTCTGACCATGGCCGAACAGAGAGCTGCCGATGTCTATATTATCGACATCGGGATGCCCGGATACGACGGCATGGTGACTGCAGAGAAACTGAAAAAAATCCAGCAGTGTGCAAAGATCATCCTCTTTACCGTGTACCGGGACAAGACCATGGTCCAGCGCGCGTTTCGTATCGGCGTACACGGCTACCTTCTCAAAGACAGTTCATCGGAAGAGCTGATCGAAGCGATACGAAGAGTATATCACGGCGGCACGTACATAAGCGCCCTTATCTCTCATTATCTCGAACCGGGCACCTATAGAATCGCCCCCGAAATTCCTCTTACCGAACGGCAGCGGGAGATCTTTACACTGATCTGTGACGGATTGACCGAACGGGACATCGCCTTCCGTCTCAATATCTCGGTAAACACCGTTCACGTTCACAAAACTAACATCATGAAAAACCTCGACATGCATTCAAAAACAGAATTGATCCGCTACGGCATGCGGGAGAGACTCATCCCGCCGGTGGTATAAAGGAGTAATCCATGATCACGACACATCGTAAGAAACGGCATTCGATTCCAGCACGCATTTTGATGCTCATCCTGCCCCTTTTTTTAGGCATGTTTATGGTCATGCAACCGGCAGTTATAGCACAGGACCAAGAATCCTTAATCATTAATCCGGACAACTACCGATACTGTAGTGATCTTCTCGCTTTCAATGTGGAAAATTGGGACGGACAGGAGATAGGACAGGTAGAAGATTTGATTATAGACCCGACAGCCGGTTTTATCTCCTATATATTAGTCCGGGTCAACATAGCAGGGGAAGGACCGACACTCTATCCGATACCCTCTATTGCGGTCAAATCTGAGAATGATACATTTTACATCAACATTTCCAGAAGGGAACTGGTTAATACTGCTCCCACCTGGGAGGACCTGCACGGTTCTATCGAGTACGGTTCCCTTGCAATGCAACAAAACATATTCAGGTTCTGGTCAAAAACAGCCAAAGTACTTCCTGCCGCCTACATGCCCAAGGAGCTGGCTGCAAAATGGTATGGTGTGGGGATGAGGACTGTTCCGGGATCAATCCTTAAGTTTCGCGACATACGCAACAGGAAGATCATCCATGATCATCCGATTGGTACCATTGCGGATATTATCGCCCATCCGGACACAGGCAACATATTCTCTGCTGTCCTCAATTACCGGAATAATGAAGCCGGGCAAAGTGCCGGCGGTGAGCACTACCCTATTCCTCTAAGTACCCTTACCTACAACCTGGACACCACCGCCATAGTCTATGACAACCCGATCGGTTTATTTGAGGATGCTCCCGAACTTACAAACCGTTCTCAGGCCGGGGAACTGCAGCTTACCAACTCCTCCTGGCGGGAGAACGTTAAGGAGTACTGGGAACGGACTACCATTAGTGTCGAGCTCCGTTCCGGGATGCGGATTATACCGGGTATTACAGCAAAAGCGAGTGAGCTCATCGGGTACGCGGTCGTTACCCCCACCGGAATCGAGACCGGACGGATAAAGGATATCGTGGTAACCGGAAAAGGGAACACTCCTTACGTGATGATGGGCTTACATCCCCAGTACGCGGAAGACGGGCGGTGGTATTTTATCCCATTCCAGGCCCTCACCCTGGACAGGTTCAACCGAAGGGCCGTGCTCGGGGTAAAATGGAGGACCATCCGCGAGATGCCGGGGACAGAGCCCGGTACCCTGCCCGACACCTCCAGCCCCGAATGGGACGAGAGAATCCGCCGCGCCTGGGAGCGTCTTTTGGACCGCACGTTATTCGAAGGAGTAATCGAGGGGGCGGAAGAGGCCGGGAAGAGCTCGGGGTCTCGCTCCGGCGGGGGCCCCGCTGGAGAGTCTCGCTCCGACGGGCCGCTTGCCTACCGCGTGACGGAACTCTTAGGCTCTCCTGCCCTAATCGGGGCAGAGAGGGATGAAAACGGCCTCGAGGGCGAGCTCGAAGATATAATCATCAATGTCGAAGAGGCACGCATAGTGTTCGGGGCGGTCTCTTTTGACGGGCTGTTTGATATCGGTGAAGATGAAGTTGTACCGGTACCGTTTGAACATATCGAGCCGGGCAAACCTGCTGTCTCGATCACTGTTACTGCAGAGGATATTCGTGAAGCCGAAAAGATAAACCTCGACAACTGGCCCGAACTCTCCCGCCTTCGCGGTTATGAGGATAATAAATAATACAGGATGTAAACCATGAAATCAGAAACTAAAATATTATCATCAGGTCATTCTATCCCGATTATCGGACTGGGGACCTGGCAGCTTACAGGATTGACGTGCGAGGAAGCCGTTCGAAGCGCTTTGACTATCGGATACAGACATATCGATACAGCTGAGATGTACGGTAACCACACCGAAATTGGAAATGTACTCAAAGCGGAAGAGATGAATACCGGTAAGGAAAGGGAAAATCTTTTTCTTACCTCCAAAATTTGGCAGGAGAATCTCACCCGCAAAAAAGTACTGGAACGCTGCGATAAGGCCCTCAATGAACTCCAAACCGACTATCTCGATCTGCTTCTTATCCATTGGCCGAGCGATTCAATACCCATAGAAGAGACTATGGCGGCATTCGGTGAGCTGGTCGATAACGGCAAAGTGAGGAGCATCGGGGTAAGTAATTTCATAAGGCGGCGGGTAAAAGAGGCGGTTGAAGCTTCGGAGAAGCCCGTGGTCATAAATCAAGTGGAGTGCCACCCATATCTTAATCAAAACCGGCTTAAAGAGTTTTGCAAAGAGCTCGAAGTCGATATGACGGCCTACTCTCCTCTTGCAAGAAACAAAATAGTGAAGGACACTACAATCAGAGAAATCGCTGAGGGCAAAGGGAAACACCCCGCTCAGATCGCCCTCCGATGGCAGATCCAGCGGGGAATTGTTGTCATTCCGAAAGCTTCCACCGAAGACCATCTGCAAACCAACGCAGAGGTATTCGGCTGGGAATTGAATGATGAGGAGATGGCACGGATTACGGCAATCGAAAACTCACACAGGGAGCGCCTGCTCGATCCGGGATTTACCGATTTTAGCGAGGATGAATAAAAATCCTTATAAAGGAGAGAACTATGGCGCATTACACAGTAACCGCTAAACCGTACGAAGAGACAGTCGAAGAGTTGAAACATAGAATTATGGAGAGGGATGGAGTAACATCGAACACCTTCCCCGAGCGGTGTAACCGGGGCTGCGGTTATAGGTGTTTCAAAGTTACTGCCTCAAACCTTGTTACACGCTTGTGCAAGCTACTTACCTGCGTATTCAGCCGAATAATTTGAAAGTATATCCAGAACCTCGCGGTCCGAGACATCGTACCAATGCCGGTACACTTCCGCCACCGCCCTGAATCCGGGTGGTGACTCGAGTACGACGACATCATCGGCAAGCGACTTCATGGTATCCTGTACCCGGGGTGAGCAGACCGGTACGGCAATGACCACTTTACCGGCCTCTTTGTTCCGGCACATACAGACCGAGGCGCGCATGGTCGAGCCCATGGCTATGCCGTCGTCGGTGAGGATGACCGTTTTCCCTTTCAGGTCGGGCAGGGGTTTACCGCCGCGAAGTTTTTCGACCCTCCGCGTAATCTCTTTTTTTTGATTTGCTTTGATCTCTTCGATCTCCTCTTTCGAGACCGAAACGGCAGCTTCTTCCAAAACAAATGTACTGCCGTCTTCGGCAATCGCCCCAAACCCTGCTTCGGGATTTCTAGGAAAGGGCAGCTTTCGCGCGATAATCAGCGTGAACCGGACCCCGAGGTGACGGGCCGCCTCTGCTGCTATCATCACCCCTCCCCGCGGTATCCCTAAAATGAGAGGGTTTTCATTTCGATACTGTTCCAGCGCTTCTCCGATTTGTCTTCCCGCCTCTTTTCTATCTTCAAACATATATTTTCCTTTAAAAAAATCTTCACATCACACCTTCTTTTAGTATAAGATAATCAAAAATCCCGGTCAGGACCAAATCATGTCGTTCCCGTTAGTGCCGTTTATCTCCTTTGCAGTCGTTACCACCCTCACCCCCGGCCCGAACAATATCAGCTCGGCAGGGTTCGGGTTCAAGAACGGGTATGTGAAAACACTCAAGTTTATCGCCGGTATTAACATCGGGTTTCTCGGCATCATGGTGGTGACCTCTCTGTTTTCTACTATTCTCAGCATGTACCTTCCTCGGTTTTTCCCCTATCTCAAGTATATCGGTGCCGGTTACATTGTCTTTCTTGCAATCCGGATCATGCTTTCCAAATCGTTCGAAGAAGGGTTTCAAGGCGGTAAAGCCGGAGTGGTGGACGGTATTGTGCTCCAGATTCTCAATCCCAAAGTGATTATCTATGGTCTTACTATTTTTACCGTGTTTGTTCATCCCAATGTGGAGAAAGTCTCCCTCCACATCATCATCTCGCTTGCTTTAGCGGTGCTCGTGTTCGTGTCGAACTCATTGTGGGCGCTGAGTGGTAATGCTATCAAACTGCTTTTAAAAAAAGAGCGGTATTACCGGATCATCAACATCGTACTCGGGCTGCTTTTGATCTATTCAGCCGTCTCTATCGTGCTCTCCGATGTTACGGTGTGAG
>CAZKZZ010000073.1:0-16837 GCA_964557375.1 uncultured Spirochaetales bacterium | reverse complement strand
TTTTTTAGCGGTACGCAGTCATAAACGGTATCCCTGCAACAGTTGTTCAGCCCTTCTCCTGCAGAACGGGGTCGTGTATAAAGGCTTTATTTCCGAGTTCAGTGCGAAAGCGTTTGCTTTACACCTGAACGCTGAGTTTCCCTCCAGCTTTTCCTATCTTAATCCGGATAGTACGGCGACGGTAACAGTGCAGAAAGGAAAACAACTACTCTTCTCCGGTGAATGCAGGATAGAACGATGGAAAGGAAACGATCGAAGCCGAGAATATGTGGTTGAACCGGTCGATACCTGTATAAAAAGATTCAAACCGAAACAGTTTCGAAGCGACCGCTACAGACCGGGAACGCCGGTTTTTGCGGCTTTTGATCATCCTTTGACCGGAAATACTATCGAGCTCGCCCTCTTTGATTTATCAGGTTCCGGATTCTCAGTACGTGAAAAAAGAGGTTCAGAATCACTCTTTCCGGGCCTTGTCATTCCCACTCTCCATATAATTCTTCCCGGCGGAATGAAGTTAGCGTGTTCCGCTCAAGTAATAGCAAAACGGGAGAGCGAACAAGAAACAGACGATACGGAAATCATTCACGGCTGTTCAATTCTCGATATGGAAACAGATCATCTTACGAAACTGCTGTCATTCGTTCATCAGGAGGACGACAGCACATCGTTTATCAACAGCAGCATAGAGCTGAACGAATTATGGAACTTCTTCTTTGAATCGGGATTTATCTATCCGGAAAAATATGCATTTTTATTAAATCGAAAAGATGAAATTAAAAAAACATTTGAAAAACTCTACATTGATAATCCCAGCATAGGCAAACATTTTATAAACAAAAAGAATGGGACCATTCAAGCTCACATGGGGATGGTAAGATCGTATGAGAACAGCTGGCTTATACATCATCATGCTGCCGGAATCCAGGGGAACGGCTATGCAGGACTCAAAGTGCTCAACCAAGTAGGAAGTTTTACAAACAGCTGCCACCGGATTCCGTCAATGCACATGCATTACCTCATGTGTTATTTCCGGTCTGAAAACAAGTTCCCGGTGAAAGTATTTCAAGGTATTGCCGAGAAGATTGATGATCCGAAAAGCTGCTCTCTAGACTCTTTCGCGTATTTTTTCCCGAAATACCGTTTAAGCGAAGCACAATTGGACCATGGATGGGAAATTGTCGAAGCATCACATTCCGACCTTCTCGATTTCATAGCCTATTACGGCCAAATCTCCGACGGTCTTCTTCCTGAGGCTTTTCATATCCATCCGGATTTTATGGAACAACGGACGTTGCTCGATGATTATAAAAAAGCAGAACTCAAAAGAGATATCAAACTGTATTCTCTCAAACAGCGCGGTTTAATGAAGGCCTTATTTGTAGCTGATTTCTCGAATGCCGGACTGAACATGTCGGAATTGATGAATTGTTTAAAAGTGTTTATAACCGATTCAGTTGCGGTATCTCCCGGGATACTCGAGAAAGCACTTCTACAAATGTTGAAGCTTTGGGATGAAGATGTCCCCGTGATGCTTTTCCCATCTTCATATATGATAGAAAAACAACTGCCTTTCGAGAAAACATATGTGCTCTGGATTCTCAATATGGAAGCGAGTGATAAATATTTTACTCATTTACACGAAATCTTTAGGACAATAAAACATTGAAATAAACAGCATGATAACAACGGAAGAGGCTGTTCAGGCCCCATACAACAGTAGAATTATAGACATATATCTCAAACTGATACGAAAAAAATATCCTTATGTAGATATCTCCGCCCTTCTCGAATACGCCGGAATGGAGCTTTATCAGGTCGAAGACCAGGGACATTGGTTTAATCAAGACCAGGTTGACCGGTTCTACGAGAAACTTGTCGAGCTGAGCGGAAATGAACACATAGCCAGAGAGGCCGGTCAATATTCAGCATCTTTACAGGATGCCAATCTCATGAGCAGGTATTTCCTGGCCATGGTCGGTCCCGCCGTTGCTTACGATTTAATTGGAAAAGCATCAACCAACTTTGCACGGTCTTCTACATATACGATTCGAAAATTATCGACTAACTCTGTTGAAGTCGTATCGATTCCTAAAAGAGGTGTCGAAGAGAAACCGTATCAATGTGAAAACAGAATCGGTTTTCTCGAGGCAATTTCAATTTTTTTCAACAAAAAACCGCCCAATATTGAACACGAAGAATGCATATTTCGCGGAGGTGAATGCTGCAGATATATCATTTCATGGGAAAATTCCCACTCAATCCGCCTTAAAAAAATACGCAACTACTTGCTGCCCTTTCTTGCCGCAGGTTCGGTCGGGGTGTTCTTTATCTACCCGATTATCCCCGCGGTTCTGATGGCATCGACGTCAGCTTTATCGATCATTCTTCTGAGCTATATCGGTAAATACAAAGAATGTGAAGAACTCGGGCACCATCTCAAAGAAATACACAGTTCCACTGAGGAGCTTATCGAGCAGATAAATCTCAACTACAACAACACTCTTATTGCAAATGAGATCGGGCAAGTCATCAACAAATATACTACCATCGATGAAATACTCGAGAGTGTCATCCAAATTTCCAAAATGCGCCTCGATTTTGACCGCGGGATGATTCTCTTAGCAAATGAAAATAAGACAAAACTCGAATTCAAAAAAGGGTTCGGGTACAGCAAGGAACATTTAAAGCTCTTTCAGGATACCGCATTTAATCTCGACAAACCGGATTCAAGAGGTATTTTCGTGGTTTCTTTTCACGAAAAACGCTCCTTTCTTGTCAACAATATCGAGGAAATTACCGGGGACCTCTCTCCCCGCAGCTTCGAGTTTGCTCAAAAGGCAGGCAGTAAAACGTTTATCTGTTGTCCTATTCTCTGCGACAATGAATCGCTCGGCATCTTTGCAGTCGATAATCTTCATTCTCAAAGGCCATTAGTTCAGAGCGATATGAGTCTTCTTATGGGAATCGCTTCGGTTATCGGCATTGCGGTAAAAAACGCTCAGCTTCTCGAGGCAAGAGAAGAGCAGTTTCAGTCGATTTTAAAAGTGTTGGCATCGAGCATCGACGCCAGGGATCCGTTGACTTCAGGACACTCAGAAAAAGTAACAGAATATGTTTTAGCAATTTGCAGCGAGATGAACCTCCCCAGAGAGTACCAAGAAATGCTTAAAATTGCCGCTCTTCTCCACGATTACGGGAAGATCGGGGTCCCGGACAGAATACTCAAGAAAAACGGGAGATTGACCGATCGGGAGTTCGGCATTATTAAAACTCATGCGGCCAAAACGAGAGAAATACTCGAGCAGATTAGTTTTGAGGGGATCTATTCGGTAATTCCGGAAATCGCAGGGGCCCATCATGAAAAAATCGACGGCAGCGGATATCCGCAAAATTTGAAAGGTGATGATATACCGTTAGGGGCGAGAATTATTGCGGTTGCAGATTTTTTTGAGGCTATAACTGCCCGCCGCCACTATCGTAAACCGATGACAAAGAGAAACGCAATAAAAACAATAAAAGACCAGAGGGGAACGCATTTAGACGGCGAAATTGTCGATATTTTTATAGGGTATCTCGATAAATCAAAAAAGTGATTACAAACCAGTCGGCTTTACCCCTCTGCAGGTGATAAGAGGCGTGTAGGTAAACCGGCGCGGATTATAGAAGAAGTCTTTACACTCTTTAAAAAACTCTTCGAACCCCCCGGGATATTCATCAAAGCTATAACCTGAGTTTTTACCTGCAACGCTCAGTTTAGTGAACCAATTATACGCATCAACCGAGTCGAGCTCACCAAAAATCAAATGATGAGCATCCAATCGTACATCAATTTCCCGAAAACCGAGGTCGTAGAGATAAGAGTATAACTTCCTCCCCGCGTAAGGGTCGAAATCAGCACTTTCCTCGAGAGCGCGGGCACAACCGTAAATGGCACGCATACAACGGTCAGGTATATCGAAATGATTCAGACCGTTGTGATCGAGGTCTCCAAGACAAAGAATACCGAAATCAGTGAGAAGTTCAGTTAAGGTTTTAACGAGTTCAAAACTTTTTTGCTTGTAGTATTCGAGGAAAAAACGAACCCAGATAAAATCAAACCTGCCGAGATCATCCAGCTGGGAATAAATATCGCGTCGTTCAAATTCTATTCCCGCCCCTTTATAATGTTCGCGAGCGTATAGCAGTCTTTCTTCAGATAGGTCAATTCCTACGACGTGAGAGTCTTTTCCTGCAATGTGCTTTAAAAAGTATGTCGTTTTTCCGATGCCGCACCCGACATCCAGGACGCGCATGCCGGGTTTAAGACCGGCCCAGAGAACAGGTTTTTCGATTTCCGAAAACTCAGTTTTGAGGTCCAATCGGAAAGATTCATTTCTGCTCTCCATAAAATAGTTCTTCTTGGACATGAAAATATCTCTCCGGCTCCAAATCGACGGAAAAATTTTTATAGTAGTAAGAGTTTTTCCAACTTCGATGAAGCGCTCGATTCAATTTTATTACGCTTATAAAACTCGATATGTTCCTTAACTGAAAAAGGCTGCGGATTATTCGGAATATACACGGTAACGGAGCGTAAAGTATTTTTTTAATGTGATTGTCTCCCCGATACACTCCTTCAGTGGTAATCCCCTTCGGCTGATGTACTAAACGGGACAAACGGTATTTTTTCCAGTCTTCGGGGAAATTGTCGTGAGTCAAACGGTTTTCTTTTTCCATTTCTTCAAAAAACCGTGTACCCGGAAGCGGTGTCAAGAGACTTATCGAATAAACATCTATTTGTGAGTGTAGTAGGAAACGGGCAAATTGTCTGTAATAGTTGCTTGATTCATAATCATTTCCGACGATAAAGCCGCCGATCACTCCGATCCCGTGCTTGTGGAACATATCAACGACTTTTTTATAATTATCTACTCCGATCGTGATATTAGCACCCTTCCCCATACTTTTGAGTGTTTCGTTGTTTATTGATTCAAATCCTACAAAGACAAACATACAGCCTGCTTCCGCTGCTAATCTTATCGCATCTTCATCATCTACTGCATTGATAGAAGTCTGCATCCACCACTTCTTATTCAGCCCGCGCTCAATCATTCCTCGGAAAAGCCGTTTTGCTCTCTCTACATTATCTTTGCGGTACCCGATAAGATTGTCGTCGGTAAAGGTGATGTGAGTTCCCTTGATCTCTGACAATTCTTCCAGAACATCCTCTATATCCCGCTGTCGAAACTCTCTGCCTAAATACCTGCTTACCGAACAGAAAGCACAATCAAACGGACATCCGCGTGAGGTTTGGACTGAGCTCCAGAAATATGAAGGATGGAGGACGTCTCTTCTCGGTTTGACCGAGAGAGCATTGAAGTCGACAAGTTCTGCTTTGTATATCGGTTTTAAACGATTATTTTCGAAATCATTCAAAACATCTCCCCAAATCTCTTCTACTTCTCCGATAACGACTGTATCGGCATATTCCGCGACTTCGTCCGGAACCAGAGAAGCGTGTATGCCTCCTATGATCACCTTGATGCCTTTTTCACGGTACACTCCGGCAATCTCGTAAGCGCGGTTTATGCTGCTCGTGAAAGCGGTAATTGCTACGAGATCTGCCTCAACGAACTCGAAACGATCAAAGTTTTCATCAATTGCCTGTATTTCCCAAAATTCCGGGGTGACCGCTGCGACATAGGCAAGACTGAGGGGTTCGAATGTGGTAAATCGGCTTAAAAGATACCCGCTTTTTCTCCCTACCGGATTGATCAAAAGAAGCTTTTTCACACTGTTTGTTTCCTTGGAGAAAGTATAGTGTATTATACCAGATATTCTACTTTTTACAATGCGCGGAAAGGTAATTCAAGGTAATTACGCTCTTATCTTATTATTAATCCCGGTATTTATCCGCAATAGAGATAAAATCAGTTTCACGAGCGAGAAACGCGTCAACGATGAGAGGATCAAAATGGGTTCCTTTTCCCTCAATAATTATTTCTCGAGTTTTTTCGTGGGTAAACTCTTTTTTGTACGGTCTTTCACTCCTCAAAGCATCATATACATCCGCAACCGCCATAATTCTCCCGGAAAGGGGTATAGCAGGTCCTGAAAGACCTTCCGGATAACCGGACCCGTCCCATTTCTCATGGTGTGAATAAATAAGCTCCTGGGCAATACTGAGAAACGAGGTAGAACCGAGCCGTTCCTCTGCAATCCTCAATGCTTCGCGGCCGTAGTATGTATGTTTTTTCATAACAATCCACTCCTGATCAGTTAACGGCCCTGTTTTCAAGAGGATTGCATCCGGGACACCTACTTTTCCGATATCGTGAAGGGGAGAGGATTTATAGAGAAGCTGGACAATCTCGTCGTTTAATTCATGATCACATTGCGGCAATGCGTTTAAATGCTCTGCAAGAATCCGTACGTAATGCTGGGTCCGGTAAATATGGTTCCCCGTTTCGTTATCGCGGGTCTCTGCAAGGGATGCCAAACTCTGGATCGTCACGTCTTGTGTTATCTGCAGCTCATCTGTTCGTTCTTTTAAGCCCCGTATCATTTCATTTATATAGGATGCAATCGTCCCCAATTCATCGTCCCGTTCGATTGCAAGCTTTACGTCGAGATCACCTTTTCCAACGAGCTGGACGACGTCACCGATTCGAATGAGTGGTTTTACAATCAAATTGCGAAGAAAAAATATTATCGTAACTGCCGCAATCGTACCTATTCCGAACATTATTATAATAGATAATGTGCTGTATTGCCGGATCTGATCATAAACATAGCTTATACTTATTTGTACGTGCTCTACGCCGCGAAGAAAATGGTCGGCACCGTGACAGGTTCTGCACTCCGGTGTATTGAGAAGCGGGAAGTAATATTCCAATAACTGCTCTTCCCTGTTTTCAATTTTTACCAAGGTGTGTGATGAGATGACTCTTTTAAAATGACTGTTCATAAGTGAATCGGCCGGGACACGCTCTGTTTTTTCGAAATAGATCTCATCTTGATACTGGTTGACAAAATTCAGGGTAGAATAATCCGAAAAGGCCGCTGTACCGTCCTTTCGGTAGATTCCGATAGCGTCGAACTCTTCGATCTCTTTCAAATTTTCCATCGTTTTTACCGCGACCGGGGCCTCACCATCGAGCATGATTGCTCTTATAGTTTGATTGAGCATCAGGGTGTTGAGCATCAGGGTCTGGTCGGCCGAATCCAAAAGGCTTCTTTTTTCAGTAGTGGTCCAAAAGATGAGGAGTAGCGTTATAGCACTCAACAATGCAAGAAGAAGAAAAGAGACGATTTTTACTTGTATCGATTTTTTTCCGACCTCAGTAATACCGGCGATGGTTCTATCCTCTGCGGGCAATTATAAGCTTTTTGGTGTGGAATTGTAAATATGTCGAAGAATATCCCCTCCTTGCTATTTTCAGCCTGAAGTGAGAAAATGAGGTACTACATTTATATGGTACTTCAGTATGGAAAACTATAGAGTTGCATTAATCAAACAAAACGAACAAGGAATTGAACAAACCGTACGGACCGCAATCGATACTGCGGGCGGTCTTAAAGAGCTTATAACGGGAGACAGTAAGGTCATCATCAAACCGAACTTAAATCAACCTGCAGCATCGGGGAGCGGTTTAGTAACTGATGCCAGGGTAACCGAGGCCGTAACCAAAGCGGTTCTCGATTGCAGCCCCGGGTCGGTGAAAATTGCGGATGGGGCTGCCGCAGGCTATGACTTTATCGGTGCGGTCAGTACGGGTGAATCATTTAGAATGTCCGGTACGGAAGAGATCGCTCGAAGACTGGGGGTGGAAATCGTAAACTGCAATGCGGACGATTTCGTAGACCTCACCATTGAGAATCCGTATGTTATGGACCGGGTAAAGCTGTCAAAAACCGTTTACGAGGCGGATGTTATAATCAGTGTACCGGTTTTGAAAACGCACCACCGCACCATTACCACGATCAGTCTAAAAAACATGAAAGGGGTGATGCTCGGAGAAGAAAAGCGGAAGACCCACCTTTTAGGGCTCGACCCGGGGATTGCCGATCTTATTTCCGTCATAAAGCCGCACTATACCGTAGTGGACGCTCTTACCATTATGCAGGGAAACTGGGAGCCGGAAGATAAACGGGAGCTCGGCCTTATTCTGGCAGGGGCATCGCCTCACGCAACTGATTATATCGGGACCTACCTTATCGGTTTTGATCCGGGAAAAGTCATGCATCTCACCTACAGCATGAAACGTGAAGGCATTTCATTGGACATGGATGCAATCAATGTGTTAGGTGAGTCTTTAGAAGAAAACCGTGTATTCTTCAAAACCGGGTTCGACGTTATACGTTCGCGCTATCCGGAGGTGCGCATAATCGAAGGCCAATCTTCCTGTTCCGGGTGTATCGGCCAGCTTATCGGTGCCCTTTCCAATATTCGCGCTGCAGGGTTCGGTGATAATCTTTCCGGCATTACCGTGGTTATGGGGAGCCCGGTAGAAGAGAGGGTACCCGAAGAAAAAGTCCTGTTTTTAGGAAAGTGCTCCGCACACTATGGGGACAAAAAGAACAGTATTAACGGTTGTCCGCCGAAAGAAGAGACAATCATCAAAAAGCTTGGAGAACTTTGCGGCTTTCCGGTCAATGCTGTCATCGAACAACGGGACAAGCAGCGGAAACAAACCTGGGAAAGTACGAAAAAAGCATTACGGACATAGCACGTTAACACCGGAAAATCCGACAGATCTTGGGGGTTAGTATGAAACAGATTCGATGGGGCATTATCGGGTGCGGAGATGTCACGGAAGTCAAAAGCGGCCCGGGTTTTCAAAAAGCGGACAATTCTCAACTCGTTGCCGTCATGAGGCGTGACGCCGGATTAGCAGAAGATTATGCTAAACGTCACAACGTGCCCAAATGGTACGACCGGGCGGATGATCTCATCAATGACCCGGAAGTGGATGCGGTATATATTGCCACCCCTCCAGCATTTCACGCAGAGTATACAAAAAAAGTTGCTGCTGCGGGTAAACCGGTATATGTAGAAAAACCGATGGCACTCGATTACAGAACTTGTCTCGAAATGATCGGGGTATGCAAAAAAGCAGGAGTGCCCTTGTACGTCGCGTATTACCGGAGGATGCTCCCCCATTTTTTAAAAATTAAGCAGCTCGTAGAAAACGGCACAATCGGAGAGGTGCGCTACGTTAGTGTACAGTTTTGCAGGCCGCCTCAGCCGCACGATGTGGATAACGAAAATACGCCCTGGCGTTTAGACCGTGATATCGGCGGCGGGGGCTACTTTGTCGATATGGGGACCCATCAGCTGGATTTTTTAGACTACCTTTTTGGTCCGGTACGGGAAGTGCGCGGTTTTGCGTCCAACCAAGCGGGCCTCTATCCGGTAGAAGACATTGTATCAGCCTCTTTCCGGTTCGACGGTAATATTATTGCAAATGGGGTGTGGAGTTTTACTACAGGAGAACCAACTGAGACGGACCGGAGTGAAATCGTCGGCAGCAAAGGGAAAATAGAGTTTACCTCGTTTACCATGACACCGGTAATATGCACAACCGAGACCGGGACCGAAAAGTTTGATTTCAAAACACCGGAACACGTTCAACAGCCGCTTATTCAGACCGTCGTTGATGAGCTCTTAGGCCGCGGAGAATGCCCCAGTACCGGCGATAGTGGGGCACGGACCAATTGGGTTGTAGACCAGCTTCTTGATACATATTACGAAAAGGTGAAGTAATACCATGCAGGAACTGTATATTACATACGCAGACATGAAACACCGGTTTTTTGATGTGCTTGTAGATACCGGGTTTTCCAAAGAGAAGGCGGAAGAGTGTGCCGCTATTTTTGCGGATAATACGCTCGACGGTATTGCTTCTCACGGAGTAAATCGTTTTCCGTTATTTATCGAACAGTGTCGCAAAGGTATTATACACATTGATGCGGAACCGGAAAAGGTGGATTCGTTTGGATGTATCGAACAGTGGGACGGGAAATCCGGAGTAGGACCGCTCAATGCGTTACAGGCCGCGGACCGGGCAATGGATATTGCAGAAGAGAACGGCATCGGCTGTGTGGCACTCAAGAACAATACTCATTGGATGCGAGGGGGAACGTACGGAAGACGAGCCGCTTCCCGCGGTTTTCTCTTTATCTGCTGGACCAATACAAAACCCAACATGCCTCCGCCGAACTGCAAAGTGCCTCTGGTCGGAAACAATCCTTTTGTGCTCGCGGTTCCCAGGGAAAAGGGAGACTTGGTACTCGATATGGCGATGTCGCAGTTCTCATACGGAAAAATGGAACTGTATGAGCGTACAAACCGCGAAATGGAGTTTTGGGCTGGGTATGACGACGAGGGCAATCTGACCAAAGATCCCGGCATAATAATCAGCAACGGCAGGGTACTCCCTGTCGGATTATGGAAAGGGAGCGGCCTGGCCGTTATGCTCGATCTCTTTGCGGCCGTTTTGTCCGGCGGAGCTGCAACCCACGACATTCCGTTCGATGAACCGAATCTCTCTCAGATTTTTTTGGCTTTCTCGACCGGGAATGTGACCGCTCGAGAGGAGCTTAACCGTATAGGGGACGAGCTGGTTGCATTTCTCAAAAACGTATCCAAGGACAATAAAGAAGGAGAAATCCGTTACCCTGGAGAAGGAACACTTTCCCGGCGGTCCAAAAACACCGAACACGGAATTCCTGTTGATAAAAAAACCTGGCAGCGTATTGTAGAGCTGTAATTACGATCCGTAGGTTTTTAGAGCCTGCCGCATCGCGTAGTAGTTTTCCAACTTTGCTCCGGGAGGAACGACGTTACTACAGGTGAGAACGAGCCCTCCACCGCTGCCGGCAGCTTCGATTGCGCTGCGGACTTCTTCTTCTACCTCCTGTTTCGAACCTTCGATCATAGTTTCGGTATTGACCCCTCCGAAAAAACAGAGGTTTTTTCCGTATCGTTTTTTGAGTTCGTGTAAATCCATTCCGATATTCCGCTGAATACCGTGCCATGCATCGATTCCGATGTCGACAAAATCATCGAGCACATCCCACAAGTTCCCGTCGGTATGTTTGATGAAGTAGCCGCCTTTTTCATGAATAGCATCGCACTGTTTTCGAATTCCCGGAATGATGAACTTTCGAAACAACTCCACACCCATTATCGGGCCGCGATTATCGCTGTAATCATCCGTTGTCATTATTCCGTCTACACCGGCATCGAGCATAGCGTCAATATATGCAATGCATCTATTGACCCACACCTGAACAGCTTTTTCTACGAAATCCTGGTCTAAGACCATTTTCATAAGAAAAGCTTCCATACCCACAGTCTGTTCCCACGGGAACGTACCGTCGAATGGAGTTCGGGCAATAATGAAGTGGGTGTCTCCGATCGTTTTTACTACATGCTTTATTGCTTCTAAGGTAGAAACATCGATTTCGAACGGTCCGTCCGGGTCGGGAAGATCATCCACTGTAAGATCTGGGTAATGACTTCGCGATATTATATTTCCCGCCTCCGGTTTGAAATGGACCTCATACCCCTCTTCATTTATCCAGGAGTACTCCCCTGTTTTTTCCGGAGGGGAGTACTCTTTGGCAGCAGGAACTACGGGCACCCGGACATAATCCCATTCCAATACCTGTGGAAGTTTTTCATGTACAAAACAGTAATCTCGCACTACATCGTCCCGTTTCCCGTTCCAAATAGCGTTCAGTTCGTCCCACCCTTTGTTGAACAGGAGGGTCTTCCCGAGGATTTGGTCTACCAGCTTTCCGTCGACTGAGTTTTCTCCTGTGGGAATACGATCGGGATTTTCATGATGCAATGATGCCAGTACTCGTTCTTTAGGTTTCACCTTTCGCTCCTGCTTTTTCTGATTTATACAAAACAAATGAATAACATTACTAACGCGCGAGCCAACCGCCGTCAACAGCTATGGTAAAGCCATTCATATATCGGGATGCCTCCGATGCGAGATACACAGCCGCTCCCTGAAGTTCTTCAGGCTCTCCCCAATGTCCTGCGGGGATACGGGAGACGATTGCTTCGTTTCTCACAGGATCTTTTCGAAGTGCTTCCGTATTGGTCGTTATCATGTATCCCGGAGCGATTGCATTTACATTGATATTCTCTTTAGCCCATTCACATGCCAGAAGTTTGGTCAATCCGTGTATTCCGCTTTTACTTGCCGTATAAGGTGGAATGAGTATTCCGCCCTGATAGGAGAGCATGGAAGCGATGTTAATGATCTTGCCTCCCGTTCCCTGCTCCATGTACTGTTTTGCTGCAGCTTGGGAAAGAAAAAATGCGCTTTTTAGGTTGATGTTCATCACATCGTCCCAATCCTTTTCCGTGAACTCAACAGAAGGCGCTCTGCGAATAATACCTGCATTATTGATCAGTATGTCCACTTTACCGAACTCCGATACGGTTTTATCGACTATTCCTTGAATTGGTTCAATCGAGATGAGGTCTGCCTGAATCGGTAAAAACTTTTTCCCCGCTTTCTCCACTCCTTTCTGTGTTTCCTCAGGAGTCCGCCGGTTATACACGCCTGCTATGTCTGCACCGGCTTCGGCAAGCCCTATTGCCATAGCTTTTCCCAAGCCGGTGGCACTTCCTGTTACGATCGCGACCTTGCCGTCAAGTTTGAATTTGTCTAAAATCATATACATACTCCTTACTTTAATATATTGGTTTTCTCAGCCTGCCTTCCGGCAGCACCCAAATCTTTAGAAATTCCTTCAGCAGCCTTCTTTACCTGCTCGTAGATCGAATCGACCATATCCATAGTAAAAGATGTAACTGCTGCTGTGATACCAATGCCGGCTATAACATTCCCGAACGCGTCATATACCGGGACTGCGAGACACCGCACATCGTTGTGGTATTCTCTATTATCCAAAGCGTACCCTCGACGCTTGGTACGTTCGACCTCTTTTATAAGCGTATCGATGTCCGTTATTGTTTGTTCCGTTTTTTTTTCCAGCTCGATTCCTTCGAAAAAAGCACGTAAATCCTCTTTTACCGCGTAAGCTAACAGTATTTTTCCCGGAGCGGAACAGTGCAGCTCATTGATTGTCCCGGGTCGTGCTGCAATACGAATGTGACGAGGACCGTCACACACGGCAACCCGAAGTCCGCTTTTCCCGGACAGGACTTCGAGATAGGAAGTCTCTCCGGTTATTTTACTCAATTTATCCATATGAGGCGTAGCTACCTCGTTAAGCCGAAGCCGTGATAAGAATTTTACCCCTATCTGAATTGCCTTGTATCCCAAAATGTAATGCTCGTCTCTTTTATCCAGCCAGCCATCCGCAACAAAAGAATGGAGAATCCTGAAAAGTGTTGTTTTCGGGATGCTGAATTGAGTGGTAAGAGAAGAGAAACTGACAGGTTCTTCCTGATTGGCTATAAACTCCATAACCATCATTCCTCGATGAAGGCTCGGAATGGAATATCCCTGTTCCATTATGGTGCCTCCTCAATCGGATACACCCCATACGATCGAGCAGTTTTACACATATGAACAACATTTTCAGGAGGAGTGTTGTTTTGAATGTAATTTGCCGGAGCGAGGATATACCCGCCTCCCGGGGCGAGCTGTCGAATTCTCAATTTTACCTCCTGTTCTACATCCTCGAGAGAGCCGGGTAATGCCCTTTGGATATCGACGGCCCCACAGAAAGAAATAACATTACCGTATTCCTGTTTTAACGTATCGAGGTCCATTCCCCGGGCCAGAGGCTGAAGCGGATTGAGTATGTCGATTCCGGTTTCTATGAGATCGGCAACAATTGGATATACTGCACCACAGCTGTGAAACATGAGCTTTACATGAGGAGCTTTTCGTTTGATAAATTCAAAAATCTTTTTATGAAGGTGTTTAAAGAATTCCCGATACATTTCCGGAGAGAGAAGCAGGCTGGTTTGGGTCCCAAAGTCTTCCGCCCAATATACAAGGTCCAGATACTCACCTACTTCACCGAGCAGCACATCGTAGAGTCCGATAAACACATCCGTTATTCTCGCAAGCAGGGCATGGACCAACTTTTTGTCCAGCGCTACATCCATAAAAAATTGATCAGTACCCCGCAGATAACAGCCATGTTCGATGAGCCCCCCGTGTCCTACGATATTACTTACCAACGCATACTCCCCTTCGCGATGAAACCGTTCGGCCCTCTTTTTAAGCCCTTCAACTCGAACCGGGTCGCCCGGATCAGGCCATTCGAACGAATATAGGTCAGCAATGTTTGCCGGATAGAGAGGAGGATTTACATGGAACGCACCTTTCCCTTCCACTTTTTTTACACGGGCTCCCCAATCGTCTGTGTAGTCGGTACTGTTGAAATGGGGGTCCTTAACGGCCCTGTATTCGACCGGATCATTGAGCCAAACATGCCTTGTGTCGACATCGAGAAGTTCTAATACCTTTTCATCGTAATAGGTAGAAGTCATAAGGCCTCTGAACTGTTCTATTTCCCGTTCAATACCGAGAAACTGCTTGACCTTCTTATATACCCCGTCATTTAGGTTGTTCACAGATGAACCGATATCTATCGGAACTTTGTCCGGTTCTCTGTGTTGAAGTGTTGTTAGGACCCGTTCTCGGTGATTCACGGTATGCTCCTTGCTGTTTACGATTTTTTGGGGCGGGGGACGGGTACATTCATTTTATCCGCCCAGTCCTTAAGTGACGGTATAATCGTTTCTTCGAGCGTTAATCCATTCTCCAGTTGTTCGCCCCGAAGCTTTAAAGCTTTTTCTCCGGGAAGGCGGACCGGGCGATTGGGATCAGCAGGCCGGTTGTTTCTGCAGGCGCTGTTGATAAAATCATTTTCTCGAAGGAATTTATCTATTCCTCCGAACCCTTCAG
This sequence comes from uncultured Spirochaetales bacterium, assembly GCA_964557375.1. GTDB lineage: Bacteria > Spirochaetota > Spirochaetia > SPDA01 > CAZJBZ01 > CAZKZZ01. The sequence continues at coordinate 1,946 of CAZKZZ010000073.1, read as the reverse complement.
GGTTGAAAACCTGAATCAGCACAGATGCTCCCCAGTCGGTGATTTTATCGGCCCTCCCGTATCCGGCCATAGCAGAAGTGAGTGCCTCTACCATGAGACCGAGGGCAAATCCTTTATAGCCGAGATCCGTTCCGCCCAATGGCAGTATAGAGCCCGGAGGTTCCGTGAAGGCCGCCGCAGGATCGTCGGTAGATTTGCCCTTATTATCAAGAAGCCACTCTCCGGGAAGCTTTTTGTTTGCTTCATAATACCGGGAGACAACCCCGTTTGCTGTTGTGGAAGTACTAATATCGATTAACACAGGATTTCCGCTCGAAGGAATACCTACTGCAATCGGGTTTGGTGTGTAGACAGGCTCTGTTCCCCCGAAGGGCGCGATACTTTTTACTGATGGATCGGAACAGAATATTACAGCAGCAAGGTTTTTATCCGTGGCCCGCTTCAGATATGATATGAGTGCGGCAGTGTGATGACTCCGTTTTATCAGCATCGTGATCACCGGGTGCTTATTGGTCCGCTCGAATGCGGTATCGAGAGCGTTGTGGATCAGCCAGGGACCGGGTAGGTTTTTTCCATCCCAAAAAATCTGATACTCATTATCTCGTATTACGGTCGGCTTACCGTTAGTACGCATATTTCCGGACTCGATTTCATTCAGATATGGGGCAAGGAGCTGGAGACCGTGTGTAGTGTGGCCGGTCAGGTCCCCTTCCAGCAGAGTCTCCGTTATGACCCGAGAAATATCCTTGTCCATTCCCGCCCGTTCGAGCAGCTCAAAACAGAACTCGTATAATGTCCGGTATTCGTATCGTACGTTCATATCAAAACGTTACAATCACTTTTATAACGCTTTTCGGATCAGCTAAAATATCCTCGAAAGCCTGCCCGATTTTTTCTAGCGGATACTCTTTAGAGATCATTGATTCGGGGTGGATCTTTCCCTGCTCCATCCATGTTACTACCTGCGGAAACTTCTCGTTGTTGAGAACGGAACCGCGGATCTCGATACCGGGCCGCACAAATGTAAACTCGGAAACGTGCAGTTCGGTTTTATCGAAACCTATAACCACAATTTGGCCTCCCCGAGCAACGATCTCCACAGCCTCATCCGCCAGTTTCGAAGCACCAACCGCCTCGATGACGATGTCCGCGCCGCCTTCACTGAAGGAGCTCATGACCACATCTTTTAGGTCCTGCGCTGAAGTGTTTACAGTCATGTCAGCACCGAGCTTCTTAGCCCTTTCCAGTCTGCTGTCCACTAAATCGGCCATTAACACCTTCGTACCCTTCATTTTGAGAGCTTGAAGCACGCAGAGACCGATCGTTCCTGCACCGTAGACAACAACCGTGTCCCCTTCAGCCGGGTCACTCCGTTCGAGAATCTCTGCAGCAATAGAAAACGGTTCCGCCATTGCAGCGTGGCTGAATGGAATTTTTTTGCTTATTTTATATGCATCTCGTGCTTTTACTTTTACATAATCTTGGAAACCGCCGTCGGTCTGGCAGCCGAAACACATTATGGAGGAACAGACATTTCGCTTTCCCTTCCTGCACGCCGGACATGTGCCGCAGTAGATTACAGGATCAATGACCACATGGTCGCCTGCCGACAACTCGGTAACACTCTCTCCGACTTCAGCAATTTCGCCTGAAAGCTCGTGTCCCATTACCCTCGGAAGCGCGATATCGGGCCTGTGCCCCTGGTAAATATGTAGGTCGGTGCCGCAAATTCCTGCCGCACGGATTTTAATCAATACATCGTCTTTCCCGATTTTCGGAGTATCCACTTCCTGGATACTGATTTTTTTCGGTTCGACAAGCTTTGCTGCTCTCATTTCTTTCTCCTCTGATGGTATTCTATATAATAGATAAAGATTGTTGTTACGATTTCATCCCCGTCATTGCAATTCCCTCGATTATTCTTGTTCTGAAAATGAGAAATACAA
>CAZKZZ010000072.1:0-16847 GCA_964557375.1 uncultured Spirochaetales bacterium | reverse complement strand
ACTTCGGAGTATGGGGGTTAGGTCCGGTCTCACTCCTCGCGGCAATTTTATCTCTATTTGCAGTAGTGGTCTTTGTAAAGGATGCGAAAACACCGCAATGTTGAGAAAAGCAGGCGGTCTATACGTAATACCCACTCTCCGCCGCTTCCTTCGCGGCCGCCTGGCGGTAGATTTCATGATCCAGGGGATAGTCCCAGCAGCCCCGGCGGTGGATGAGCTCTCCGCCGAAGCCGATCTTGAATTGGAGCAGTCCATACATCGGGTTCGAACTGCTCTTATTAGCAGGAACTCCGTGGAGGTCATACGCACTGCACCCGGACCGTTTTGCCTCCTGGATCGCTTCCCACTGCAGTCGGTATGTGGGCATTAGATTCCGTTTTCGGGGTGCGGACGCACCGTAGAGATAGAGAGCGTAACGGCCTGTGATCGCCAGTACGATCCCTGCCAGATACTCCCCACCTTTCTTGGCGAGAAGCAGTCTGAGCCGGGGGCGCAGCGGCGGGGGAAGCGTTTCTACTGCCTCAAAGAGTGTTGCAAAATAGCTGTAGGGGCCGGCCTTCACTCCTTTGCGCTCCATAGTGCGGGCATACATCTCGTACCACAGGTGGAGTTTATCGAGGGGGGCATTCTCAACCTCGACCCCTTTTCTAAATGATAACCTGATATTGTACCGTGTTTTCGTTTTCATATCGGAGAGCAGAGCGGACTCCCCGCGGCGGGGATTGAGGACTACTGTGTCTACAGGCTGGGAGTTGGTGGGAGCTTTTACGAGATTCCAGTGGTCGGTGTTGAAGTTCATCCGTAACTCCCGGATACGATTGGGAGGGCGGCCGGTATTCCCTGGTTCGGCGGCTTCACTGTCGTCGATTTGGTAGGGACTTTTCCAGGAGAGGTCCCAGCGGATGAACGCGCACGTGGTTGGGAGATACTCCCGGAGCGCTTCTGAAAGTGCTTCCAGCAGCCTTCCCTGCCGGTCTTCTTCGACCAGGAGGTCCGGGGCCCAGGGGAGATAGGCGAAACTAAGGTCCCTTCCCAGAGGCCGCAACACTGCAAGGGCCCGGGAGCTGCTCTCTGCGTATCTGAACCGAAACGGCAGGATCTCATAGTTTTGCCTGCTTCTGAACCCTGCCCAGAGGGGGGATTGGAAAAGATTGTCCCCGGGGTTCAAATCGATTGTGCGGATAGGTTCAACATCTACTATCATTGAAAACAGATTTTACTGCGATTCTACAGCTTCCCAGCCGTCTCTGCCTGCGGCCTGGTAGGCGGTTTCAAGCACGGCCTGTACTTTGAACCCGTCTTCGAGTCCCGGGTCCGGCTGCCTGTTTTCGGCAACGGCCCGCAGGAACTGGTACTGGTTTTCTGCATGGAGCCGGGACCATCCCATAATCGTCCTCGGCGGGGGAATCACTGCCCCGGGATAGTTCTGCAGTGTCTGCAGTTTTTTCCAGCCCCGTTCACCGCCGTACTCCCCTTTTGCATCGTTTTCATCGAACCAGGAGAGAAACAAAGGGTCCATGAGAGAGTACTTTATCGCCCCCTTCTCCCCGTGTATTTCGATAGACAGATCATCGAGCGTACCGGTGGCGAAACGGGAGACCTCTACCGTCCCCGCCGCACCGTTTGCAAGCTCTACCTGGAGCCAGGCAGCATCATCGACGTCGACCGGTGCAGTACGGCTCTCTCCTTTAGCGACATACCGCTCCTTCATGAAGGTACGGGTATGACTTCTCAGCCTCACGATATCACCTAAAAGAAACCGGACCAAATCGATCACGTGCGAACCGAGGTCGAACAGAGCCCCTCCGCCCGATTTCTCTTTTTGAGTCCGCCAGGTCATCGGTCTACCGGGATTCTGATACCCGGTGTGCAGGTAATTGGCCCGAAAGTGATATATTTCTCCGAGCCTGCCCTCCTCCATCATTCGGCGTGCTTTGAGCACTGCCGGAGAAAACCGGTAATTGAAGGTCATGCCGAAGAGAATGCCGCTTTGTTCCACAGCCGACTTAATGGTCCTGGCCTCTGCTAAATCCCGAGCGAGCGGTTTTTCGCAGTAGATATGTTTGCCGGCAGTAGTTGCCACAGCGACCGCATCCGCGTGCGCGTAGTTAGGAACAGTGATGTCCACAATCTGAATATCGTCCCTCTTACACATCTGTTCCACATCGGTGTACCAGTCGGGGAACCCGCCCTCTTCAGCTGCTTTCCGGGCGGTTTCTTCTTTCGTAGTGCATACCGCCCTGAGTTCGATTGGGGGCAGCGTCCCCGGATAATAGAGCGGGATGTCTCTATACGCCTGGGTGTGCAGTTTTCCGATGCCGCCGTATCCGATTAACCCTATTCCTAATGTCGTCTCCATTCCTCTGTCCCTTGTATAAAGCTCTTGTATAAAGCTGCTATTTTATCAGTATAAACTCTACCCGCCGGTTCTTCCACCTGTTCTCGAGGTCTCCGTGGGGAACGATCGGCTGTGTACCGCCGAGGCCGGCCACACTCATTCGTCCTGCAGCCAGGCCGCGGTCTACCAGGGCGTCCTTTACCGACTCCGCCCGTGCCAGGGAGAGGGGCTGCAGCTCTTCCCGCTCTTCGCGGGCCGCCCGTTCAGGCTGGTCCCAATACACACTCACCGCATGCCCTTCCAGCCTGATATTGTAGGTATTGTATTTCTTGAGCTTTTCGGCAAGAAGGTCCAGTACCCGGTTGTTCTTTTCGTAGAGCTCTTCATCCTGCTCAACAGTCACCAGTTCCGCCCGGTTAGGCATGAAATTGATACTGGAGTTTCGGATTTTGAGCTTTCCGTCTTCGCGGATTACCAGAACATCGATCGGGATCTTTCCCCGATAGGTGCCTCTGTTCCCTAAATCGTCCTCTATATACAACTCGTACGGATAATCCTCGGCAGACTGCACCAGCTCGTCGTCGTACGCTTTGCCGTCCCAGATGAGCTCCTCTGCCGGGGTATCATTCCCGGTAAAGGTGTAGAATCGTCTGCCCGTAGGATCGTTGATTCTCAAGGCCCATTCCTCCACCGAACTCGCCTCTCTCGTGTCCAGTCCGATCGTGAGCTCGTCGTCCACTCCGTCATTGTCCGGCGAAAACGGCTGCGGCGAAAGAGCAACATCCACCGCCGGCGGGGAGATGTCGAGTTCGAACGGCTTGGTCTCCACCTCGACCAGATCACCTTTTGCATATTCAACGCGGAACCGGGCCGTGTACGTACCTTCTTTTATCCGGCCCAGTTCGGATTCGCCGTCCCACCCGATTGACCGTGGAGGTGGGGAGCCCGAGCCCGAAAACCGTTTTTGAAGACCATCCGCGTCATGGACCAGGTCTACACTCCAGGAATCGATGCCCTCTTTGAGTCCTACGGTCGGGGAGAGAATGACATCATCGAGAAACCCGTCATCGTTCGGAGAAAACCCGTAATGATTGACCGTTATAAACCCGTAGGTGTATCTGTTATCAACGGTTACCCCTCGGGTTGCAGTTACACTGTTGCCGGCCGCGTCCGTGGAAGTAACCGAATAGGAATACTTGCCATTCGCCACCTTGTTTCCCAGTTCATCCGTGCCGTCCCAGGTAAACGGTTCCGCCCTTCCTTTCCAGGTGTACGTTTTTACGACGTCTCCGTGTTCATCGCTGATCTTCCCTGTCCATATCTCCTCTCTGCTCGAACTCTGGTCGAACCGCACCGAATCCTTTCGATTGTCCCCGTTAGGAGAGAAAAGGAGATAATCACTGTCCAATCTGATCGTCGGCGCGGCCGTATCGAGAGAGACCGGTCCGGTTTCAGCAGCGGCGACATTTCCGTGTTCGTATATGACTTCTAACGCTATCGTGTATTGACCGTCAGGGAGGAGCTCTCCTTCATCATCCCGTCCATTCCAGGATATGGTATCGGGTGCACTACTTCTACCCTCAGTTCTCTTCACTACCCGGCCTCCGGATGTGCTGAACTCTATGTTCCAGGATTCTATACCCGCAGTCTCTTTTACCCGCGGTACGACTGAGACCCGCTCCTTGACTCGGTCACCATTGGGCGAGAATGCCTCGATGTCCGTCGAGAGATATACAGGGGTTTCTCTGGTGTCGATGGTAAATGATACGGCCCGGGATGTTCCGGTGTTGCCGGCTTTGTCGGTTGCACTGAGCTGATAGCTGTATTGTCCGTCCGAAGCGAGTTTCCGGTCGTTTTTACGCCCGTTCCATTCCAGCTCCGCCGGGGCTTGACCTGTCCATGAAAATTGCTTAACAGCCTCACCGGAACCGTCAAAAATGGACCCTTCCCAGAGAACCTCTTCTGATGTGCGCTGGGTAAACCTGACTACATCCTTCCTTCCGTCGTTGTTCGGAGAGAAAACGTATTGGTCACGGGAGAGTTCGGCTTCAGGTGCGGTTACATCCAGGATAAACGCTCCAGTGGCTGCAGCCGGTTCGTCTCCGCTTCTGTACACTACCGTTAGTTCACCCCGGTAAGCACCTTCATCAGCCCTGTTTCCTGCCTCGGTAATACCGTTCCAGGAGATACGTGATGGAGGTACCCCGTTGCCGGCAAATCTCCTCACAACTTCTCCGTCTCCGGTACCGTTCCCGGTTCCTTCATCAAAAACAGCCAGGGTCCATGAATCAATACCTTCTCTATTCCTCAAGTCGGGTAAAAAGCCTATTTCGTCTTTGACTCCGTCCCTATTCGGAGAAAAAGCATCATACTCGGCGGAAATAAATACCGGTTTTTCCTCCGTATCGATTGCAAAAAAGACCTTTTCACTTTCCGTGTCATTGCCGGCCGGGTCCGTGGAGCGAAGCTGAAATGCATACTGGCCGTCGGGCACCATTACTTTATTGTCACTTCTCCCGTCCCACACAATCTCTTCGGGAACGCTGCCCTGGAAGGAGAAGCTTTTTACGACTCTTCCGGTCGAGCCGTCGTTTTTCACTTCCATAACATCCGCCTGCCAGGCATCTTCCCGGGAGCTCTCGTTTCTAAAGATTATGACATCCTTATTACCGTCGTCATTGGGAGAAAAAACGGAAAAATCGGATGCGGTCGTTACAGTAGGATCAGTCACATCGAGGACGAAAAGATCACTCGTTGCCTTCGAGACATTTCCATTCTCATACGTTACGGAGAGGAGCGCGGTATACTCTCCTTCTCTGCTTCTGCCCCCTTCTTCCGTTCGGCCGTCCCACTCGAGCGGCGGTGCGGCCTCTCCGGAACCGGCGAAACGTTTGACAGTAGAGCCGTCCCGCGCTGTTACCTGCAGTTCCCACGATTCCACTCCTTCCCGGACTTCAAGGTCCGGAAGCAGGCTGATTGTGTCCTTGGTGCCGTCACCATTGGGAGAGAACGCCTCATCTCCGACAGCCAAATCGACCGGTGTTTCTACGGTATTCAGTTCAAATACCACCCTGTTCGATGCACCGCTGTTGCCGGCGCGGTCCGTAGATTCAAGGACCAGCTCATACGTCCCGTCCAGCATTAATGTGCCGTCTTCCGCTGTACCGTCCCACCGAATAGTCCGGTCCGGCGTACCTGACCAGGAATAGGAGCGGACCACCGTGCCGTCTTCTGTCACCAGCCTTCCGGACCACGTATCTTCTTCAGAACCGTTTACGGAAAAGAGTATCTCTTCTTTATTACCGTCACTGTTCGGAGAGAAAATCGTGTCCCCGGGGATAATTCGGGCATCCGGCTCGGTGAGGTCCAGGGTAAAAGAGGGCGAATCTGCTACCGGATTGTTTCCGTTTTGGTAGACAAGACTCAAGGTGGCATGATAGGTGTCTTCAGGGAGCGGATTACCGTTTTTATCCGTGCCTTCAAACGTATACCTGTCGGGTATTTCATCGCTGCCTGAATGGCTTTCTACAACAACACCCTCGCTGTTTTTCAGTTCTACTTTCCAGGAGACGATCCCCTGCTTAACGGGTATCTCGAGGTCGAATGAAACATCATCCTTGATACCGTCTCCGTTCGGAGAGAAATCGGCACTGTCAATGGCTACGGTTACCGGGGTCTCTTGGGTGTTTTTGATGATATTTTCAACCGAATCAGTGGTCGTATTTCCGGCCCGGTCTGTGCTGGTAATTCGGTAGGTATACACGCCGTCCGGGACGAACTCCCCTGCATTGTTTTTGCCGTCCCACGCCAGCGGTTGGGGAGATCGTGATTCCCAGGTAAATGATCTCACGATCATGTCATCAGATGATACAATTTCCGCTTTCCAGAGATCTTCTTCGGAACCGGACTGCTCGATCGGCAGCGTGTCTTTATTGCCGTCTCCGTTCGGTGAAAATATAAGATTGATCTGTTCGGGCTCTTCTACCTCAACAGACGGATAGGTGGTGTCGACGATCACCTTGTACTCTGCCGAAGCGCCCCGGTTACCGTTGTCATCCCACGCTTCGAGCACAAATGTATAGGTGCCGTCGGCAATTGTCCTCTCTCCTTCTGCTGTCCCGTCCCAACGGAGCTCTTCCGGTACCACGATCCCGCTCTTTTTGGAGAAAAACCGGTCAACGACATTCTTGAACGTCTGCGTCTCGGGTCTCTTCTCTTTATTCTGGATCTCCTGCACCAATGAACCATCGGCATCATAAATCTTGAGATTATACCCTTTTATGTATCGTTCGTCGGTGATATCTATCGGAAACACCAGATTATCCGACGTCCCGTCGTTGTTAGGCGAAATATACTGTACTTTTTCGTACGTAATGCCGATCTCAGGAGGGTCCTCATCGATTTGTCCGAGAGGCAGATTGACCCCCGCACTCATGGCGATGATATCATTCTGAAGAGGCGCTATGGCAACCGCCGGTTTTATCTCGCTTCTATTCCATCCCTTCTCGGAAATAAAGGATGAATCTTTTTTGATATCGGTCTTGATATTAAAAGAGATTCCTCCCGCAAGCGGAAATGATCGTGCGTCATACGAATCGAGGATAAAAGATTGAACGTCGAGGTCCGTACTCAGATACAACGTCACCGCATCAAAAAGGGTAAATGAAGTTCCTACATCCATCCGCACATTTTGAAAAGAGGGAAATTGAAAATCCGTGGTAAACGCCCACTCAACTTCCTCCGTCTTGATAAGAGAGAAGCCCAGACCGATTGCCGGTGTAAAGGGGGATGGATAGGCTGTAAGCGGTTCTTCGACCGGAGCGTACCATTTACCCATGTTCTGCATTGCAATTCCCCATCTGAAGTCTTTTAGAATGCCGAGATCCCCTGCCAGATGAATAAACCCGAGATCAGCGGCCAACCCCCAATCCAGATTTTCATTACTGCCGATGGTAAAGTTCAACCCCGCTCCAACCAGAATATGGGGATAGAGGTCCTTGGCAAACGAAAAACGCATACCTCCCAACGTTCCCAAGGGCAGACCGGTGTCGTCCCCCACGTTCGCTGAAGAGAGAAAATGGGCGGAACCTGAAAAAACACCTACACGGCTGGGGAAACTTGCGCCTAAATTGATAACGGTCCCGGTGTACGCGGCAGGGTCGGTCAGTTTCGTCAGGGCCGCGTAACTGAGGTCCAGCGTCGTTCTCTGGGTAGCGCCGCTTGCAGCCGGATTATAGGTATTTCCATAGGGAGAATCGGTAGAAGTAACGCTGTTACCGCCTGCCAGCAAAAAAGGCGAGTAGAGATGATATATCTCCTCTCCCCCGTCAGGCGGCTCGTAAGCCGCCCCAACTGCAGCAATTATGCATATTAATGTTGTAGCGATTAGTAATTTTTTCATCTGCATCCGTACATCCCTCCTACACGTATGACCTCTTCCATTAAAAGATAACACAATTCGGGGGATTTTGCACTCGAGTGTCACGAACCTTGTGTCACAAACCTTGTTGCAATTATAGAACGGTTTCGATATGGATTAGAGAAACATATAGAAATCCGGAGTGAGTTCTTCTTCACCGAGGGAAGGTACTTCCGGCTCTGTTTCAGGCTGAACGAGAATCTGAAAAAGCGCGTCCTTTACAATAGCATCGATTTTCCGCTCCGACTCAGGGCTCAAGTTCAAAAACCTGACACCGAACCCGAAAGGAAGATTGCTCGAAGCATTGCGGGGATCTAAGAATTCGCAATCGGTTATCATCTGGAAATTTTGGAACTCGACTCTGATTTGTCCCTGCGTTCCCGGAGTTGGATAGTCACCTTCCGTCTCCAAAAAGGCACCTCCGGCCCCAAAGGAACGGATCTTATATTTTTTTACCGTGCCCGAAGACCCGTCGAGATACCCGTTCAATATCCATTCAAATCGATGATGGGCCCGTCTGTTTTTTGAAAATGCACTATTGATGTACCGGCACAAACTCTTCACGAGCTTATCTTTATGTTCTTTATCGAAAAACCATTGCAATGACCGGTCTTTTTCCTTCTCCAACGCTTCACCTAATAACTGGTAGAACGAATCAGGCCCTTCTTCCCTGATAACACCGATACTCAATAGAGGAAAATGTTTGGCTATCGAGAGAATAAAGTTGCGCAGTGTATTGTCACCTGGAGAAAGCTCAAAGATTCCGGCAAGAATATCTGTCTCATCAACAAGGGTACGGGCGAAAGCCGACATTGTTTCATACCGTCGGATTTCCTTGTCGCGGGAACACTGTTTGAGTGGGTCCGCCCCTATTTTTTTGGAGTAAATGAGTAGTTTATCCATACGCAGGTGATACTATACCAGATTTTAAGCGGGATAGCAAATAGGTTGCATCCCGCTTACACGGTGTGATACCTTTTGCTGGATATGGAAAACGGTCACCACGGGAATGACCCGCACGTACAGTTATTCAACAAAATAGCGTTTATCTATAAAATAGCGTTTCCATACCAGATAATCCGATACCGCCATATAATAAAGAAAAACAGGCATTTGTTCGGATTACCGGCAGGGGCCACAGTTTTAGATATCGGGTGCGGGACCGGGGCTTTTACCTTTGCTCTACGCGAATACGGGTTCCGGGTTACCGGCGTTGACGCGGCCAAGAACATGGTAGAACTCGGTATTAAGGAGGACCTCGACTGCAAACAGGGGGATGTTCGAGTCGGACTTCCCTTCGAAGACAACCGGTTCGACATGGTTGTCAGTGCTTTTGTAGCTCATGGGTTGACAAAACCGCACAGAAAGCAATTATTTTTAGAAACAAAACGGTTGGCAAAACATAAGGTTATTTTTCATGATTACAATAAAACCCGCGGTCCGCTGACCGATGCGGTAGAATGGCTCGAAGGGGGAGATTATTTTAACTTCATCTATTCGGTGGAAGAGGAACTGCGGGAGTTTTTCCGCTCCGTAAGAATGACGAATGTTGCCCGCCAGGCGGCATGGTATGTATGTATTCCTTAAATTAAATATTTTATAATGCAATTGGAGGCGCATCATGGCTGAACATCTGAGTGATGTAATAGAAGTTGATAAAGAAAAATGCGTAAATTGTCACGCATGTATTTCGGTGTGTCCCGTCAAATTCTGTATGGATGCGACCGGGGATTATATCAAAATCAACGCTGATTTGTGCATCGGCTGCGGACAATGTATCGATGCGTGTACGCACGAAGCACGAAAACATGTGGATGACTTTTCCCGGTTTTTTGACGCACTCGAACGAAAAGAAAAAATAGCAGCAATTGTAGCACCTGCGATCGCGTCCAGCTTTCCGGATAATTATCTTCGCTTTAACGGCTGGCTGAAAAGTTTAGGAGTGGAGAAGATATTCGATGTCAGCTTTGGTGCGGAGCTGACAGTCAAATCGTACATCGAGCATATCAAACAGCATTCCCCCGAGATGGTTATTGCCCAGCCGTGTCCTTCAATTGTGTCGTATATTGAACTGTACAGGCCTGAACTGCTGCCTTTTCTTGCCCCGGCCGACAGCCCCATGCTCCATGCAGCAAAAATGGTTCGGGAGTATTATCCGGAGCTCAAAAATTACAACATTGCCGTTATCTCACCTTGCCTGGCCAAACGGCGTGAGTTCGATGAAACAGGAATCGGAGATTATAATGTTACTATAAAATCGATCGTCCTCTATTTCAATGAGCATCGAATCGAATTACAGCAATTTCCGGAAACAGAGTTCGATAACCCGCCCCCGGAGCGGGCAGTCCTCTTCTCCTCCCCCGGCGGCCTGCTTCGCACCGCAGAGAGAGAAGTCCCGGAAATCAGAGAAAAAACACGCAAAATAGAGGGCCCTGAGGTAATTTACCACTATTTAGACTCCCTCCCCGAGATGAAAACAAAGGGCTTTGCACCCCTTCTTATAGATTGCCTCAACTGTGAAATGGGGTGCAATGGAGGGCCGGGGACAAATAACAAAGGGAAACCGTTCGATGAAGTCGAATTTTTTATCGAGAAACGCAGAGAGGAAATGCAGAAGCGGTATTCCAAAAGACAGAACAGACTTCAGAAAGCTCTTACAACCCACTGGAAACCGGACCTCTACAAACGAACATATCGTGATCTGTCCGGAAACAACGATTTGAAGATCCCGAATCAGGAACAGCTGGAAACCATCTATTCCGATTTAAAGAAACACAATATGGAGGACCATCTCAACTGTAATTCCTGCGGATACGGAAGCTGCGAGAAGATGGCAATTGCGATTTTTAACGGTATCAACAAGCCTGAAAACTGCCATCACTACCTGCAGAAGGTGCTCGATGAAGAAAAACAGATTGCTGATGAACAGAGCCGGCTTTCGAGTGAAACAGCGGAACAGGCAAAAAAAGCCAAGACCCAGCTCGAAGAAAACCTTGCTGAAACTGAAAAAACCCATCAGAGGATGAAAAACGTGTATCAGACCAATATCTCAGTTGTAAAAGCGGTTACGGAAAATCTGATGGACCTCGATGCTGCGAACAGTGAAGTTTCAGATTTTGCATCGAGACTGTTCAATCTGGTGAAAATGCAGGAAAAATCCTTTCAAATGATCGTCAACAGCAGTAAAACCGCTTTTTCGGTTATCGATGAAATAAACCCGCTTCTCGAAGCTGTCATCGATATTGCAGAGAGAACAAAACTTCTCTCTCTCAACGCTTCAATCGAAGCTGCCAGAGCCGGGGAGTACGGAAAGGGTTTTTCTGTTGTAGCAACCGAAGTAAGGAATCTCTCCGAAATATCTCATACCGAAACTGATAAAATACGTCCATATTCAGAAGAACTGCGGTCCACATTCGAGCGAATATCGAACGAAATTAACCAGGTCAACAAACAAATCGGAACTATTATCGATTTTGCTGAAAAAGTATCTTCCGCCACGGAGGACATTGCCCAGAAGTCATCAACCTTAAAGGATGAAGCCCGGAAGTTGACAGTGGCTGAGGAAGATTTGGATCTATCTTAGGAACCTAATCAATAATTTCTCTGTATTTGGGGTCCAGCGGGGTTATGGAAAAGATGGTGGGCTTCCCGCCTGGCCGTTCAACAGCTTCCACGGCCGGTCCGGCCTCAGGTTTCTCCGCACCTGCCTCTTTTTGTTCCGGAATAAGCTGGGCGAGATGGTGCGGGTCGGCCCCGTACTTCTTTGCAAGGAAATCGATCGATTTCTCATCAAAAGGCATTTCATGGTAATTGACCAGCACATGGGCCAATTTATGGATCGGGGTCTGCATATTTTTCTGGACTTCCCGGACCAGGGACACTGCCCAGCCTGTTTTGGTAGCGGCGGTAAGCCCCCATTCCAGTGAAGCGAGATACGGCGCGTTTGAGCTCTCTACAGCATACTGAATTTCGAATCTGCTGATATTGAGCTCTTTCTCCAGAAGGATGGCCATATCAACAGCAAGCTTTTTGTATTCTTCGGTATGGAAGAGAAGGTCTGATATTTCGTGGGGCTGATTCAAGGCCATCTGTTTGCTTTTTTTGATGTCCAGCTCTTCCAATAAAGCCCCAATTCCTTTTGCAAACCGGAGTTTGCTTTTTTTAGAGAGGTTCACCTGTTTTTGGACAATACGAACTCCTTTACCGTGTTCCTTTGGCCCCAATAATCTCAATGGAAAATTTTTTGCAGTATGGTTTTTTGTATAGAGATACTTCTCTTCCGCTCTCTTTAATGCTTCGTACTTTCGCTGAAGCTGGATATTGGCATTGCGCAGTGACTGGTAGAGCTCGATAGCGGACTGCAGTTTCACAAGTTCTTCGATTAGTTTGGAATCGGGCTTCTGCTTCTTCCTGCGCAGAGGTGTTACTCCCAAACGCTTTTTGATGTCCCGGTAGAGAATATCGATCGCTTTAAGGATATTCTCGTACATAACCGCGGGAGTGGTGAACACCGGTGTTGCTGCAGGGACAATGTCCACAGGATCATATTCGGCGAACAGAACTGCCAGGTTACGCAGCCTGCTGTTTCGCAGATAGGCGGCTTTTCTAAAAGCAAGCCTCGCCCGGTCGAACGCTTCCGATACGTCGGTGAACTCCCTCGAACCGATATACCGAAGGGAGAATACAGGAATGTTACGGTCGGCGAGCAGCTCGTACGCAAGAGTAAATATCTCTTCCGCGTCATGGAGGCTCATCAGATCAAAATTGTGTTCTTCTCCCGCGGCAAGCACCCTGCTTATAAAGCCTTCCGTTCGAACTCTGCCGCTCCGCTTGCGCGGGGGTTTCCCCTGCATTCGCGCGTTGAGCAGATCTGCAACAGCGGGCGAGGACCGTTTCACCTCGGTAACCGCCTTTTCCAGTTTTTCTGCTATCCGTTCATATTCATCTTCGATTCTGGCAAACAACCCGTTTTTCCGGTATATCTCGATCCTCTGAGCTGCTTCAGAGATGGTCGTATCTTTTGTTACATCATGCACAGCCGTTCTGACCGTTTCGGCCACTGCATCAGGATTCTCCAGGAGATATTTCGCTGCCAAAAGTTTTCTATCTTCTCTCTCGTAATAGAGCAGAGACTGGTTTCGAGTAAAAAGAATCAGGTCCGGAAGACGATCGAGAGACTGGGTGAGAGCGGCCTCCGCTTTTTCGATTTCCTGGCCCCGGGTCATTTGATAGAGCATGCGCATCAGAATGGCAAATACTCCGGCTATGACTGTATAAATAGCAAAATAGATGAATAGATTGGGCGGCGCTGATTTGCCGTAGCCTAAGATATATCCACCCTGGAGTGCCAGATACGTTACCGGACCGGCAGTCCAGGCGAGCTGGATGACGGTCCGTCCCCACGATTCTTTTCGAACTGCCTTGGTTACCCGCTGAATGAAGTCTTCTCCCAAGTATTCGAGATTCGAAGAGAGAGTAGGCTTCCGTTGCCTTTGTATGGACCTGAGATGTCTTTTCATATAATTCTAGTATAGAGATTTTATTTTGATTTACAACTTTTTTAACTGCACGCGTTAATAGGGTACGAACCGGCTTCTCTTAGTTACATTTTTTGAAAATCGCAATGCCGTTATGCCCGCCGAAACCGAGAGATACTGACATGACATTGTTTATTGTCCCTTTCACGCCTTTGTTGGGAACGTAATCAAGGTCACATTCCGGGTCAGGCTCTTCCATATTAACTGTGGGAGGAAAGTACTGGTCCCGAATAGCCAAAACGGAAGCGATCGCTTCGACACCGCCGGCACCCCCTATGAGATGGGCAGTCATACTCTTTGTCGATGAAACTTTGAGTTTATAAGCGTGCTCACCGAAAACCTCTTTTATTGCTTTCGTCTCAATGGGGTCATTCATCGGCGTGGAGGTCCCGTGAGCATTGATGTAATCAATATCTTCCGGTTTCATTCCTGAAATCTGTAAAGCCATACGCATAGCCTGTATTCCCCCTCTTCCTTCGGGATGGGGAGCAGTCATATGATTCGCATCGCAGGACATTCCGTTTCCCGCGTATTCAGCATAAATCTTAGCACCTCTGGCCTTTGCATGTTCATACTCTTCTAAAATAAGGATACCTGCACCCTCTCCGAGAATGAACCCGTCCCGGTTTTTCTCAAAAGGCCGGCATGCTTTCTCCGGATTATCGTTGTATTTTGTGCTCAAAGCTTGAATTGCGCAGAACCCACCCACTGCAATTTCAGTAATAGGAGCTTCGGCCCCTCCGGTTACCGCTACATCTAGAATACCGTCCTGAATCCAGTCTGCCGCTCTGCCGATAGCATCAGTGCCTGAAGCGCAAGCAGTGACTACGGAATAACAGGGGCCCTGAGCATTGAGCAGTATCGCAATATGTGCCGGACCGATATTGCTTATCATCTTGGGAACTACCATGACAGGCACTTTTCCCCGTTTGAAAAGCGTCCAATAGGACTGTTCAAGACTTTGAATTCCGCCGATCCCGTTTCCGATAATAATACCTAGTTTTTGGGGGTCGAGAGAACCGTTTTGTAATCCTGAATCTTCCATTGCTTCCAGCGCTGCTGAAACGCAGAACTGTGAGTAAATATCCATTTTTCGGGCGTCTTTTTTATCTATATACTTGCCCGGATCAAAATCTTTTACTTCGCCGGCAACTTTTGATGCATACTGTTCCGGATCGATGCGGGTCATAGGCCCTACACCATTCCGTCCCTCCTGTATGCCCTGCCAAAACTCATCTGTGCTGTTGCCGATCGGACTGACTGCTCCTAAACCGGTAACCACAACACGCCTTTTCATGTTCTTCCTCCTGAAGCTTTTACTGATACTACTTTACTGAAAAAGTTGATATTCGAGACTTCCTGCAAAAACAACCGCTTTTTGCGAGAAGCACATTCTACATTCCCAAACCGCCGGTAATATGAAGCACATGTCCCGTAATATAAGAGGCCATCTCAGATGCTAGAAATACGATGCTCGATGCCACCTCCGAAGGTTCACCGAGACGGGAAAGAGGAATTTGGGAAAAGAGTGCCTCTTTTTGGTTATCGTTGAGCTTCTCCGTCATCGGGGTCCGGATAAACCCGGGAGCGACTGCATTTACCCGTACATTTCTGCTCCCGATTTCTCGGGCCAGACTTTTTGTAAGCCCGATAAGACCTGCTTTTGATGCACTATAGTTGCACTGTCCTCCATTACCGATAACGCCGACGATGGAGGCGACATTGATAATCGCTCCGCTTTTCTGCTTCATCATATGGCGGGAGACCAGTTTGGAAATATAGAACGCGCTGGTAAGGTTTACGGAAAGCACATCGTTCCAATCCTTACCGGACATTCGAAAAATCAGTCCGTCCCGGGTAATGCCGGCATTATTTACCAATATATCGAGAGATTCGCAGCTTTTGAGAATTTCATTTACAACGGATGTAATCTCTTCTTCATCGGCGACATTGGCTTGTTTAAAAAAGACCCGCGCTCCGTTTTCTTTCGCAAGACTTTCATACTCTTCCATATGTTCGCTCTCGTTGAGATCGATAAAATAAACGGATGCCCCTTCCTTTAAAAACGCCGTAACAATTTCTTTGCCGATGCCCCTCGCTCCCCCCGTAACCAAGGCAGTTTTTCCCTGTAATAACATTGTATCCTCCTTACCCGATACTCTCTATCAGTTCGGCAGTACCCGCCGGCGAACACCCCACATCTGTGCTGTCAAAAGCTTTCCACAATCCGGTAAGCACTTTCCCGGGCCCCGCTTCCAGACATCGTTCGTAGCCGTCGTCGAGAAGCTGCTTCTCTTCATCCACCCACCGTACCGTAGAGACTATCTGCTGTATGCACAGCTCGCGGGCTTCTTCGCCGCTGGTGACGCGGCCTGCAGTTACATTAGAGTATACAGGTTTGACCGGATCGTTGAAACCGACCTGCTTGAGTACACCGGCGAACTCTTCTTTTGCCGGTTCTAAAAGAGGCGAATGGAACGGGGCTGACACTTTCAGTCGGATATACCGTTTTGCCCCTGCTTCCTTACAGAGAGGTTCCCCTTTTTCGAGCCCTTCCGCTGTTCCGGAAAGTACGATCTGAGTCGGGCTGTTATAGTTGGCGATGTAAAGTCCATCGATCCCCGTTTGTTCGATAATCTCGGTTATCTTTTCGAATGAAAGACCGATAACCGCGGCCATCCCGGGAGCACCGTCTCCCCGGTTCAAGTTCTTACTCACATTCTCCATGATTTCGCCCCGTGCCTTTACCAGCGGGAATACATCTTTCAATTTTATGACACCCGCTTCGGTCAGTGCGGAGTACTCACCCAAACTGAATCCGGCGAACCCTTCCGGTTCTATTCCCTGATCTTTTAAATAGGCGGCGGCACTGAGGCTTACTACGGTCATCGCCACCTGGGTCTTATCGGTCTGTTTCAGTTCATCTTCGCTGCTTTCAAAAAGCAGTTTTTCAACATCCATCCCGGTACTTTCTGCTGCGACCCGGAATATCTCTTTTACTTCACTGCTCTTTTCCCAGAGGTCTTTGCCCATTCCAGGATATTGAGCCCCCTGACCGGGAAAGAGAAAACAGGTTTTCATAGATGACTCCTACTATAATCTTTCTTTGCCGGAACGTATCATAAGAGATGACCTCTGTCAAGAAAAGCTCAACCATCATGTTTGATCAATGCCGAGGCGGGAAATCAAACTCTTTTTCAAACAGCTCAACAAGGGCGTTACACAACTGCTCTTCACCTTCTCCGTTTACCATTATTTCGACCTGATCACCCTGGCAGAGGCCCATCGCCAGCAGCCCCATATGATCGCGGAGGTCTGTCTCCATCCCCTTTCCTTTCACTGTTACATCAGCATTCACTCCGTTGAGGGAATGGATGATTACACCGGTGGGACGTACGTGAATACCCATCTTGTTCTTAACCGTCGCCGTTTTCTTCGTCATGATGCACGGTACAGATTATAGTATGGTTTTCGTAATTTCAACAATATTATTCTAAAATCAATTCTCCAGTATGGTAATCTCTACCCGCCTGTTCTTCCGCATTCCCTCCGG
>CAZKZZ010000071.1:0-16885 GCA_964557375.1 uncultured Spirochaetales bacterium | reverse complement strand
TCAATCTTCACCTTGCGGTGGGGAATAAAAGAACCGACGGTTATCATGAGATTTTGTCTGTTTTCCAGCAGATTTCGATCTTTGACACGATCAGGATAAAAAAGGTCTCCAACACATCATCCTGTACTGTTATAGGCATGGATGATATATCGTTGGAGGATAATATTATGTACAAAGCATACAGGGCCTTTGTTTCGCAGACAGGTATTCAAATCGGAGTTGATATTATAATAAAGAAAAAAATACCGAAAAAGGCCGGTTTAGGCGGCGGCTCTACTGATGCTGCATCAATCCTCATCGGATTAAACGAGATATGCGATACAGGGTTCCAACCGAATGAATTGGCCGAACTGGGGGCCGTAGCGGGGAGTGATGTTCCGTTCTTCTGTTACACTGCACCCGCAGCGGTCGTTTGCGGCAGAGGCGAAGTTGTACATCCGCTAATGGAGGCCCGCGTCTTCCATGGACTGCTCGTATGCGGGACGTTTGATATAGAAACTGCCCGTGCGTACAGATGGATAGATGCCATGGCTCATGAAGGCGGGAACAGTCCGTACAGAGGAAGAACGGAGCTTGTTCGTGAGTATGCACATGTAACTCCGGACAAGTGGCAATTCTTCAACTCTTTTCAGCCGGTCGTTTCTCGGTTGTATCCTACAGTGGAAGAAATTTTCAGTGACTTGAGGGCAAACGGTGCAATCTTTACCTCATTATCCGGCAGCGGCAGTGCCGTTTACGGACTATTCAGGAACGAAGAAGAGGCCCTTACTGCATATAAAAACATTAATAGGAGCAACGGAAAGGTGTGGAAAATAAAAACGCTTGAAAGATGCCCTATCGCTGTAGTACAATAAGTAGTGCGTGGTGTTTCTTCAAAAATAAGGAGGGCTTCATGGAGATAACCGACATCCGTATCCGGAGGGTAGAAGCTGATGGTAAACTTCGCGCTTATGTAACCGTAACGTTTGATGATTGCTTTGTGGTGCATAATGTAAAAATCATAGAAGGGAAAAGCGGCCGATTTATCGCAATGCCGAGCCGCAAAACAAAGACCGGGGAATACAAGGATGTTGCCCATCCGATCAACTCCGATTTTAGGCAGACGTTACAAGAAAAAATACTTCAGGCCTATTCTCAAGAGCTGGAAGAACAAGAAGAATCGGGAGAACAGGAAGAGCAGTACTAAATTTTAGTCCCTACACCGGCGCTGCAAGAATGCTTAAGCATTCTTGCGTCCTGTGACCGCGATCCGGACGCGCAGGACCAAAAAAACAAAAAACATTCATTGGGACGTCGGCAAGTGGTAAGCCACATGGTTTTGGTCCATGTATTCGCAGGTTCGAATCCTGCCGTCCCAGAAAATATTTTCTATATTATAAATAAGGAGCAGTAAGCAAATGGAGCGAAAAACGCTAGCTGGCGGGACCAGAGTAGATTTCAAAAAAAACGCAGCAAGAAGACTGCGAAGATCGGGGAAAATACCCGCTATTATATACGGACATCAACAACCCGCAGCGGTTTATGTAGATGAAAGCGAGTTCAATAAAAAATTTCACACAGTCTCTGAAAACACACTGATTAACCTCACTACCGAAGATAACGCCTATGAAGTTCTGGTAAGAGACTATCAGGAAGACACCTTGAGCGGAAGAATTCTCCACATCGATTTTTATGAAATAGAGCAGGGTAAACTACTCAGTACCAATATTCCGATTCACCTCGAAGGAAGCGCGCCCGGCGTGAAGGAAGGCGGAATTTTAGACCACCGTCTGCACGAGGTCGAAGTAGAGTGTTTACCGCAGGATATCCCGGAGTATTTCATGGTCGACATTTCCGGGCTTGTAACCGGAGAGGTAATCCATGTCTCCGACTTGGACGTACCCGAAGGTGTAAAAATCCTCAACAACGAAGATCAGGCGATCGTTGCTATTACTCACGCTAAGATAGAACTGGTCGAAGAAGAAGAGGAAGAAGCAGAAGAAGAAATGCTCGAAGGCGAAGAGGCGCAAGGCGCGGAAGAGGAAACCGCAGAACAGGAAGAGAGTGAAGAGGCCTAATCTCTGGATCTTCTTATTTTCGGGCTGGGAAACCCCGGCAAAACATATGCTCATACCCGACACAACATCGGTTTCGACCTGATCGACCACATAGCCCTGCTGCGTGGTCTGCGATGGAGAAAACGGTTTCTAAAACCGTACTATTACGCACGCGAAAGTAAGGCCGGCACTGAAGGGAAAGACCTTTTTTTAGTAAAACCGCTGACCTATATGAACCGTTCAGGAGATGTCCTTCCTGATGTTCGAAAAAAAAGCGGTTTGGACATCGATAGTCTCCTTGTTATATGCGATAACCTCGATTTGCCCCCGGGCCGACTGCGTCTTAAACGCAACAGCGGTACCGCGGGGCATAAAGGCATCCGTTCTATTCGAGACATGGTCGACAGCATAGCTTGCGAAAAACCGTTTTTAACTCTTTTTGTCGGAATCGGAAGGCCGGAAAGGGAAGGGGTCGTAGATTATGTATTAAGCCGTCCCGATGAAGCTGATAAGGAAAAATATCGTAATGCAATCGAGACAGGGGCGAAAGGGGTGTTGAGACTATTAGATAATGCTCCTCAGCAGGTGATGAATGAGCTCAACCGAAAATAGGCAAATGAGTTTCATCAAGACTGTTGAAAAATTTTTTCTCGAAAAAGAGATCAAACCCGGGAGTTCAATCCTTGTCGGTGTCTCGGGCGGGCCCGACAGTGTTGCACTCCTCTCCGTTCTAGCTGTACTTTTGAAAGATTTCAGCTTCCGTCTCGGCTGTTGTCATATTGATCATGGTATTCGTCCGGCCTCGAGTGCTCGAGAAGAAGCCGAACTCGTCAGTTCACTCACTTCCCGCTTTGGCCTCCCTCTCTATATCCGGAAAATAGAAAAGGATATTCTCAAAAATAGAGCCAATGCGGAGGGAAGAAGCCTCGAAGAGGTCGCGAGAACCGAAAGGTATGTACTCTTTAACGAGGTCATCGAGGCTGAGGGGTATGAGTACTTAGCTTTAGGGCACCAACGCGACGACCAGGAAGAGACGGTCATCATGCGGTTTTTTCAGGGCAGCGGTCCGAACGGATTAGCCGGTATTCCTGATATGAGGACCAATATCATTCGCCCGCTTCTTTCCCTTACTAGAGACGATATTCTCGACTATGTGGATGAACAGAAACTTCCGTACAGAATTGATGAGTCCAATTTGGAAAATGAGTTTCTGCGAAATCGGGTGAGAAACAAGCTTATGCCCTGCATTAAGGAAACTATACCCGATTACAGGAGCGGGATAGCCGCTTTGAGTGAGAAAATGGGGCGGATAGGTGAGTTCATCTCACAGGAAAGTGAAAAAAGAATCCCGTGGCAAGAGGAAGGAAGCCGTTTTATCATATCCAAAAAGAAGTTTGGAGAGCAGCCCGGCGTTCTCCGTATAGAATCCGTCTATAATTTGATCAATCAATTAGGCGGACCTTATTCCGAGAAGCGTGTCCCCTACAAATTCTTGGCCCCTCTCTACAGTGATGACGCCGTCCAAAAAGAGGGAGTTATCCTTCAGGGGTTCGGTATTGTGCTCAAAAGCGAAGGAAAATCAATTTTTTTCGAACCGGAAGTTGTTCATGGGGAAAAAAAGAGTTATTTTATCCGGATAGACGGACAAGGCAGGTATCAATTCGGTACAGATTTTTATTTTCAAGTTGAAGAAAAGATAGTATCTTTTTATACAGAGAACGGTATCGTTATACCGAGGAAAGAAATACATTTTCCATTAATTGCAAAGAGTAGAAAACCCGGTGATACCCTTATTGGAGAAGGGAAACAAAGGGAGATAAAGAAATTGTACTCGCAATGGCAGGTGCCCTTATCTTTGCGCTGGAAAATCCCGGTTCTCGAGGACCGTAACGGCGTTATTGCAGTGGTCGGAAAGCCATTCGGATTTAATAATAGGGTTGCCGATCGTTGGAAAAGATGTCACATTAATGAAAAGGAAACAATGTTACTATTTAGTGTAAGAAATTTTGGAGTTGAGGAGTGAATTTCAAAGATAATAACCAGCAGAATAACAATAACGATAATAAAGACCCAAATAAACTGAACTTCAACTTTAATAATAACAGATTCGCGCTCTTTTTTCTTGTTACGCTTATTCTCATGTTTGTTCTCTTGTTTTTGTTCAATAATGAAAGCGGGCAAACTGAGATTCCGTATTCTGTGTTTCTCGGCTATTTGGAAAACGGTGAGGTGGAATCTGTAAAGATCTTCGATAATACTGAAATTCAGGGGACTCTGCGTGGTCGGGGCGGTGAGATGACCATGTTCAAAACTCTTATCCCCTACTACCACGATGAATTGATCTCTCTCTTGAGGGATAATGGTGTCAAGATAACCGGAGCTGTAAAGTCGGTCTCCCCATTTAGGGTGTTTCTCGAGTTTCTGCCCTGGGTTATCGGGTTTATGTTTATCTGGTTTATGTTCCGCCAGATACAGGGGGGGAGCAATAAAGCGTTCTCTTTCGGAAAGAGCAAAGCAAAGCGATATATCGAGACCGGCATAAAAATTATGTTCAATGATGTCGCCGGGCAGAAAGAAGCGAAATACGAGCTCGAAGAGGTCGTGGATTTTCTAAAGAATCCACAGAAGTTTACCAGAATTGGTGCGAAGATTCCTAAAGGAGTGCTGCTGGTGGGTATGCCGGGAACCGGTAAGACCTTACTCGCAAAAGCCATTGCCGGTGAAGCCGAGGTGCCCTTTTTCCACATGTCCGGATCTGATTTTGTGGAGATGTTTGTAGGGGTTGGAGCGAGCAGAGTGCGTGATCTTTTCGAACAGGGAAAAAAGAACGCTCCCTGTATACTTTTTATCGATGAGCTCGATGCCGTAGGAAGAACAAGAGGGGCAGGGTATGGAGGCGGCCACGACGAACGTGAGCAGACCCTCAACCAGATGCTCGTAGAGATGGACGGGTTCGACACGAAGGACGGTATTATTATCATTGCCGCGACAAACCGTCCCGATGTACTCGATCCGGCACTCCTGCGCCCCGGACGATTCGACCGGCAGGTAGTTGTAGATATGCCCGATATTAACGAACGGGAAGCAATACTGAAAATTCATGCTCAGAAGATCTCACTCGATAAGGAGGTGGATCTCAATAGAATCGCCCGGGCGACTCCGGGGACCTCCGGTGCCGACCTCGCCAATCTAGTCAATGAAAGTGCCCTGTTTGCGGCCCGGAAGAATAAAGATAAGGTAACTATGGACGATTTCGAAGAGGCGCGGGACAAAATTCTGTTAGGAGTTGCCCGTAAATCGAGAGTCATCTCGGATGAAGACAAACGGATGACCGCATACCATGAAGCGGGTCATGCTCTTCTTCATTATTATCTCAAAGATGTTGATCCTCTCCATAAAGTGACCGTTATTCCACACGGACAAGCTTTAGGTCTTTCCATGTCGCTGCCCGAAAAAGATTCCTATTCCAGAAGCAAAGGGTGGCTAATAGCAAGAATAAAGGTCGCTATGGGCGGGTATGTAGCTGAGCAGCTTATTTACCAGCAGACTTCAACCGGCACAAAAAACGATATCGAACAGGCAACTAATATTGCCAGGAAGATGGTACAGGAGTGGGGGATGAGCGAGAAGCTCGGCTTCATCGCTTTTGGTCAGGAGGATGAACCGATTTTCTTAGGAAAACAAATTGCCCAGCACAAGGATTATTCGGAGAATACGGCCCAAAAAATAGATGAGGAGATACAGCAGATTCTCAAAGAGTGCATGAATGACGTGGAAAATCTTCTTCTTGAACATAAGGACCAGTTAACGCTTCTTGCCGAAACGTTAGTAGAAAAAGAAACTCTCGATGATAGGGAGATTCGGGAACTGATAGGATTCCCTCCACTTGCGAATGAAGAAAACAAGAGCTAAAACACTCATACTCCCCGGAATCAGTCTGATTCTCATACTCAGCTGTCAAACCATGAAAGACAGCTCTTATGAACCGCCGAAACTGAGTGAGATCACCGTCGAGCAGCTCAACAAATCAATCGACAACGGCAATCCTTTTTCCGCCGTGCAGGATATCTCAGCATTACGGCGTGAGAATATCGGGATAGAAGAAGCGAAACTGGATTCTCTCTACGAAAAAGCTATAGAAAAAATCGAAGTGCTGTTCTTCGACGCGATCGAACAAAAGAACTTCAAACGGGCGTTTTCGATATATAAGAGCGGTATCGTTATCGGCATAGAAGACCGGTTTGAAGGGTGGACTGAGAAAGATTTTTTAATCGCCTTAGCGGATAAACAGGTCGAACAGGACAAACCGATTCCGGGGCTCGCTTACTTTATCCGGGCGACGGATGCCGGTACTCTTGATGAAGAGACCCTTCTCAGATACGGCTCAATTGCGATCGAAGAAAAACACCGCTCGAGCATGAAGATAATTCTCTCCCAAATGTCGCAACGGGGTCTCTCCATTCCAGAGGATTTTGCGGATTTTATAAAAAACCGACCGACTCCTTCTGATATGCTCAAGGGTACGGTAACGATTTGGGTTAACAGAGGGATGAAAATTGAACAGGGAGTAGGCTATCCGGACAGGGTAATCGGCAGCGGTTTTTTTATCGATAAACGAGGGTATCTGCTTACCAATTACCATGTCATCCAGAGTGAAGTCGATCCTGAGTATGAAGGATATTCCCGGCTCTACGTTCGTCTCTCATCTTCCATGAAAGAGAGAATTCCGGCAAAGGTGGTTGGGTATGACCGTATATTTGATATCGCTCTATTAAAAATAGAAAGAGAACCACCCTTTGTCTTCTCACTCGGAGAAAAAGAGAAGTTTTCTCATGGTGAAAAGATATACGCAATCGGTTCCCCGGGAGGTTTGGAAAATACCATAACATCCGGTATTGTCTCCGCCACGGGAAGACGGTTCCTGCAAATGGGTGATGCACTTCAGGTTGATGTCCCAATCAATCCGGGAAACAGCGGCGGTCCTCTGTTAAATGAGAAAGGAGAGATGGTAGGGGTCGTTTTTGCCGGGTTAGAACAATTCGAAGGGGTCAACTTTGCTATCCCGGCCCACTGGATCAACGATTTACTGCCGGACCTCTACGCGGGAGACGAGGTTTCGCATCCATGGTTGGGAATGGCGGTGTTGGAGCAGAAGAATGAATTGGAAGTACTGTATGTACTGCCGGGATCTCCGGCTTACCGGGCCGGTATCAGGTACGGAGATAAAATCACATCGATAAATGGAAAACAATTCAAAAAAATCGGAGAAATACAGCAGTTTCTGCTCACCCTTCTGCCGGAGACCGTAGTATCTGTAACCTGGGAAAAAAATGACGAGGAACGCACCGGCATCCTTTCTTTGAATGAACGCCCGTACCGTCCTATGGATCTTGCCTTAAAGCGGGATGTGAAAGAGAATATTTTTGTGCCTCTTTTCGGATTCAAAATAGAGGAAACGGGCAGCCTGTTCTGGGAAAATAACTACATTGTAAAAGATGTGTATCCCGGTTTCGTTGCCGATGAAACGAACATTTCCGAAAACGATCCGCTGAGCGTAATCCGCTGGTTTGTCGAAGATGAGCAGCGGATCGCGGTGTTGCAGATCTTTATAAAAAAACGTAAAGCCGGGTTTCTCCAGAAAGCACTTCAACTCGCGGCCTACCTTGAAATCGATTATTTCATCTAGAGGTCAGTTTTTTTATTCGTTTGAAATCTTGCACCATTTCTTAGTATAATAGCAAACATAATGCCGCAGCAGGACAAACAAGCCAAAATTCTCATCGTAGAGGATGAAAACATTGTCGCTCTCGATATGATGAATCGGTTAAAACAGTACGGGTATACTATCGTAGACCGAGTAGGAAGCGGTAAGGCAGCGCTCACTTCCGCAAAGAAGTTCTACCCTGATGTGGTGCTCATGGACATTCAGCTCAAAGGCGAAATCGACGGAATCGCTGCTGCTGATCTTATTCGGGAGCAATTTGATATTCCCGTGATCTATATCACTGCATTTGCTGACGAGGCCACATTACAGAGGGCAAAGGTCACAGAGGCGTTCGGCTACCTAATCAAGCCGTTTAACGACCGGGAGATGTATACCAACATCGAAGTGGCCCTGTATAAACATCGAATGGAAAAAAGGGTGCGGGAGAGCGAAAAATGGCTGGACATAACCCTAAACAGTATTGCTGACGGTGTTATTGCTACCGATAAAAACGGATACATACGCTTCATAAATCCGGCAGCTGAAAAATTGACCGGGCATTCAGCCGGGGAGAGTAAGAGTAAACATCTATCAGAGATACTTGTTACTGAAGAGGATGAGGAATTCTCAGAAAAGTTACATCAGAAGCATTCGAATTTATCTGCTGAAAATCTCATCCTTACAAATAAAGATGGTACTCACATTCCCATCGAATTATCAAAAGCGTCGATACACAAAGGAAATGAACAATTCGGAGCGGTGTATGTTTTCCGCGATGTTGCGGAGAGAAGAAAATTCGAAGTCGAACTGCAGGAAGCGAAGGAGCGCGCGGAGGCAGCAAATCGAGCAAAAAGTACGTTTTTAGCAAATATTACCCATGAATTGCGCACACCGCTGAACAGTATCATCGGCATGAGCTCATTGTCACAGGAGAAAAATGAGAATTCCGAAATACATGAATATCTAAATATTATTGAAGAGGCCGGAAAAGCTCTTCTCTCTCAGATCAACAGCATTCTAGATTATGCTCAAATAGAATCGGGTAAAGTACATTTCGAACACTCTCTATTCTCATTGGACGATGCGTGCAGAGAGCTCTACGCGCAGTATAAAGCAAAAGCTGCGGCCAAAAAACTGAGGTTCGAGATTACCATTCGAGAAGGCTGTCCTGTTTCGATAAACGGGGACAAAGGGTATTTCAACAGCATACTTTCTCATCTGTTGGAAAATGCATTCAAGTTTACGCACCAAGGATCCGTAGAACTTCTACTGGAAGCTCATGAGAGAGGCACCCAGAAAGAGTCTGTTCTTATTACGATAAACGATACCGGAGTAGGTCTGGAAAAAGAAGAACAGGACGCGATTTTTAACGCGTTTACCCAGATAGATGAATCTTACACCCGCGTCTACGGGGGGGCAGGATTGGGACTATCTATTGTCAAAAATCTTCTCCATATGCAGGGAGGGGAAATTTGGGTCGAAAGTGAACTTAATAAAGGCAGTTCTTTTTTTATTGTTTTTCCCGCAGGCCGTGCGGATGTGAAGGAAAATGAACGGGCCGGCCATGATATTGTTTTTGTAGAAGGAGACTATCCCAGTAAAGCAGACAAGCGCTGCGGCGTTGATCTGCTCGAGGAAGTTCTCGATACGATACCGGAATGGATTAAAAACAAAGATTACAACACAATTGAAACGTCAGTGGCCATGATTCGAGAGAAGGAGCCCGAGCTGGAAAAAGAGTTAGGGGACAAGCTTTTTAAACTGCTTTTAGCGGCAAGAAGAGGTGATGAGGAGAAAGTTATGCAGGTCAAAAGTGATATTGCGGATAGCTGTGCCGGCATTAAGGACCACTTACAAAGGTAAAGAAAAATGAATCATACAAAAATAATGGTTGTCGAAGACGAAAATATCGTTGCACTCGATCTGCGCTATCAATTGGAAAAAAACGGGTATGATGTTCCAGCAATTTTTAGTTCGGGCGAAGAGGCCGTTCAGAATATTGAAAAACTGCAGCCCAATCTGGTGCTCATGGATATCCAGCTCCAGGGAAACATGGATGGTGTGGAAGCGGCCAAAATTATTAGAGACGAATACAAAATACCGGTGGTTTTCATAACCGCGTTTGCTGATGATACAACCTTTCAGAGGGCAAAAAGCATTGATCCTTTCGGTTACATAATAAAGCCTTTCGAAGAGAGAATACTGCGGACGACGATCGAAATGGCAATTTATAAAGCTGAAATCGATAGAAAGCTGGTCGCAAGTGAAGAGCGGTACCGAAATTTTTTTGAAGAGGACCTTTCCGGAGACTTTGTGGCCCAATCAGACGGTACTATCTTTGAGTGCAACCCGGCTTTTCTGAATATGTTCAAGTTCGAATCACGAGAACGTGCAATAGGAACAAATATCAACAATTTGTTTACGGATGATGAGGAGAAAAAAAACTTCTGGGAAGAGTTGAAATCTAAAAAGAAACTGCGGCTCATGGAGCTGGAATTTAATAATCAAGCAGAAGAAGTAATCGAAGTAATGGCAAACGTCATTGCGGATTTTGAGGACAATACTATAAAGGAAATAAAAGGATATTTGATCGATACTACCGAACGTAAGAGACTCGAAGAGCAGCTGAGACAATCACAGAAAATGGAGGCGATTGGACGGCTTGCCGGCGGGGTCGCGCACGACTTTAATAATATTTTGACCGTCATCACCGGTTATAACACCATGATGAAGGAGAAAATCAGAGAAAATATTCCGATAGAGGAGGATATCGAAGGGATTAAGAAGGCCGCACAAAAGGCAACGAATCTCACTCGACAGCTATTGGTGTTCAGCCGGAAGCATACATTAAAACCGAGTGTGGTAAGTATCAATAAGCTGGTTAGTGACATGGAAAAGATGCTCGAACGTCTGATCCATGAGAATATCACCATTACTTATTTTCTCGAAGCAGAAAATCCTTATATTTTTATCGATCAAAGTCAAATGGAACAGGTTCTGATAAACCTGGCGGTTAACGCAAAAGACGCAATGCCGGATGGGGGCAAATTGCTGATCCAGTCATACAACTATGTGCCGACTGAGCGTGAATGCCTGGAAATGAATATCGAACAAGGCAATTATGTTTTGATTTCCATTCGGGATACCGGAATCGGTATTCCTGAGAAGGTGCGTTCGAAAATATTTGAGCCGTTTTTTACGACTAAAACGGAGAGTCAGGGTACCGGACTAGGGCTCTCTACAGTGTATGCAATTGTCACCCAGAGCAAAGGGTATATCCGAGTAACAAGTGAAGTCGGAAAAGGGACTACATTTACTATATATCTTCCCCTCTGGGAGGGGCTTGCAAGTTCAGAAGTTGAAAAGAAAGAGGAGACAGGAGACACGTCAGGAAATGAAACCGTCCTCATTGTCGAAGATGATGCAAACGTGCGTGAGCTCATTCATAAAATTCTGACAAAAAAAGGGTATCATGTGCTCGAAGCCCAGAATGCCGGTGAGGCCATTATCATTTGCGAAAAGCAGAAATCTCCGATCCACCTCCTGATAACCGATGTAGTTATGCCGCTCATGCGTGGTGATGAATTGGCACTGCGGATTAAAACACTCCGCCCCGATATAAAAACGTTGTTTATGTCAGGCTATTCAGACAAAAAAATAGAGACCGAAGCCGGCGAGTCCGGAAAAATCAATTTCATCGAGAAGCCGTTCGAAATTGCCCAGTTTACCTCGACAATAAGGAAAATACTGGACTCCCAGCCTTAAATGTGATTATATCAAATCTTCTATAGACAATGTGGACAAAGGAACACCATGACGAGAAAAGAAAAAATAAGAAACTTCTGTATCATTGCACATATCGACCACGGAAAATCAACACTGGCCGACAGGTTCATCGAACGGGCGCATATTGTTGACGAACGGAAATTCAAAGAACAGATACTGGATACAATGGATATCGAACGGGAAAGGGGAATTACCATTAAATCCCAAGCAATTACGATTCCCTACAAGAGCCAAAACGGAGTTGCGTACAATCTCAATCTCGTAGACACCCCGGGCCATGTAGATTTTTCTTATGAGGTCTCGAGGGCAATTTCCGCGTGCGAGGGTGCGCTCCTGCTCATCGATGCAACCCAGGGAGCCCAAGCCCAGACATTTGCGAATCTTTTTATGGCATTAGAGCACGATCTCGAAATAATCCCGGTAATCAACAAAATAGATCTGCCTAGTGCGGACATCGAAGAGGTAAAACATCAGATCAGTCATGATTTAGGACTCGACCCGGAGAAGTCAATTTTAGTTTCTGCAAAAACAGGGGAAGGGATCGATGATCTGCTCGAAGAGCTCATCGAGGTTGTTCCCGAGCCGAAGGGAAAGACGGAAAATCCCCTCCAGGCACTTATTTTTGACAGTTTTTACGATTCCTACCGCGGAGTTGTCACGATTATTCGTGTTTTCGAGGGAACGGTAAAAGCGGGAGATACGATTCGGTTTATGGCTTCCGGATCGGTACAGACGCTCGAAGAGACCGGGATATTCAGGATCGGACTCGAGAAAACCGACGCGCTCTACGCGGGGGATGTCGGATATATCATTGCAGGAATAAAAGATATATCCCACATCGATATCGGCGATACTTTAACCGGAGAGGCGCGTCCCTGTCCCCGTCCGCTGCCTGGGTTCCGAAGGGTAAAGCCGGTTGTATTCTCATCGATTTATCCGGAGAACTCCAACGATTATGAAGAGCTGCATGCCGCGATAGATAAACTGACCTTAAACGATAGTTCATTGATGTACGAGAAAGATTCTTCCGCGGCATTGGGGTTCGGTTTCCGCTGCGGTTTTTTAGGACTTCTCCATCTCGAAGTGGTCCAGGAACGGCTCGAACGGGAGTTCGATCTTTCGATCGTTCTCACTTCTCCTTCCGTTACCTATAGATTGATTTTAAACGACGGTAAAGAGACGGAGATAAACAGCCCCCAAGACTATCCGGACCCGACCAATATCGCTTTTACTGAGGAACCGTATATAAAAGCGGCGATTATCACCCCCTCGGAATATCTTGGAAACATCATCAATCTCTGTACTGAAAAACGAGGGGCCCAGACCAATTTGGTATATCTCGATGAACGGAGAGTCGAACTGACTTATGAGATGCCTCTTGCCGATGTACTGTTCGATTTTTATGACCGTCTAAAATCGGTAAGCCGGGGATACGCTTCATTCGATTATGAAATAATCGGTTATAAAGAAACCAACCTGGTCAAACTGGATATCCTTATAAACGGAAAAATTGTTGATGCTCTCTCTCAATTGGTATTTGAAGGGAACGCTTACTCTCGGGCCCGTCAGATATGCAAACGGCTCAAAGAAGAAATCCCCAAGCACCAATTCAAGATTCCGATTCAGGCGACCATCGGAAAACAGATTATTGCAAGAGAAACAGTGACGGCTATGCGAAAAGATGTAACTGCAAAATGTTACGGCGGAGACATCACCAGGAAGCGTAAACTCCTCGAAAAGCAGAAAGAGGGTAAAAAGCGCATGAAAATGGTGGGAAATGTGGAGCTGCCTCAGACCGCTTTTCTCTCCGTACTAAAAAGCAGTGAAGAGTAGTTCCCTCCGTTGGACCTTACAGTTCGTCTAAAATGTGCCGCAGGGTTGACCGAAAGTCATAAGCGGAGACCAATGCCCGCTTAATAAAACTGCTGTCGGCTTGCCGAGCTCGGTCGGCATCAGGAAAAAAACTGTAGATGTAATCGATAGAGAGCAGAGTATCGATCATATCGTCCCACTCTTTCTGTGCGGCATGTCTTTGCAGACAGAGAGTACCGGAATTGATAAAAGAATCTATTGATGCAATTTCGTGTGCCACAAACGGTTTGAGCCCGGAGAGGTCAGAAGAAACGGTTTGTTCTTTCCGCGGATCAGCTGAATGAGTAGGAGAGTGGGTATGGATGACCTCTAAAACCTCTTCCTTTGTACGAAGCCTCTCAGCACCCGAGGGTAAACCTCGAGGGGCGAGGTCAAAGATAAGCTTGTTCTTTGAGGTGAGTTCCTGTAGTTCTTTGAGGTAGGAATAGAGCACCACATCGGTATGAACTGCAGCATTGTTTTTGTCGGTAACCGTTATCAGTGGGCGATTTAACGAGTGTATGAACAGGTTCGGAGAAACCGTTCTCGTGGTTTTTCGGAGGACCTCGATGTGAGAAAGGGCACCACGGGCATGGGGTTTCCCCAATGTGTATGAGAAATCGAGCCCTGTAAAAAACACAGGACACTCGGTAAGGTGACAGGCCAGATACAACGCCGTAATTCCTACTGAGCCTAACGGGGGAAGAGTGTGAGGGAGAAGGCCGGCTGCTTCCATCCTGGTAAATAGAGCAGACTCCGCAAAACGGGAAAAAAACGGATAGCTGGGGCCGGAAAGACCGCGAATGAGAGAGCAAAATGAGCTCAGGTCGTAAAACACGGTAAACCGAGAATCTAAAAACCCGATAAAATCTTTAACGTTATAGAGCTGCGCTTCTACAATACAAATGGAATCGGGCAGAAGGCCGTTCCCCTGCAGAACGGGCAGGGCCGTATCCACGGAGAGAATATGTATTTTATCTCTTATGCTCTGCAGCAGTACAATACTCTCTTCGAGAGACTCGCCGGCACCTGTTACGACAATAGGTTTGGAAACAGCTAAAGATTTTAAAGATAGGGCTGAAAAAAGTGTAGGCAGATTTTTGAATAAATTCTTAAACCACAATTTTGACATATAAATCATAGTCATCCGGTTCTGCCAATAGCGCCCGATCTCCTGTTCGATAAGTGCATACATATCTCGATAGATCTGTGTAGAGAGAGCGAACCCGCCACTGAGCCGCACCATCACAGCCTTCCGATATCGGGAGAGATCCATCTCTTCGAGAACCGAAAGGAGTTTTTCTTTGGATTCGGTACGAACATATCGCAGTGATGGGTGCTGTATGACCTCTTTCCGACTATGGGACAGAGAGAGAAAAAAAAGTTTTTGATCAGTTTCGACGGAGAGGATGATGCTCGAGGATGGTAATTTTTTTATAATTGTATCAAAACCGTAGAAAAAAAGAGGGGAAGGGACAAATACGATCGCTTGTTCCGGTATTGTACACGCTTCTGCTCGTCGTTGTGCGGATGCTTTAGGGTCCGTTGGAGAATAGAGATGTCTGTTTTTATAGAAAATTGTAAAGCCCCTGCCCGTATCACGAGGGCAGGGGTTTTCATCAATCATCCTTGCTGTTGCTGTTCAGGAATAAAGTATTTTGAAAATGTCTGGTTAAAATTATCTTCCAATTTGTCTGATTCGAGAAAATAGGACCTCAAGTCCTGGTCCCGGTATTGCTGTACAATGTACTGATAGTACATCTCGATT
The DNA here is from genome assembly GCA_964557375.1 of uncultured Spirochaetales bacterium. Classification (GTDB taxonomy): domain Bacteria; phylum Spirochaetota; class Spirochaetia; order SPDA01; family CAZJBZ01; genus CAZKZZ01. The sequence continues at coordinate 1,740 of CAZKZZ010000071.1, read as the reverse complement.
TGCTCTACCTGGTTAGCCGGCGGTTCTCTTTCATCCTGCAGTTTCAGAACGATCACATTACGATCGAGGATAATGGGATCAGAAAGTTCATTTTCTTCGAGAGAAAAGGCTTGGATAAAAAATTCCTCATTATACGGTGCGCCGTTTAGAGCGGATGATTCTCCCATCGATCGGACCCCTTTGAGGAAGAAGGCACTGCCGTAATTAATGGGGAAATAATCGGTAAAATTGTTCTGTTTATTGTACTGCAGACTCGCTTGGTCGAAACCGATCTCTTCGGCTGTGGCGATGAACTCATTTGCCTGTGCAGTAAAATAATCTTCGATTCTTCCAGCCTCGAAACGTTCCATATACGTCCGTACTTCCTCTCGCACCTCTTCATCATCAAAATCGGGGCTGGTGGTTTCTTCGTTACACCGATAGATGAACCACAGATCATTATTCTCGATAACGCTGCTCACCTCACCGGCTTCGAGGTCAAAGACTGACTGAAGTGTCTGTTCATCGGGAAAATCGTCCTGCAGACTGTGATAACTGACCCAGCCCATTTCACCGCCCTTTTCTTTAAATGAATCTACCGATTGGGTTTGAGCGAGGTCTTCAAAGCCCGCCTCACCGGAGGTGATCTGCTCGCGGACTGCTTCGGCATCGGCAGAACTGGAGTTTATCGTTATACGGCTGAGATTGATTCTTTGAAATAAATACTCATTTTCTTCGGCATAAGACAAAACTTCTTCGAGCGGGAATTCACTGAAAGAGTAGTTAATAAATGTAAACATCCGTTCGGGAGTAGCCATTGCTTTTATAAAAGCTTTGCTTTCGCTGCTCGACTTGAGCCGTTCGAAATAATCCCGTCTGTACTGTTCTTCCTTTAGATTTTCTCGAAAGAGCTGACGTGTGGAATACTTTTCCGCATTTGAGGTGGCCTGATACAATTCTTCGCTAAACTCTCCGTTTTGGACGTATGGACCATACTGGGTAAGTTCGAAATCGATCCGTTCATCTGTTACGTATAAATTGCTCTCTTCTGTTTTATCAAGAATTCCAACATGCACAACGGTCCTCTGAAACGCTTCACGCCACACCTGGTAGGCTTGGCTTAACACATCCTGAGAGTCGCTTCTCTGTCTGAGCTGCTCACCGAGAATATCTTTCTGCCGTGAAAGATAATTGCCCGGTCTGTATTCTATTTCTCTGTCGTCGTAGGTCCCGAAAATAATTTTTTGGGATTGGCCGATTCTGCCGGCTACAGGAGTACCAACAAACGTTACAACAACCACGACTAGAATAATAAGAGTTATAATATAGAGAATAGGGTTCATCTTCCTTTTTTCTTTATGTTCAGGTTTATGATGCGAATCTTCATTCTTTTTTTTGACTCGCTTTGTCTCACGTGAAGGCATTGTTATTTCCTCTTTTGGAATGAGTAAAGATTATCGATTAAACTAACATACCTGTTGGCCGAATGTCAATTATTCTAATTATTCACATTCTACTTGACATATACTAAAGAGTTGTTTATATTTGCCTCCAGACCAGGGGGCGTGGCGAAGCTGGTTATCGCGCCGGCCTGTCAAGCCGGAGGACGCGGGTTCAAGTCCCGTCGCTCCCGAAAAGTCCCTCTTCGGGACTTTTTTTATGCAACGAGGCCGTTCATTTATACGATTCGGTCGAAAAAAATGTTAATTCGGGCTGTAGCGCAGGGGCTAGCGCGCTTGGTTCGGGACCAAGAAGTCGGCA
>CAZKZZ010000070.1:0-16932 GCA_964557375.1 uncultured Spirochaetales bacterium | reverse complement strand
TGCCCAGAGGGTAACTTGTGGCTTTTGCCGACGGTGGGAGTCGAACCCACACGAGGTTGCCCTCACCAGATTTTGAGTCTGGCACGTCTACCAGTTCCATCACGTCGGCGCATATTCCGGAAACAACCGTTGCCGGTAAGAAAGAAGATAAACCTTCGCATTCCGTTTTGTCAACGCTTTTCATGGACCCTTTTGGTTGTAACAAGGTTTGAGGCACCCCTTTTTTTACTCTATTTGACATTTTGAGTGGGCCGGTTTATACTGACTTAGCTAAAAAAGAGAATCATTATCAATTAGAGGAGAAAGTTTATGTCAAAAAAAATTGTTATTGTCGGTGGTTCTGCTGCCGGTCCGAAAGCAGCAGCAAAGGTGAGAAGGCTCGATCAAGAGGCGGATATTACTATTATCCAAAAAGGAAAATATCTCAGCATGGCCTCCTGCGGGTACCCCTATTTTGTCGGCGGGGTGTTTGACGACAGAAACAAGCTCATTTGTACTCCTACCGGCGTAGTGCGGGACCCATCGTTTTTCTCAAAAGCAAAAGACATCAAAGCCTTAGTGAGTACGGAAGTGACCAAAATCAACAAGGACAAAAAAACCGTTACAGCGGTCAATCTGGAAACAAAAGAGGAGACAGAAGTTCCTTATGATAAACTGGTCCTCACTACCGGTGCGAAAGCTATTTTCCCGAATCTGCCGGGGAGCGATTTGGAAAACATTACTACTCTCCAAAGTATGGAAGATGCCGATTTCTTAAAAAAAATTGCAGTTGAAAAGAACATTAAACGTGCTGTCATCGTCGGCGGCGGACTGATCGGAATAGAGACCTGCGAAGCACTGCAGTTGGCCGGCATTGAGATAACCCTCGTCGAAATGCTCGATCAGGTTCTGCCTTTCCTGGATTGGGAAATGGCAAAACTGGTCGAAAATCATATGACTTCAAAAGGTGTAAAAGTTAAGACAGGAGCTGCCGTTACCGAGTTCAAGGGTACGGATGGAAAGGTCAGCGGTGTAACCCTCGCTACGGGTGAGACCGTTCCCTGCGAAATGGCTGTAGTTTCAATCGGCGTCCGCCCCAATTCCAAGCTGGCAAAAGATGCCGGCCTCACGGTTGGACAAACCGGAGGTATCGCGGTAAATCGGTTTATGCAAACCGACGATCCTCATATCTACGCGGCAGGTGACTGTGTGGAGGTGACCAATTTGATCACACACAATAAGCAGCATTGGCCCATGGGGGATGCGGCCAATCTTCAGGGGCGCGTCGTCGCCCAGAATGTGGTATTCGGCAATATCGAGGAATACGAAGGATTTGTCGGTACCGGAATCTGTAAAGTATTTGAGTTTACCGCCGGAAGTACCGGGCTTTCGGAAGGTTTAGCCAGTAAAGAAGGATACGCGAACCTGATCACTGCTATTCACGCCGCACCAGATAAACCGGGTTTTATGGGCGGAAAGCCGGTTATCATCAAGATGCTTGCAGATAAGACGACCGGTCGGTTCCTCGGGATGCAGGCAGTAGGTACCGGTGATGTATCTAAGCGTATTGCCACTGCGGCCATGGCGCTGCACGGCAGGCTGTGTATTTCTCATCTCGTTAACCTCGACCTTCCTTATGCTCCGCCCTTCTCACCGGCAATAGACAACTTTATTGCCGCGGTACACGTTATCGAAAACAAATGGCGGCATAGAATGGTCGGTATTTCTTCAGTTGATGTAAAAAAGAAGGTCGATGCCGGCGAAGATGTTTTTATCCTCGATGTTCGCGGTCCGGATGAGTTCGAAGCAATGCGGCTCGGTATAGGAGAAACACTTATCCCTCTCGGTAAACTACGGGATGATGTAAATAAACTGCCCCAGGACAAAAACAAAGAAATCATTGTGTATTGCAAAATATCTCTTCGTGGATATGAAGCAGCATGTTTCTTAACAGGTATAGGCTATACGAATGTTAAGGTAATGGAAGGAGGAGTTGTAGCCTGGCCGTTCAAAAGAGAGAAATAGATTAAATCGAGGCCTTGAAGGAGCGTCTGTAACAAGGTTTGAGGCAGTATATGCGGTTATCGGTGGTTTTTCGCTGATAACCGTTTTTTTATTTACGTTTTTCTTTCTAATGTGTTACATTCCTTAATGTCGATTAAAACACGGCACATACATCCTGTATGTGGCAGAGGAGCCTATTTTGAAAAAATTATTGATTTTCATATTTGTAATAGTAAGTATCGCCGGTGTAGCATGTGCCCAGCAATCGAAGCTGGAAAAGGAACCCGAACATAATCCTTTTACCGGACGCTGGATCTTCAAAAGCTACAAAATCACCATGGACGTCGAGTTTCGTGAAGATAAAACCATGATCATCCATACTCTCGACGTAAAAGGGGAAGAACCGGACGAAAAACTCCCAATCGTAGGCATTTACGGATTTGATACAAAACATCTCATGATGATTAACCCGGGTAATGAAACAGTAATGATCTATGTGTATAAGTTCATGAGTGAAGATAATTTCTACGCTGTTAGTGCCCACTTGGTTGATAGTGAGATGGCAAAAGAGTTCTCAGAAGATGAGCTCAAATATGGTGCTATGGCTTATAATTTCGATGTTAAACGAAAGCAATGAGGTATGCAATGAGGATTGTACTATGAAAAACACCGGAAAACTGGCCGTAATCGGTGATTACACCATGAAAGAAGGAATCGTAAATATTCATCCGAATGACGGTTTCGATCTCGGGCTGATGACCACAAACTATCCGGCTTATATTTACGCCGATGTTCCTCTCGCTGATTTCCAGGCCGGAAACGGCGACAGGATCAACGGTACCATCTGCTTGAAGAATGAGTGTAAACTGGGAACAGTGGAGATCAATTTGAAGTTTTGGGAACGAATGGGGAAGCCAAAAGAGGTCCAACTCTATTATGATGACTCGAAACTGCTCTTCGCTGTTCCCGAATCGACATAAGAGGAAGAACCATAACCGAACCGTTTTACCACCTCTATAAGAAGTGCCGTCTCTGTGGCCACCGATGCGGTGTCGACCGTACGCGGGGAAGAATCGGTTTGTGCGGGGAGTCCTCCGTCATGCGGATCGCCTGTGCGGGATTACATCGGGGGGAAGAACCTCCAGTCGCGGGCGAGAGCGGCTCCGGGACCATTTTTTTTACCGGCTGTACGCTCCGCTGCCCCTATTGCCAGAACTACCAAATCAGCAGGGAAGGGGTTGGAACAGAAGTTTCAATCGAAGGGTTCAGCTCCCTTTGTATGAATCTGGAGCGTATGGGGGCAAAAAATATCAATCTGGTAACCGGCGGACATTTCGCACCCAGCATCGCTGCCGGGATTGCCCTGTCGCGAACGAAAGGACTAGCAATTCCTGTTGTCTGGAACTCTTCCGGTTACGATTCTCAGCTCATTCTGGATATCCTCTCGGATGTCGTGGATATCTATCTGCCGGATTGTAAAGCGGTATCCGGGACCGCAGGGGAGGCTATCGCCCCTGCTGCCGATTACGGCAGCGTGTGTGTTGACGCCGTCTCCCGAATGGCCGTACAAAAGCCGCTTCTCTTTGAAGGCGGACTATTGAAACGGGGCACTATTGTAAGACACCTCGTTCTCCCGGGAAAACTCGATAATACCGAAGAAGTACTGCAGACGTTTGCCGCGCGATGGAGAGGTGCGGCACTGCTCTCGCTCATGGTCCAGTTCGAACCGATGGAAAACGGGGCCGCAAAATCGTGGCACGAAAAACACCATATCCCCTTTCGAAAGATTACCCGCAGGGAGTATAATATGGTGCTCGCTATGCTCGATGATTACGATATCGAGGATGGCTTTATTCAGGAGCTCTCCGGTACTACAGAGTGGCTTCCTGATTTTAACCACGATACGGTATTCCCCTCTTCGGATTTTACGCCGTTATGGCATTGGGGGCAGGAGTAAACATGGATATATCGAATACGGTGGAGACAATATACGGCACTTCGGATACGTTCATAGAAATTGACCTTTCCACCGGCAACGTAGAAACCGTAACGGTTACACCGGAAGACCGAAAATTATACCTCGGCGGGAAAGGCCTGGCCCTTAAAATGCTCTATGACCGGATGGAGCCTGGGGTCGACCCGCTCTCTGAAAAAAATGTTATCGCCTTATTTTTAGGAGTACTCCTCGGCACCGGCGCCCCCTGTTCCGGCCGATGGTCCGGTGTTACCAAATCCCCCTTGACCGGTCTCTTTACTTCTTCCTCGTGCGGCGGACCATTCGGGATGGCCTTGAAAACTGCGGGGTTTGACGGTCTTATCATTACCGGAAAGGCGGATGCTCCCGTGTATATCGAAATTACCGAAGAAAACGTACACATAAGGGACGGGTCAGGTTTGTGGGGAAAGACCACAAGCGAGACCCAAGCCGCACTCGATCTTTCTGAGAGGGACGGAGCTTGTGTTATCGGTCCGGCCGGTGAACACAAGGTGCTTTACGCCAATATTGCCTCCGGACATCGGTTTTTAGGACGGGGCGGAATGGGGGCCGTATTCGGGTCCAAGAACCTCAAAGCCGTAGCAGCACGCGGAGGCATTTACACCATTACACCGAAACGCAAAACGAAGTTCGAGCAGGCCAAGAAGAAGGCCCTTAGTTTTATCAAACAGAATGAGTTCACCTCCGACCATTTCAGAAATTACGGTACCGCCTATAATGTACATATCTGTAATGAAAACGGGTTGCTGCCGGTACATAACTTTCAAGGCAAAAATCATCCCAAAGCTGATGCCGTTTCAGGACAGCGGATGGCCGAACAGTACCAATCCAAACCCTGGACGTGCAGGCCCTGCAGCATTCTGTGCGGCCATAAGGGGACCGACGGGAGCGGAGTCGAACACAAAATACCGGAGTATGAAACGGTAGGATTGATCGGTCCCAACCTCGGTATTTTTGATCCCGATTTTATCACTGAAGCGAGTGATCTCTGCGGTGAAATGGGGATGGATACGATCTCTACCGGCGGCACACTCGGGTATGTTATGGAAGCGGGAGAGAAGGGCTACCTTACAACATCCCTAAAGTTCGGATCTACCTCGGGTATTTTGAGGCAGATCCGATCGATCGCTCATCGCAGGGGGAAGGGAAGGGAGTACGCTGACGGAAGCAAACGTCTTGCCGAGCGGTACGGCGGCAAAGAGTTTGCCATTCAGGTCAAAGGTCTCGAATTATCGGCGTATCACCCCGGCAGTGCCTGGGGGCAGGCCCTCTCTTATGCTGTGGCAAATAGAGGAGGGTGTCACCTTTCCGCGTATCCGGTGTCCCTCGAGTGCCTCTACGGACTCATGAAGCCGTTGTCGACGCGGGCGAAGCCTGACTGGGTCGTTTTCTTCGAAAATCTCTACAACGGAATAAACTCTTTGCACACATGCGCCTTTACCGCGTTCGCCTATCTCATGGAACCGGCGGTCCCCAAATATGTGCCGAAGTTTCTCCTTCAGCTTTCGATGACTTTTTTTCCGAATATCTCCATGAACATGATGGACTGGTCCTTGTACAGCGATTTTTTCGAATCCGTTACCGGGATCTCCTGCTCAAAAAAAGATTTTATCAGGGCGGGGAAACGAATTCATCTTTTGGAGCGTTACATGAATACGAGAGAAGGGGCGGCAAAAAAAGATGATACCCTTCCCGGCCGTTTCATGACTGCGCAGCCGAATGAAGAGGGGTATACTCCTCCGGTCCCGTTAGAAGAGCTGGTGAGCGCGTATTATAAAAAGCGCAAATACTCGAAAAACGGAATTCCGCGGAGCGGGGAGCTTCGAAAAATGGGAATCAGGGCAAAGCAGGATGAACGGGAACGCGTCATGGAGAAGCTTGCAGCGTATAAAGAAATAAAGCCGGGTAAAAAACCGATTGCGTCCCTCTATATTCAGGTGATGATGTGGATCGTGGGAAGGGCATTTCGGGCCGCCCCGACACTCGATGAAAGATTGGGCCGGGAAATGGACGGGTTCCCGCAGGGCTACACCTTCGGGATGAACGTGTGGCCGGACGGACCGCGAATGGCGTTGAGAAAAACGGAAAACGATGCATGGCAGCTGCTCCGCGCAAATCGATATTTCGGCCCGGTTGATCTCGAGATACAATTCAAAAGCATAATCGATGCTTGTATTGTATTTACCTTTAAAGAACATACGGCCCGAGCCTTTGCTTCCAACCGCATGGTGGTCAAAGGAGATCTTCCCTTCTCGCTTGCCGTTGTTCGTTCCCTTTCTCTCCTCGAGCAGTATCTGCTTCCCCAATTTTTGGCGAAGCGGGCTGTAAAGCGGTTACAGCCGATACCGTTTTTTAAAAAACAGCTCCGCCGGCTGATACTGTATACGAGAATTCTATTAGGATAAATCTGGAGTCGCATATGGAACAGTACTTTGAGTTTTTTGCTCCTACAAAAATACTCGCGGGGGATATGGCTGTTGCACATATCCCTTTTGAACTCTCCCTCGCCGGTTCGAAACGGCCCTTATTGATCACCGATGCCGGTGTCAGGAGAGCGGGATTGGTGGACACACTTTTTGACGGGATCAAAGATTCTCAGGTGACCGTAGGGGCGCAGTTCGATGAAACACCGCCGGACTCGTCCGTCGAAACGGTCTCTCTGGTAGCCGATCTCTACCGTCAAAACGGTTGTGATTCTCTCCTGGCAATCGGCGGAGGTTCAGTTCTCGACACGGCAAAGGCTGCAAACATTCTTGTCTCTTACAACAGCAAAGATCTGCATGAGTTTGTGGGGGCCGGCATAATCCAAAAACGGCTCAATCCTTTGATAGCCATTCCTACAACTGCAGGTACCGGCTCGGAGGTCACCCTTGTGGCGGTTATAACCGATAAAAAGCTGGGGAGAAAACTGTTATTCACATCTCCATATCTGCTTCCGGATGTTGCTGTCATCGATCCGGAAATGACGATGAGTCTCCCCCCGTATATGACGGCAGCCTCGGGTATGGACGCTCTCACCCATGCAATCGAAGCATATACCTGTCTGGCAAAGAACCCGCTCAGTGACGCGTACAGTACAGCGGCGGTCTCTCTGATTGCAGAACATCTGCCGAATGTCGTACAAAAACCGAAGCAGAAAACCGGACGGTACAATATGGCCCTGGCAGCAACCATGGCCGGTGCGGCTTTCTCGAATTCTATGGTGGGGATGGTACACACCCTTGGGCACAGTGTCGGTTCTCTCTGCGGTGTACCTCACGGAGTGGCTATGAATATTCTCCTGCCCTTTGTGCTCGAATATAACATGAAGCACGCCGGACGGGCCTACGGCGAGGCGGTCGGCAAGCTTCTTCTCTACCTATCCGGTCCTGAAACGTACGCGACTGTTCCGATGTATGACCGGGGCAAACGGGTCATTGCATATCTGCGCGAGATGAAGGAAGAGCTCTACAAGGCAGCAGCAATCCCGAGAACGCTGAAAGAGACAGGGTGTATATCGATTGAAAATCTCAAGGATATTGCCCAGATTGCATTAGGGGATGCATCCCTTATCTATAATCCTGTAGAGATGGAGACTGATGATGCTCTCACTGTGCTCGAGATGGCTTACGATGCTTGAGAGTACAGTACTTACGAGGCCCCGATTACCGTCCCTTCAAATCGGTCCTCAGAGAAAAGAATGGCCCGCAGATTATCGAGATTTTTCCCGTCTGCAACGATAACGGTAAGACCGAGTTCTCTTGCCCGCTTTGTTGCCACAGGATCGAAAGGAGCATTCTTGCCGGGTACCCACTCTTCTCCTACGATTGCCTGAAAATCTTCCCAGCTGATCGAGTCGATCGGTTCCGCATCAGGATTTGTTTTCGGATCATCCGAATACACCTTGGCAATATTGGAGAGATTGATAACAACAGGTGCGCCGAGCCGTTCAGCTAAGACCACCGCATCGAAGTCGGTTGAAAACCCCGGTTTCCAGCCCGCTGCAATGAGAATACGCTCTTCTACGGTATTTACTTCATAGGGATTTGTCACCACATCCTGGGTGCAGAAATCATGAAAAATTGCCTTCAACAGGCGGGCATTGAGTCTGGTCGCGGCAATTCCTATCCAGTCCTGCTCATCACCTCCCGCAGCGGGGGTAATGTCACGATACGCCTGCTGGTAGGTGCGGGCCGGACCTCCCCCGCCGGTAACCAGGACGAGCTGTGCATCGGTATACGTGTTCAGATACTCCCGTATAAGTGCATCAAACCCTTTTAAAAAACCGGTATCCACTCTATCCGGAGCTATAATAGAACCGCCTAAAGAAATGACATGCATTGTGCTCATAAGGGTATCTTAGATGCTCCTGCCGGATATATCAATTCATACAATAGAAATTTAATACAAAATTGATTATTATTAATAAAAGAGGAGATGCGCCGCGAATGTCTGATGATATATCCGACATATTGAAAAATTGGAAATACGACCCGGACAATACCATACGGATTATTACCGCGGATGACGGACGAAAAATTATGCAGGTGCGTCAGCCTTTAGGTCTGGAACAGTATGAACTCGACGGCAGACCGGACGGAAAACGGCCCTATGGTAAAGAGACGGTTTTAGAAGAAATGCTCGAGAAGAAATCAACCTTTGAACAGAAACATCCGGATGGAGAAGGGTTCGTACTTTCCAAAGAAGACCTGCAGCTTCTTCAAAATGAGGGGGTCATTATCTACTACAGGTATCTCCATTTATTTCAGATCGGCGACTATGCAAGGACGATTCGGGACACCGACCACAATTTAAAACTGTGTCATTTGGTCGATAATCATGCCGAAGACAGAGAGGAAGCAAACGCAATACTCCAGTATCAACCGTATATACTCCGGGTAAATGCAATTGCCCGAGCAATGGTTTCTCTTCAAGAGGAACTCAATGCAGCGGCGAGGGAGGTACTGGAAAACGCGATTGCCAAGATAAAAGAGATGCCGGAAATCGATACCCCCGCGTTTCAGTTCGAGAAGATACGATCTCTCAATTATCTGCGGGTCGCTTTAAAACAAGTACTCGAGAAGAAAGAGGATCCGGTAGAACAGCTCAAGCGTGAATTGAAAGAAGCGATAGATGCTGAGGAGTATGAACGCGCCGCACTCATTCGGGACCAGCTGCAGGAGTTCGAAGAAGAATAATGACTTCACCACATCGGCTTGATAGAAACTAATTCCATTCGTATACTTGGCAACGATGCTTTCCTTTCTTAGAAGAACAAAACATGATAGAGATGACCTCGTGGACGAGCACTGGGAGACAACCTTTTCTCCGCTTGCAAAGGTGCTTGCCCTCCCGTTTCCGGAAAAGAGAAAAAAGAAGTATCGGTTCGAGGAGCAGGATACCGAAAAATACGCGGGCGTTATCAGGGAGGGTGCCCTCGCTCTCACATTGAAGAAACCGAATCTGTTTGCCTGGATCAAAGATCCGTGGTACCGCTATCGCGATTTTATGGTAAACGCGGAACTCGAATTTGATCCGAACAATCCGTATTCATCCACAGGATTTCTTCTCAAACAGGTCAATGATGATAATTTCTACTATTTTCTTGTATCGAACCGGGGATATTTCCGATTCGATGTAGTATTCAATGGGAATCCTATCTCGCTCATCCCCTGGACCTACTGCGGTCTTCCTGAAGAAACGGTGTTTACACTGCGTATAATCGTGCGGGCCAACCACTTTTCCTTTTTCTTGGATGAGGAGTGGCTCGCGGAATTGGAAAGTGATATGATCGAAAGCGGCGGTATCTGTTTTGCGGGTCAGAATTATAATGAGGCTGAGACCGCCCGGTTTTACCTCCGCAGAATAGAAGTGGAGTCGCGGCCCCTCCGTCTCGAGACCGAACATTACCGGTGGAACAACTACATCCCGGCGGACCCGGAGCGGAGAATACGGTTCGCCCGCTCCCTCTACAACCAGGGGCAATATACCGTTCCGGCAATACAACTTAAGAAAGCCGCCCAGCAGAAGCGTCTCGATGCTTCGGATTATGTGATTCTCGGAGACAGCCTCATGAACCTGAATCTGCTCGAGGAAGCACTCGAGAGTATGGAGCAGGCCCTCGAGCTTTCGCCCGGACTGCGCGAAGCGTTCATTGGAAAAGCGGAAATTCTCTACCTCACGAATCGGCTCCTCGACTGCAGAAACTTTCTGGAAGAAAACCGGGAAAAGATAGGGGAGAGTTCAGTTCTCTGGAACATATTGGGGAATGCCGAATACGGTCTGGGTAATTGGCAAAAGGCGTACGAAGCGTATAAAAACGCGGTTGACTACGAACCGGAAATGCCCCTGTTTTCAGTGAACATCGCGCGTGCTCTCGAAATGCTCGACAGGAGAGAGGAAGCCTTTACGTATTACCTTACTGCATCCAGGCTTCTGTTCAGAGAAGAAGCGTATGACGATCTCACCGGAATCATCCCCAAAATTGATGAGCTCGATAATAATAATCTCGAGGTGAAAGCGCTGCACGGGAAGATGCTCTTTCATGAGGGAGCGTTCGACAGGGCCGAAGAGCTGTTTCTCGAGCTTTGTCAAACGGGTTACAGCGACAGCGCGGTTTTCTTTCTTCTCGCCCTGCTTCTCGCCCGCAGAGGGGACCGGCAGGAGGCGGACCGCTATTTCAAAAAGGCCGTAGAGCTGGAGCCGGAGTTCGGATTGTACTGGCTGCGGCTGGCCGAAAACCGCTACCTGATGGACGAAACGTTAGTCGACGGCGGTCCGGTCGAGAGTTTACCGGCAGATAATCCGCTCAAAAAAGCTCTCGAACTCTCACCGGAAGACCCCTGGGTTGCAAATTTGGCCGGACTCTGTTATCTCGATGCGGGAGACCCGCGGAAAGCTGTAGAGTTTTTCGAAAAAGCGGTAGATGCACGTCCCGCGGAAGAGGACCTCCTGCTCAATTACGCCCATGCTCTCTACCGGACAGGGAGAAAAGAAGAAGCGTTTTCACTATTAAAAGAACAGGAAGGACGCGCGGCTGCTTACAATCTCTTCGGTAATCTTCTATCGGAGGAGGGATTGTACGAAGAGGCGGTATCCAATTATGAAAAAGCATTGGCGTTGGAACCCGAGAACCCCGTATTTCTCGAAAATTGCGGTGCAGCAAATATCGAACTGAATTTAATAAACCGTGCGGAAGAACTGATAACGAAAGCCGCAGAGATTTTGGACGAACGAGACGATAAAACGGGTGCAGCCGGAGTGTATAACCTTATCGGCAACATTGCCCGTATAAAGGGCGAGGCCGATCGGGCGAGATTGGCGTATATCGAGTGCCTGAAACGTGATCCTGGTCATAGAGAAGGGACGGTCAATCTGGCCGACTTCCATTATACCAAGGCGGAGTACGAAAAGGCGAAAGAGCTTCTCGAACGGATGCCGGAAAGACCGGCCGGCTCGAAGGAACAGCAGCTCTACGAAAACGTGATGGACAAACTGGAGGTGACCATCACCTGTGCAGAATGCGGCAGAAAATGGGTTGTCGATCGTACGGTCGAGCCACCGCCGCAGGTGCGGTTGTACGGAGAACCGCCGGGAGAGGCCCCGGCGGGCGAATGCCCCTCCTGCGGGCGGGTCTACTGCATCGATTGCGCCTCGAAATGGGTCAAAGACAAGCGGTTTTACTGCCCGCACTGCAATGAGTTTCTCTCCCTCGAAAGTGATTATCTCCGCTACCTGCTTCTCTCATATGTGGAAGAGAGCTGAGAGCCGTTTCAAAGGCCGATTTCCGGTTTACTTGACAAAGCGAATTGTACGTGTATGATAAGAGTATCTCAACAGAAACTGAAAAGTGAAACCTTGAATATATATCGATTTCTCCATCTAACCGTTTTTCTGTTCCTATATCTATCATCGCCGATAATTGCTCAAGAAGAAATGCTTACCGCGGAAAATTATTTCGACACCATATCTGTTCAATACGGACAGATCGAGGATTACCAGGCGGAGATAATTATCACCCAGGAAGACGAGGTGATGGAAGGCACCATTTATTATAAGCAGCCCAACCTGCTCCGCATTGATTTTACCCAGCCGGAAGAGCAGGTGCTTGCTATCGACGGCAAGGCGCTGACAATTTATATTCCCCGCCACAGTGTGATTATGAACCAACCGCTCAAAAAGGGCAGCAGTGCTTCGATGATGAGCATGGCGAGTGAAGAGGGACTCCAGATGCTGAAAAATAACTACAGTGTCGCGTACGCAGTCGACCCTGATCCTGTGCCCCTCGATGAAGGCAGCGACGAAATGGTTGTAAAATTAAACCTTACCTGGCGCTCAACGGATGAGGGGTTCAGACAGCTCGAACTATCTATCGGAGAGAACGGCTTGATTCGCCGGATAATTGGTGTTACTGTTGATTATGAAGAAATTCAGTTTGATTTTAATGATATTATGATCAATCAGAATATCCCTGAGGCAAGATTCGAATATGAATCTCCCGCGTCAGCAAATATCTTTGAGAATTTTCTTTTTGAACCGGATTTTTAAATGGAATCAATCGGTGAAAAACTAAAAACGAAACGGGAAGAGCTCGGTTACTCGATCGAACAGATTGCTCGAGATACCAATATTGCCAAACGGTATATCGAAGCTCTCGAAGTAGAAGATTTTGATGCATTTCCCGGAGAACCGTACCTCATCGGTTTTCTGCGTACGTATTCGGAGTATCTCGGGCTCAAATCCGACGAGATCATCGGTTTATATAAAAACTTCAAAATTCAGGAACAGCCTGTTCCGATGGAAGAATTGATCGAAAAAAAGTCCCGCGGTCCGTTGGGTCTTATCGTTGGTATCGTGATTGTCATCGGCGGATTAATCGCTGCAGGGATCATCTTTCTCCCCGACCTGCTGCCCTTAGGCGGCGGTAAAGGTACTGCGGCAGCGGAAAAAGATGCAATCGGTATCGCTGAGACCGAGGGCACTATCTACGAGATGAACGATGAAATTCTCGAACGCCGTTTTCTCGAAGGTGATTCCGTGCTTATTACATTCAACGGCGAAGAAGCTCCAATTCAACTTCTCGAGGTTTCTGATGAGTTAACGCTGAAAACTGCTGTCGAAGAGACCTCATTGAAACTCGGAGAAGAGAAACGGCTCGATTTAAACGGAGACGGAAAAGAAGATATTTTGGTCTACTTGCGGGATTTGGAAAACGAAGATGAACAGCAGAGTGTCGTGCTGCGGTTCGATAAGTTTACCCAGGCTTCAGTAGCCCGTGCCTCCGGCGGAGAAGAAGAGCAGCCTGCAACAGACAGGCTGGGCCCTGAAAGCGGAGAACCGGGCGGACCGTCTGCGGATAGTGACACCCGGATGACGACCGCTTCTTTAGGCTCTACCGACGTCAACTCGCGTAAGCAGACACTCATGGTTATCACAGAGGCGCCCCGGCCCGAACCAATCACCCTCAATATGGTGTTCCGCGGCTACTGTCTGCTTCGGTACGTCTCCGATGACCGCGTTCGGGAAGAACGGTACTTTCACAAGGGAGAGACCTTCCGGCTCGAAGCAAGCAGGCGGATCCATCTATGGCTCTCCAATGCCGGTTCGGTAAAAACCGATATAGCCGGAGAGGATGTTACCTTGGGCAGACCGGGCGAGGTTATCACAAAATTAATCACATGGAATCAGGATGAAGCTTCGGGCCAATACCAGCTCCAGGTTATCCCGGTCTATTAACTCCTATTTTATAGAAAATTTAGGCTGCGCAAAGAACCAGGTCGATGCCGAGATTATGGACCGTGCATTACGCGATGCCGGGTATCGCAGAACAGGAGAACCGGAAGAAGCTGATCTCATCATTATAAACTCGTGCGGATTTATCGAGTCTGCAAAACAAGAATCAATAGAGACAGTCATTCAGCTCCGGAACCGCTGCCCGGAGAGCAGGATCGTGATGGCCGGCTGTCTCTCCCAGCGGTACAAAGAGGACCTGCTGCGGGAACTTCCCGAACTCGACGGAGTTGCGGGCAACGGCGCCCCCCACAGAATACCGGAAACCGTGACGGCAGTCTCGGAAGGCGGACCGGTCGTGTTCTTTCCCGAGAGGGAGACTCCTCGTCTGCGCCGGAACTCATTTTTCTCCTCAACTAACTCCGTATACGTTAAAATCGCGGAAGGGTGTGACAACAGGTGCAGCTACTGTGCTATCCCGATTATCCGGGGGGGGCTGGTAAGCAGGACCATTCCCGACATTATCGATGAGGTTCAGCGGCTCCTCGAACGGGGGACCTTCGAGTTCAATCTTATCGCCCAGGACCTCGGATCATTCGGCAGGGACCGCGGGAAAAGCGAGCTCCCCGACCTGCTCGAAAAGCTCTCCGGCTTAGAAGGAAAATTCTGGGTTCGCCTTCTCTACATTCACCCGGACAATTTCCCTCACCGGCTCCCTGAACTCTGTTTGAGCGACCCCAGGATTCTCCCCTATTTCGATCTTCCGTTTCAGCACGCGTCAAAGGATATTCTTACCCGGATGAACCGGGCGGGATCGATGGAACAGTATCTCGACCTTATCCGCCGGATTCGGTCTACCTTACCCGATGCCGTACTCCGGTCCACCTTTCTCGTCGGATTCCCCGGCGAACGGGGAACTGATTTTGCGGAACTTCTCCGGTTCCAGGAACGCGCCCGTTTCGAATGGCTCGGTGTGTTCTCTTATTCGAGAGAAGAGAGTACCGCGGCTTTTACCATGGAAGGAAGGCTAAAACACCTCATCGCTGCCCCTAAGAGCGAGAGACGGAAAAAACAGATCGAAGCACGGCAGCTGGACATCATGAGCCGGCAGATCGACAGATTTGTGGGGACGGAGCTCGATGTCCTGGTCGAAGAACGGATAGCAGGAGAAGCGTTGGTATTGGGAAGGGCGTATTTTCAAGCACCTGAGGTAGACAGTATGATCGTCGTCCACTCGGAGCGGGCCGCACCGGGGGATGTGCTCCGGTGTAGCCTTACGAGACGTAACGGAATCGACTTCGAGGCGTACCCTGTTTACGCGGAGACGGGTTCCCATTAAGATACAAGCGTATGAACGAGAATCTTCCTCCATATATAAAACAGCTGAATAAAGCCCAGCGGGAGGCGGTTGAACACGAGGGCGGACCGCTTCTCATACTCGCGGGTGCCGGATCGGGTAAAACCCGGGTGATAACGACGAAAATCGCCTATCTGATCGAGCAGAAACAGTACAATCCCGCGTCGATCCTCGCAGTGACCTTTACGAATAAGGCCGCCGCGGAAATGCACAACCGTGTAATCGATATGGCCCCGCGCGCTTCGGGGGTGCTGGTCCGCACGTTTCACTCGTTCGGCGCGTGGCTTTTGAGAAGAAACGGGGCCGCAATCGGGATGAAACGCTCGTTTACTATCTACGATGATGAGGACATGATAACCCTCCTGCGCACTATCTACGAAAAGAGAAAGCGAAACGAACTCAAACCGTACGCGAAGATGATCAGTCTCGCAAAAGATTACGCGCTTACACCGGAAGATAATCTCCTCTCCATCACCTCAGACCCGGAATTCCCTCCGATTTATGCAGCCTACAATGAGAAGCTGCGGGAACTCGGTAACGCTGATTTCGGGGATCTGATCGCGAGGTGTATCGAGCTTTTAGACAACAATCCCGAGATATTGAACAGGCTCCATCAGCGGTTCAGGGCGGTATTGGTCGATGAATATCAAGATTCCAACGTCGCCCAGTTCGAGCTGCTGAAACGGCTCGCGGGCCGAAGTACTTACCTCTGCGTGGTCGGTGATGATGATCAATCCATCTACCGGTTTCGGGGAGCAGAGGTACAGAATATCATTCAATTTCCCGACATTTTCCCCGGTACGACCGTTATCAGGCTCGAGGAGAATTACCGCTCCACCGAGCCGATATTGGATGTTGCCTCCTCAGTGGTAGAACATAACCGGGGGAGATTGGGAAAGCGGCTCTGGACCCGGAAAAAGGGGGGAAACAAAGCGGTTGTACGCTTTTTCGAAACCGAAGAGCAGGAGGTCGCGTACTGCGCGGAGCTCGTCCGTTCGGCCCCCGCCGAATCTACAGCAATTCTCTACCGGACAAATGCCCAATCCCGCGCCTTCGAGATTTATTTCAGCAGGCACGATGTTCCCTACCGTCTCGTGGGTTCGCTCTCCTTCTACAGCAGGGAGGAGGTCAAAGACGCCCTTGCCCTGTTGACTCTCATGATTAATCCGAACGATGAAATCGCCTTCCGGAGAGTCGTAAACAAACCGACGAGGGGTATCGGAGCGGCAAGTCTCAAAAAAATTATCGCGCGTGCTCTCGAAGCGCGGGGCAATTTGATCGAGAGCTGCCGGAGAGCTCTCCCTGATTTATCGTCCAAGGCGGCCCGCGGAGTTAAAGAGTTTCTGCATGTCGCGGAAACCGTATCGGTTGAGCTCGAAGAACGCCCCTTAGCCGAGTTCGTAGAAGCTGTGGTGCGTGAGAGCGGAATCTTAGAGTATCATCTCGAACAGGACAAAATAAGCCATACCCAGAAAGCGCTCAATCTAGAGGAGCTGGTCAACGCGGCAGCCGAGTACCCGAACGGAAGGGAGGGGTTGATAGAGTTTCTCGAGGCTGTGGAGCTCGACCGTTCCCGGATTGCCGCACGGGAGGAGGAGCAGCCCTCCGGGGTCACGCTCATCACCATGCATAACACCAAAGGTCTGGAGTTCGACAGGGTCATTATCACAGGACTCGAGGAGGGGCTGTTTCCCGGTTTCCGCAGCGAACTGGAAGAAGACCTCGAAGAGGAGCGGCGAATATTCTACGTGAGTCTGACCAGAGCAAAGGAAGAACTGTATCTTACCTCCTGCAGGTCCCGCCGGTTGTGGGGAAAGAGGATGCATTTTTCACCTTCGCGGTTTTTAGAGGAGATACCGAAGGAGCTGCTCTCTCTCGACCTTTCCGC
>CAZKZZ010000069.1:0-17247 GCA_964557375.1 uncultured Spirochaetales bacterium | reverse complement strand
CCCAGCCTCTCCAGCGTTTTCCCAGTCGGAATACCCTTTTCGTCCCAGCCCATGGCTTCGTAAAAATCCCGGACCATCGGTTTCAGGTCCACCCGCCCTCCGCGTGAGGGGCCTGCTTCGATCGGCTTCTTCAAAAATATCTCGGGGAGAGTATCGTCTCCGGCTGCCGCGCCGAAGCGGAGATTGAACAGCTTTTCCATATTGATAATACGCTCGCCGATGGAGAGCAATTCAGATACGTCAAACTCGAACTCGGTAAGAGCGTTGACCAGGGCGGCCTCCCGGGTCAAATCGAAGTGGCCTGCAATGGAAAGGGCAGGCACCTTACAGATACCGAGAGAATCGATTACGGCACTCACGATCATGCTGTAGCTGACTAATGCACCCTTGCCTTCCGTAGCGGCAAGGTCCACGGCCTTTTTTGTCCCGAACTCTTTTTCCGCCCGTTCGGCTGTGTAACGGAACTCGGGTACAGGATACACACTGGTAAAATCTCCGCCCCGGAGACTCACCGCATAGGCAAGTGCCGTACCCATCATACCCCGGGGATCGGCACCGTAGATTTCCACTCCCTTGACATGATAGGCGTACTGCTCGGCCCCCCTGCCGATCTTTTCAGATGCACGCAACACCCCCTCAGCCAGCACATCACCGAAACCCTTTCGTGAAGCGATCCGGTACATCATCTTCTCCATCGCTTCCGCATCCCCCCACTGCAGATCAATACCGTCGGTGTCCTCAGCGGTAATAATTCCGCGGTCGTAGAGGTCCATAGCAAATGCGATAACCGACCCTGTGGAGATGGTATCCAGACCGAGTATGTTGCTCAGGTTCGAGAGATAGACCACCGCTTCCGGGTCATCCAACCCGCAGAGGGACCCGATGCCGATAACTGTTTCATATTCAGGTCTTCCGCCGGTAAAACCTTTGTGCTTACCCGCATTCAATTCGACCTCGGCTTTGCAGTGGACGGGACAGCGATAACAGCTCGTTTTGCGGGTAATGTAGGGGGCATACGCCCTTCCGTCGATCCGCTCCGCTCCTTCTAAAAACGAACCTCGGTAGTTCCGCGTTCCGAGCACTCCCATCTCGTTTATTTCGATGATGTCACCAGCACTTCCCCGCTCGGAGTAATCTTCATACCGCGAGGTACTTGCTTTAATACTTCGGATGTACTCTTTGGTAATGTTTAACACCTCGGGAGAGGGTTTAGCAGGTTTTCTCTCACAGGCTATACAGATAGCTTTGAGATTTTTAGATCCCATTACCGCACCGAGACCGGTGCGCCCTGCCGCATGGTCGGTACCCGCCATGATACAGGCGTAGCGGACAAGATGTTCGCCCCCCGGACCGATAGTGAGAGTTTCCGCCTTTGCATTACCCGGTTTTTCCCGGAGGGCGGCATCGGTTTCCCTCGTATCGAGGCCCCAGAGCTCAGTCCCGTCTTCTATGGCAGGGCCGTCCTCATTAATCTCGAGGTACACCGGACGGGAAGCCCGCCCCCGGATAACGAGGGCCGCAATGCCGAGCATGCGCAGTCTTACCCCTAAAAAGCCTCCGACACTGGAACTGGCCATGAACCCGGAAAGCGGTGAACGCGCGCTTATATGGACGCGGGAGGAGGATGGTGCGGCAGTACCGGTTAAAAGACCTAAACTCAAGACCAGGATGTTATCAGGACCGTACGGCACCGTTTCAGGGGCGAGGTGTTTATAGAGATAGCGGGTATTGAAGCCGAACCCTCCGAGGCATTCCCGGACCAGCGCTTCAGAAAAGGGGCGGGTCGAAATAGCGCCATTAGTGAGATCGATGTCGAGGATCATCTCCACGGTCCACGTATACTACTAATGCTTCTCCCTCCTGTCAATAATGGTGTGTATTTCTTTTTCCACTTCCGGCGGCAGCGGCTCAGGGGTGTGGTGCTCGATAATCTCCCGTACCTTCCGGTTAGCCCGTTCTCCGAAATCGAGCCCGCCTTCGTTTTTCCACCCCTCATATCCCCACCGGTTGAGCAGCTCGGAGAAGTGTAGGTGCTCTTTAAAATTCTCGAAGGTGTGGTCTTCGGAGAGGAAGTCACCCCCCGGACCGACCTTTCTTATCACTTCCATGGCTTTTGTAACCGGAGAGATCTCCACGCCCCCTATCACGTGCCGGACCATCGAAGCGATCTCGTTGGTCATCACCACCATCTCCATACTCGAAGTCATCCCTGCCCCCATGTAGCCGAGATCGTGGATCAGGGTCCCTCCGGCAAGACCTAACAGCAGCATGCTGAAGGCCGCCTCGAGTCCCGCCTGCTGATCGAACGACTGTGAGTCGGTGCAGCCGGCGGTACAAAAATCAGGAAGGTTGTAATACCGGGACATGGAAATAATCGCCGCGTCGTTTAAGATCGCCTCCGGCGCTCCGTACGAGCAGATTGTCGTCCGCATGTCCATGGGCGGTGCACTCCCGCCGTAGATAAACGGTGCCCCTTTCGCCTTGAGCTGATGCATGACCAGGCCGGAGAGGACCTCCGCGTTGGCAACGATTATCGAACCTGCCGAGGTTACCGGCCCGCTCGCCCCGAGCATAATCGCGGGAATGTACATCACCGGCAGTCGCTTCTCGGCACAGAGGAGGGTTTTCTGCAGCGCGGTTTCAGTGTGTTTGAGGGGAGAAGAGGGTTCGGAGTAGAGAATCATAAACGGATTCTGCTGCAGGGCTTCAGCGCCCCCCGCTGCGATCTCGGAGATCTCGATCATATCGAGGACATCCTGTTTGTGTTCGGCAGTGTATACAAACGGCTTGGTAGTATTGATGAGCATTGCTTCGAACTGATGCAGGTATGAACTCGATACCGGAACATCTGAAGCGATGGCCATAGACATTGCGAAATCGATCTGCTCGAGAGCGTCGATCAATGTGGCTGCATGCACCACATCCTGTTTAGTCGTCTCCCGCCGTTCGCCGGAATAGATATCAATCGTGGTCTGAGTGTCCGATCCGGTCCCGTAATAACTCCGTCCTTTTTCGAGAAGCATGGCCCGGTTTCCGTTTCTATCTCCTATTGGTACTCTGCAGGGGGCCGCAGCAAGCGCTTCCTGGACCATCCATGCCGGAATACGGGCGAGGTTTCCGTCTATTCTCGCCCCTGCTCCGTGGAGCAGTTCAAGCGCTTCCTCGTCGTACACCTTTACTCCTATGCTATCCAGCACTTCCAGAGAAGCCAGATGGATTTCTTCACACTGGTCATCAGTTAAAATGGTAAGCCCCAACGTCTTTTTCAAAATCGAATCAATTCTCATAATTTTTCTCCGGTTCGGCTCTGTTTAGTAAGGGAAGTCAATCCCCATCGAAGCGATCTCATCTTTAATTTTCCTGAACATGTCGAGATGCTCCCGGGTGGGCAGTCCCTTCGCAACATCGTAGCACTCCTGATACTGGAGGCCCATCGGCGCATCCGCGGCATGCTCCTCATACTTTGCCAGCATCCTGTTGGCGATCTCATTCGCCTGCTCCCTGGTTATTCCCTGCCGGGCTGCGGCATGGCCTACTTCCATACCGATCCGTGCTTCCAGCGGTGTTGCCCGGTTTCGGTACTTGTTTCTCGTAGATGCCATTTCCCACAGGTGCCATCCGCTGACCGTGGAGACTAAGGCGTGGCAGGCGGTCTCCCGGAATACCATCTCCGTCATCGGTCCCGCGTTTGCGAATCCGTTGGAAGTATAGAGCAGTTTGCTGTTTCTCGCCATGGCCTGGCCCGACACTGCTATCGGCCAGAGCAGCTCCCTGGTTGTATTGGACCCGTAGTTGAGGTGAAACGGGAAATGCTGATTAAAAATCGCACCGTATATGCAGAGACCGTTCAAGCTGTATGCCACAGTTGCCACGGCCACCCCTTCCGGCCCGCCGCACCAGCCTCCGTAAATGGCACCGGTTAGGTTTCCGGAATAGCAGCCGTACTGACTGCAGTGCACTACCCGGTTCAGCAGCGTGTCCGCCGTTTTGAACTCGGTGAGTGTTCCGATGATCCTGGCATCGGTCTGCCGCACCCCCCACTCATTGTTGGAGACGGCAATCTGGCCGCTGTCGTGTTCCGCGGTTCCCACGGCCACGAAAAAGGTCCCCGGCCTTCCCACCTGTTTGGCGGCGAGCCGCATCTTGTAGATGTGTTCGGTACAGCCGTTTATCTCTAAAGGAGAAGCGGAGCGGATTTTCTGCCCCATGGCATCCTCTAAAATAGGAGCGCAGAACCCGTCGAGAAGCGGCTCCTGCATATAGGCCAAACACATCGAATAAAACAGTTCCTCGTCGATGGTGCAGTCGGGACTGTAGAGGCAGAATGGGGGCTCTCTGTCTTCTACCTGACGGTGTTTCCACAGCACCGCGTCTTTACCCGCTCCCACCCAGTACCGGTCACTAGCCTGATACAGCGCTTCTGTTATTTCATCGGCGGACAGTTTGATGATCCGGTGGGTGTCCGTGTTGTACAACCCCACCTCCTGAAACAATTCGAACCCCGCCTGCCATACCCTGTCGGCAAGATTATCGTCTGAGGGTACGGAAGTATTCGGGTCGTACGTAATTTCGTATTTCTTTATCAGTTCCTGCAACTTCGGTGCAAAAATCTTGGGCAGAAAATCGTTTTCATCACAGAACGGACCGGTAGACGACCGTTGTTGAATTTCCCAAAGTCGATATGGATTTGACATGTATGTTCCTCCTCGTATGGTGTTTGCTATTTTACTATTTGTGAAATAAGGGATGCTGCAGACCCGGCGTCGGGGCAGTACAGGTCCGCTCCGATTTCGTCGGCCCACTCCTTTGTGGTAGGGGCGCCTCCGACTACGATTTTGTATTTGTCTCGAATTCCCTCTTCTTTGAGAATATCAATAATCTCCTTCTGATGAGGGAGGGTCGTACTCATCAATGCGGATACACCGATTACCTGTGCATCCATTGCCTCCGCTTCTTTGATGAATACCACTGAATCGGTATTGACCCCGACGTCCTTAACGGTATACATGCTGCTTTCGAGCATCAGCTTTACGATGTTTTTTCCGATCTCATGCAGATCGCCTTTCACCGTGCCGAGGAGGATCCTCCCTTTGCTTTCTCCGCCCCCTTTTTCTTTAAGGGCCGGCGATAAGATTTTTACTACGCTACTCATCGCTTCTCCCGCCATCATCATCTCCGGCAGGTAAATCTCGAGGCGTGAAAACTTTTCCCCGATTTTCCCCATTACATCGGTCAACGCTCCGATCAGTTCCAATGGATCGGCCCCGTTGTCGATCAATTCCAGGGCCAGTTTCTTACTCGCCTCCTGATCTCCTTTTTCTACTGCTGCACAAAGCTTTTCAACAGACATACACTTCTCCTTCTATATGTTTTTCCTACACGTTTTTCTCGGTTATTTTTTCTGCCGCATCGGTTATCATCTTACAAAGCTCTTCAGTCCGCTCAGGGCCCATCCGCTGTTTCGGTACCGTTGCACTGATAGCTGCTATTATCCTCTCTTTTCCATCGCGTATCGGAGCAGCAACGCATTTGATTCCCGGAAACGCCTCCTCATCATCGATAGCGTACCCCTGCCGCCTTACCCGATCGAGCTCCTCCTCTAAAGCGGCCAGTTCGGTTATGGTATTCGGTGTATACTGCTCGAAAGGGCCCGGCCCGACGGTTTTCTCGAGCTCCGCCCTGCTCAGCCCGGAGAGAAGCACTTTTCCCATAGCGGAGCAGTAGGCCGGTGCCCTCCCCCCAATCTTTGTAGCCACAGTGAGGGGCTGGGCCTGGCCCACCTTCTCTAAGTACACAATGTCCGCTCCTTCGAGGGTGGAGAGATGAATTATTTCTCCGGTTGTTCTGCTCAACTGTTCCAAGACGGGACGGGCAAGCTCGCGAACGTCATCACTTCCAACCACTTTACTCGAGAGCTCGAGCACAAAAAGACCCAGTCTGTAGTGATTGGTGACGGGGTCTTTTTCCAGGAACCCGGATTCGACCATGGTGGTCACCAGCTTATACACCGAACTCTTATTAAGCCCCATCTGACCGGTAATTTCGGTCAGGGTCAATTCCGGGCCCGCCGTATGAAACAGTTTTAGAATTTCCAGCGCCTTTTTAACAGATGTAATAATTTGCAATTTATTTCCTATTCAGAAACTTATTTCTTATTATGAAACTTTAATACAGTATAAACCGACTTTCCATTACTTGTCAAACTGTTTTTATTGCAAGAAATCCGTTTGGGCACTATTATTCTTGGTTGATGGGCGACAAGAACACACAGATTATCCACTCTCTCGATAAGGGGCTCGTCCTTCTCGAGACTATCGAGCAGGAAACGTATCCCATTACCCTTCACGCGCTGTGGAAAAAACTGGGATGGGACAAAGCCACGATACTGCGGATGTGCAACACCTTAGAGCGGCGGGGGTACATCAGAAAGGACCCATCAACAAAACAGTACAGCCTGGGCCTAAAAATTTTCGGTCTGTACGAATCGATACTGAAACACATCGATGTACAGCAGATGGCGAAGCAGTATCTCGAACGAATTTCACAAGAGACAGGCGAGTCCGCCCACCTCGCCTTCTTTATCGAAAAGAGCGCTGTGTTCATCGATAAAGTGGTCGGTTCTAAAGATCCGCCGATCAATGTACAGATCGGCGGTCGCGAGCCGCTCCACTGCACGGCAATGGGAAAAGCGTTTCTAGCATTTTCTGAAATACTCGATCTCGGGCAGCAGCTCGAAATCCCCCTTAAAAAGTATACTCCGCAGTCAATCGATTCTCCTGAGGAACTCAAACAGGAACTCGAGAAAATCAAATCTCGAAGCTACGCGGTAGACAACGAAGAGTATATCGCCGGTGTCCGCTGCATTGCCGCACCGATTTTCAATCACACCGGTGTCCCGGTTGCCGCAATCGGTATTTCCGCTCCTAAAGAACGGATTCCCGATACACGTATAGAACGCTATGGCACTATCATCAGTACGACGGCAGCCGAGCTCTCGGAGAAACTCGGGTTTTCGGGTCGTTCCAATCAATAATTGTTGATCAATAATCAATAATAAAAAAATCAATTGACAAATAAGCAATGTAATGGTTTCATGGACAGAGAGGACCTTACGAGGGGGACAATGTGGATATCAATAAACTGGCCAACCCCGGTGCCCTGCGTACGAAAGTGTATGTACCGGGAAAATCGAAACAGGAAGTGGCGCGGGAGCTCGGCCTCAAAGAGATCATCAAAATGGCGTCGAACGAGAGTGCTATAGGCGCATCACCCCGGGCGAAAGAAGCGTACGCGGCACTCACCGACGAATTGAATGTCTATCCGGATGCGGTAAGCAGAGATCTTCGTAAGAAACTCTCCGAAAAATTGGGCTGTTCTGCCGATGAGATTACTATTAGCAACGGGGCGGACGGGGTCATCTACAACCTCGGCATGGCCATTATCGAAGAGGGTGATGAGGCGATTATACCGGAAGTCACCTTTCCTCTCTACGAAACAATCGTAAAAGTGATGCGGGGAACCCCAATTTACACGGGCATGAACGGTTATCGTATCGACCTCAAAAAAATCGAGGAGGCGATTACCGACAACACCAAAGTGATCTATCTCTGCAATCCCAACAATCCTACCGGGGACGCTCAGGAACGGGAAGCGGTCCGCTCATTTCTCAGCAGGGTCCCCGAACATATACTGGTCGTCGTCGATGAGGCGTACATCGATTTCACATCTCCGGAGACCGACCCGGAAACAATCGACCTGTTTAACGGCGGCATGAAGAATCTCTTTATTCTCCGCTCGTTTTCAAAAATATACGGCTTAGCAGGTGTACGGATCGGGTATGGAATCGGGCACAAGGATATCATTACACTCATACATCAAATCAAACCGCCGTTTAACGTTTCCATCGTCGGAGAACAGGTGGCCCTTGCAGCGCTCGATGATCGTGACTATGTGACTGCTACACTCAAGGAGATGGGAGAGGAAAAACAAAAATTCTATAACACATTCGAAGATCTCGGCCTCGATTATGTCAAATCCCACACCAACTTCATTCTCTTCGACACGGGCAGGGACGCTAAATCGGTATTCGATGAGATACTAAAGCGGGGTGTGATTGTCAGGCCGTGCAACGGATTCGGCCTGCCGACCTCTATACGGGTCACGATCGGTACACCGAAAGAAAATGACACTTTTCTCTCAATCCTCAAAGAGGTTCTGAAACCATGAAAAAAATGATAATCGGTAATCAAGCCGCAGCCTACGGCGCGCTCGCCGCAGGGGTGGAAGTTGCCGCAGGGTATCCGGGGACTCCGTCTTCCGAGGCGCTTACCGAGCTCCTTCTCTTTGCAGAGAAGAACGATCCCGCCCCTTATGTCGAATGGAGCACCAATGAAAAGGTGGCCTTTGAAGTAGCGGCAGGTGCCGCCTGGGCAGGGAAACGCGCGCTTGCTACGATGAAAATGTCGGGTATCAATGTGGCTGCGGATTCGGTCCTCTCCACCGCCTATTCCGGGACTAAAGGCGGGCTTGTCATCTATATTGCCGACGACCCCGGGGCGGAGGCCGGCATGCCGGAGCAGGACACCCGCCTTTTCGCCGAATGGGCCGGACTTCCTCTGTTGGAAACCGTTACTCCCGCCCAGACCTATGAGATGGTCCAATTCGCTTTTGAGCTCTCTGAAGAGTCTGCACTCCCAGTCATTCTCCGGTCCGTTACCTCCGTAGCGCATGCTCAAGAGATAGTGGAAAGCGATTTCACCTATTCATATGAACCGCGAGAAGCCTCGTTCGAGCGGAACATCTTTCAGTTTACCAAGGCGGGATCAGCCATCTGCCTTACCCAGCATCGGACTCTTTTAGAGAGGCTCGAACATGCTGAAAAACGTATCCATGACAGAGGCATCAACACCATCACGGAAGCAAAAAACGGGAACTGTGAACTCTATGCTGTAAGCGTCGGCAGCTGCAACCCGGTTCTGAAAGAAACGTTGATCGAAATGGAAAAGGGCGGAGATATCAACTGTCTCTTCCTCGAATCATCATTTCCGCTCGACCGTGTTCTCGTAAAAGAGCTGTTTGAAAAAGCTTCTCGGATTGTCATATTCGAAGAACTCGAGCCTGCCGTGGAGATGCTTGTCCGCAGTGAAGCCTCTGAACAAAAATACAACGGTACAATAATCGGAAAAATAGGCGGACACCTCCCGAGAGTCGGGAAATACAGCAAACAGGTCATTACCCGCGGCCTCACCTTTCTGTTGGACCCGGGGAGTGCAGAGGCTACCATAGGGCCTACCGCCGATAAAAAAGAAGAAGCGGCCCTCACGGTAAAGCACCCCATAACATTCTGTGCGGGCTGCCCCCACCGGGGGACTTACATTGCATTGAACAGGGCCATCAAGAAAGCAGGCCTCAAAAAGAACAACACAATAGTAACCGGTGACATCGGATGTACCATCCTGGGGATGAATCCTCCCTTCGATTCCTGCTGGACCGAAGTGTCTATGGGATCGAGCATTGGGTTCGCCCAGGGGTTTATGCGGGCCGGTGTGGAAAACCCTGTGGTTGCCACCATCGGGGATTCAACCTTCTTTCACGCGGGAATCCCTCCTTTGATCAATGCCGTACAGCACAGGTCCGATCTCCTCTTGATTATTCTCGATAACGGCTGGACCAGTATGACCGGCTTCCAGGTCAACCCCGGTACGGACAAACAATTTCAGAAAGAAGGCGCCCGGCCCGTTGATATTAGGAAAATCGTAGAAGCTGTCGGTGTCGATGCATGCACCGTCATCGAACCGTTCGATCTCGAACAGGCGACGGCAACCATAACCGAGCATCTCAATACACCGGGAGTGCGGGTAATCATTTCCCGGGAAGAATGTGCACTTACCAGAGGAAGACGAGAACCGAAAGCGAGAACGTTCGAAATCGATCCCGAAAAGTGCACCTTCTGCAAAGCGTGTCTGAGGGAGACCGGCTGTCCGGCCCTTGTGGTCCGCCCCGGAAATGAAAAAACAGTTATGTCCATCGACCAAACGCAGTGTACCGGATGCGGATTATGTTTTACCTGCTGCAAATTCGACGCCATCAAAGAACACACCGCGCAGGCGGGAGGGAAATAGATTATGGTTACGAGCATATTCATTGCCGGACTGGGAGGACAGGGGGTCGTCACTCTTTCCAAAATGATCGCGGCTTACGCTTCAGAGGCGGGTAAAAAAGTGACGCTGTTCAATTCAAAAGGGATGGCCCAGCGGGGCGGCCGCGTTACCTCGGAAATACGTATTTCTGCGGACCACACCGAGGAATACGGGTCCCGCATATCAAACGGCGATGCCGATATTCTCGTGGGGATGGAATTGGGAGAAGCGGTGAACTCGCTTTCTTATCTAAAACAAGACGGCGTGGCGGTCCTTCTCGATTATTCATTTGTTCCTACTCCGATGATTCTAAAAAAAGAAGAATATCCGTCATTTTCGAGCATTGCAGGTGAGTTTTCCAAACGGACGGGCCATCTTTACGGGATACATGACGCGGAAGCCCCTCACAATATTTTCGTGCTGGGGGTGCTCACAGCCATACTGGAATCCGGCCCGACAGAAGCAACTGCCGTCCTCAATATAACCCGTGAGGAGATGGATAAAACAATCAAAGCCAACCTCAAGAGAAGAGTCGAAGAAAATCTCGCTGTATTCAGGCAGGGGCATGCGTACGGGGAAAAATTTTTCTAGAGAATAGGTTGTACAAACTCGAGGAACTCCTGATACGCTTTACGGAATTCTTTGAAATTGCGTTTTGAATCCTCGGCCCGTTCTTCCCGGGAAGAGTCTTCGAGTTCTTTCGCGCAGTCGCCGAGCTTTCTCACTTCTAAATTCCATGCTCCGCCCTTGATGGAATGGGCTTCACCTCGTAATTTTTCCATGTCGTTCTTTTTGAGGGAATCCTCCATGTTAGGTATTTGGGTTTCTACCTTCTCGATAAATGACCGGAGCACCTTTTTTACAACCTCTTCCTTTCCCATAAAATTGGCAACTGCTTCTTGAAAATTGAAAATGTAATTATCACCTATGGGAACTTCCGGTGCCGAGGATTCGGCTGTGGGGGGCACAAAGCTCGGGGCTCTTGGCTGCGGCTTTTCCGGCGCCGGTTCCGCCGGTTCTACAGGCTCCGCCGGTTCTAAATCTGCAACCGGTTCTAATTCTTCAGCCGGTTCAGCAGGCGCGGTATCGCTCGTTTCTTCCGGCAGCCATTTCTCTAAAAGCGGTTCAATGTCCCTCTTTTTAAACGGTTTTATCAGGATATCGTCCATGCCCACCTCAAAACACTTATCCTGCTCTCCTTTTACAGCAGAGGCGGTCGCTGCGATAATCGGCGTTTTAATACCTTTCTCCCGTATCTTTACCGTCGCCTCATACCCGTTCATCTCCGGCATTTGGACATCCATGAAAATGACCGAAAAGTTCTCCTTTTCTGCTGCTTCCAGAGCCTCCAGCCCGTTGTTAGCGAGACGGACTTCATGCCCCATATTTTCGAGAATCGTCTGGAACAGCTGCTGATTTACTTCATGATCCTCGGCAACGAGAATAAGTCCGTGGGCAATCTTCTTATGAGCACGTTCGCCCCCGGCCCCTGAGATTTCTTCGAGCTCTTCTACGGCTTCGAGGTCTGTCTCTGCGCCCATGATCCTTACGACACAATCATACAGTTCTTTTTTCTTGAGCGGCTTACTCAAATACGCATCGTACCAGCGGAGGAGCTTCATCTTTGCCTCATCACCGCTCTTGCCGGTGGGACTCAAAAGAACCATCTTGGTGGAGTTGATCCGCTTATCAGCATTTACCTCACTGGCAAACTGCCACCCGTCCATACCGGGCATGAGCAGGTCCACAATACAGAGATTAAATGGGTCCCCCTTCTCTACACCACTCTTGAGGAGGGCCAGCGCGTCCTCCCCGTTCGATACCGGTACCGCATGACAGCCCCACTCTTCGAGGTACTGTTTTACAATGCCTCGTGAGGTGTTATTATCGTCTACGACCAGTGCCTTTACCGGCTCATAATCATCCGGGATGGACAGTTTTGGCTCTTTTCCGTCCGCCTTTTTCAGCTCAACGGTAAACCAGAATGTAGAGCCTTCTTCATACTCGCTTTCCACTCCGATCTCTCCGTTCATCATATTCACTAGGTTTTGAGAGATGGATAGGCCGAGCCCCGTACCTCCGAATTTCCGGGTTGTAGAGGTGTCCACCTGGGAAAACGCTTTGAACAGTTTATTCACCTTGTCTTTGGGTATCCCGATGCCGGTGTCTCTTACTTTAAA
The DNA here is from genome assembly GCA_964557375.1 of uncultured Spirochaetales bacterium. Classification (GTDB taxonomy): domain Bacteria; phylum Spirochaetota; class Spirochaetia; order SPDA01; family CAZJBZ01; genus CAZKZZ01. The sequence goes on along the minus strand of CAZKZZ010000069.1, from coordinate 4,928 downwards.
AAAGAGCGTATAATCACCGTCCGTTTCATTCTTTTTATCGATGGTAACAACAATCTCTCCCTCTTTTGTAAACTTGATAGCATTGTTGAAAAGATTGACAATAATCTGCCGCAGTCTGACGGGGTCTCCCCCTACCTTTCGAGGAACGCCCTCCTCAATACAGAGTATGGCTTCCAGTCCTTTTTTATGAGCTTCGAGAGAAAGGAGATCAACCGCATCTTCTACCATCTTATGGAGATCGAACTCAATGGTTTCCAGGTTCAGCTTTCCCGCTTCGATTTTCGAGAAATCAAGGATATCATTAATCAGGCTGAGCAGGACATCAGCTGCAAATTTGACCTGCTGGGCGTATTCCTGCTGCTCTTCATCCAAATTCGTTTCGATGAGCAGCTCGTTCATACCGATTATGGTGTGGATCGGGGTCCTTATTTCATGACTCATATTCGCCAGAAAATCAGATTTGACCCTGGTTGCTTTCTCAGCACTCTCCTTTTCATCGATGAGTTTTTGCCGCCCCATCTTATCGGCAGTGACATCATGGACGATTCCGAAGATAAACCGCTTGTTTTCGTTTGGATCGATTTCCCGAGTGAGTTCCATAAGCCACCAACTCGGGCTTCGCTGATCATTTTGGTGTTTCACTTCCAACTGAAAATGCTTTCCATTTCCTGTCACCAGTTTCTCGAAATTGGCGACAAAAAAATCTTGATCGGAGTCTTGAAGAAAATCACTCAGTTTTTTTGATTTGAGAGTACTGCTCTGCATTCCGGACATATTCCGAAATGCACGGTTGCAGTGGAGTATCTCGCCCTTCTTTCCCAGGATAACCATCCCGGAATTAGAGGCTTCAAATACTACCTGGAACAATTGCGGGTTTATTGCCATACGGCCGCTTAAAAACTTCTCCCTAACACTTCTGCAGTTTTCTGAATGATCAGCTCGGGTTTGAGCGGTTTGATCATATAGCTGTGAATACCGAAACTTACCGCTTTGACAACGGTCTCTTTTCTGCTCAGCGCGGAAAAGACGATTACCGGAACATCGACATTGTTCTCTTTTAAATACTGCATTACCTGGAACCCGTTCATCTCCGGCATCATCAAATCGAGAAAGACCAGATCAAATGTTTGGTTAGCAATATCATCCACAAACTGTTTGCCGTTTTCATAAACCTGCATCTTCCATCCGGTTTCGGAAAATACAGTCTTTACAAGTTCCTGGATCACAATATCATCATCCACAACGCCGATAGTGACGTTTTGGCCGAGACTGTCCAGCTTTTCCTCGACGGATTCCACTTTCTGGTCCTCGAACCGCAGCTGGAAAGACTCTTCCTTCTCTTTCTTCGGAGCGGAAGAGGTCAGCAGCTTGCTCCTAACAACGTCATCATGAGCATACTCGTCCGGTTTCAGTCCTAACAGATCATCCATCGCCTCGCTGAGGTTATTGGCAACTCCGATTTCGGCAAAATCTTCGCGGGAAGCGATATACTTTTTCACGAAATCCGAATTTGTGAGGATTTTCATGAACTTCGGTTTTGTACTGCCGTGCTCCAAAATGGTATTGAGAAGATACTGCAGTTTTCCCGAATCATCCGAAGAGAGTTCGATATTGGACATCATGATAAGGACCTTTGGGGTCTTTACCTGATAGAGCTCGAGCAGCTCCGTAAGTTTATACTTGAGCAGTTCGATTTTCTCTTTATTGAGCCCCTGGGCAATCTCGATGAAGAGAATATCATCGTTGAAATGAACCTCGATGATGCAGGGGGTATTGTCGATTTCCAGCTGGACATTCAGCAGCTCAGAAATTGTTTTGAGCAGGGTGTCTATTTTGATCGGCTTGGAGAAGAACTTTTTTACCCCGAACTTGGCTATCTCTACAAGCTTGCTCTTATCGATTTTAGAAGAGACCATGATGACCGGTATACTCTGAGTGTTCGGGTTGTTCTTTTTCTCCTGCAGGACCTCTGTACTGCTTTTCCGTGAGAGAAAATAATCCATGATAACGAGATCGGGCATTTCATTTCTCATTTTGACAATGCCCTCGAGGCCGCTTTTCCCCTCGATGACATTAAAATTGTATGCCTGCAGTTTGTTGGAGATATAGTCTCGGAACAGAGCCGATTCATCGATGATCATTATTTTCTTCATACACTAACCCTCCACTATTATATAAGGCACGTCTCTTAAGAGTAAAGCAGTTTTTTTCCGTGAACGGGCGAGATGAATGAATACATCGAACAGCCGGGCCTTAAAACCTTCAAAACTTATATCCGAAGTTCCTGAGCATTGTCTTCCGCTTTTCTTTCTCCGATTCACCTTCGGTACCTTTCGGTGCATATCCGTCGATAACCCCGATAATACCCCTTCCCTGGTCCGTTTCTGCTACGATGACCTGGAGTGGATTGGCCGTTGCAGCGAAAATAGATACTACTTCCTGGCAGTTCTTTATCTGATTGAGCACATTGATCGGAAAAGCGTTTTTGATGACCAGGAAAAAGGTATGACCTGCGCCGACACTTTCTGCACATCCGACCGCGTCGCGGACAAGGGTTTCATTGTTCCCCTCGGTACGCACAAGGCAGGGCCCGGAAGCTTCGTTGAAAGCCAACCCGAACTCAATACCGGGGACGGAGCTTATCAGTATTTCGGCAAGGTCTTCTACCGTTTTAATAAAATGGGACTGTCCGACAATGATGTTGCATTCGTCCGACCAGGTAAGCTGAACTGCATCAATACCTACATTCATGATTTCACGCCTCCTATTCTACAATCACCGATAAATCTATTTCACAGCCGGTACAAGGGACCTGAATTCCCCAATTCTCGAGTACGCCCGGTGCAATTTCACCGAATACGCCGGCTTTTTTTTCATTATATATGATATCGGCCGCTCTTCCGGGGATAAAACGGGGGTCCTTGCTCTCCCGGACCGTGTACTCCCGGTTCATATAAAAGAAGAGGGCCGAGACCTGGGAGCTGACTCCGTTAAAGTCTTCTCCGGTGTCCGCGTTGAGAAACCCGATGTTGTCGGTAGTGAGTGTACCGTAATTCTCGGACGCATCCAGCCGGGCCGTCTTGCCGATTTCGAATATTCGATGGGGATATACCGCATGCGCGGAAACCGACTCGGAAGAGAGAAGACAGGGAAGAATCGAATTTCTCACATATTCGAAGTTTTCACTCATCGGATTATCGATTTGGATGATGTCCGCTGCTTGGGGTTTTTCCGGCTCTTGTTCACCTGACGGGGCCATCAAATCGATATAGTCCCGTTTTGAGCCGAGGTAGTTGTATACCATTTCCTGAAACCCCAGTCCGACCATGATGTCCTTAATTCGGCGGGAAAACGCGGTCATCTCGGTGAGCCGTCCCACCGTAAAATCGGTAGGCATAATCGGTTCAAAGCTCTCCATTTCCCGGCCGATCATAATATCTTCTATTATATCCACCGGATGGAGAAAGTCGTTCCGGTAAACGGGTGGCGTTACAGTAATGGCATCTTCTCCCTGTTCCACCCTGCATCCCATCCGCTCGACGGCACGGGCCGCTTCTTCCGCGGACAGGTCGACCCCTAACAGTTTGTTTGCATAGTCGATTTTTACCGTTACAGGCTCCTGAAAGTAGTAGGGTGTAACGATTTCTCTGCCGAAGGGTGTGTCGTACGGATAGATCACCTTGACCGGGAGGATGGTAAACCCGGCATCACTGAGATCACAGGCCATGATAGAGGCGGCCAAGGTGACCGAATAGATGTCGGGCCCTGTAAGATCGATAAAGAGATAATCATCCCCCACCTCTACTGCCCCGATCTTCGCACTGTTTATGACCGGCGGAAAACTCAATACATCTCCCGTGTCGTCGGTGAGAAAGGGGAACCTATCGAGATCAGCCACAATGTGACCGAACTGCTGCCCCTTCGGGTGCTTCTCGAGAATCTCGCGGAGGGTGAGTGATTCTGTAAAATCGAGTGGTACGAAGGATGTGTTGTCAGGGTCGGCCCCCCGATACCGGAGGGGATAGGTAATGAGCCTGCTTCGGTGTACACCCATGGCAATCGCCTTCCGCTTCTGCCCGAAATTCCAGCACAGTTTCTCCTGCAGCTGAATGATCTCTTTGAGGAGGGGATCGTCGATGGTCCGCCCCTTCACGGCAAGACCGGCAATATAGGGCCGTACATCCTGTACCGACCCGTCTACGATAATCTCCCGCTCCTCGCAATCCTTCTGCTCCTCTTTAGTGGAGAAAAAATCGTAGGAAGGAACGCTCCCCCCCTTGAACACACGGAGCTGTCGGGCAAGACCGGCGGTAGACCAGAGGTCGGGCCGGTTTGTATCGTTTAGCTCTATCTTGAGTACACCCGCCTCGCGGTCATGATCGTCGAGTTCCGCTTTAGCGGCCGGAAACGTGGGCAGGAGTGTATCTATGGATTCTTTTCGGTCGAACAAATTGTAGAACGGCTGTTCCTGGACTTCTATTTTCGGCATCTTATTTTCTCCTCCTCAAGCGCACATTTTCGATATTGTGGGAGAAAAGTTCCCGCAAGTCGTTTAATCCGAGAGACATGAGCGCCATCCGGTCAATTCCCAGGCCCCAGGCCAGAACAGGTACAGTAACACCCAACGGTTCGGTCACTTCCGGACGGAAGATCCCCGACCCCCCCAGCTCGAACCATCCCAATACGGGATGTTTGATGTGCACCTCGACGGACGGCTCGGTAAAGGGAAAGTACCCGGGGACATACATCACCTCTTCGGCCCCGGCCACTTCTACCGCAAACATTCGTAAAAGTCCCAAGAGTGTCCGGAGGTTTACATCTTCTCCCAATACAATCCCTTCGGTCTGATAGAAATCGGAGAGGTGGGTCGCATCGACCTGATCGTAGCGGAAACAGCGGACGATACCGAAGTATTTGCCCGGTACTTT
>CAZKZZ010000068.1:0-17497 GCA_964557375.1 uncultured Spirochaetales bacterium | reverse complement strand
ACGCCGGCGGTAAACTCATGGTCAACAACGACGGACACTTTCTCGAGGATATTATCTACATAGACAGGTCGGACGGCGATAAATTCACTGAAACCTTCTTCGAAGACGGCTCGTATGAATATATTGTTGAAAGCTACATCGCTGCTGACAACGAGTGGATAAATTTTTCGGGATACAAAGGATCATATACCTGGGACCCTATCGAGAACGTGCTTGAACTCGTATATACACATTGGTGGGACGCAGCCAATGAGCAGTGGGACCGCTTTGATGATGAGAAGACCCAAACGATTCCCCGTTTTTTTACCCAACATAAATACTATGCCGTGTACACACGAGACGACTTGAATACCAACCTTTTTATCTATGAAGAAGTCTTAGAAGCGCGCGACTATTTATCCGAACGTAAAATAGAATTGGAAATCGATGCTGACAAAAACGCGTACTCTGCCAGCGAAAAACGTGAAGAGAAAGAGGAGGGAAAGTTGACAGATTACTCTTATAACGAGCGATGGGACAACGGAAGTTATGAAATCTTTCCCGCAGGACGTGCCTTTGCCCTCGGCAATACAGCGACCCTCTCCTATGAGGCTGAATACAATAGGAAAGGTTATGATGATACTTTAGAAGACTGGGAGGATTGGTCTGATACTGTAGAAGTAGCTGACAGTTTCGGGTATATACACATGGGAGATTTTGTCCTCTTAGAGGCAGAAGACCGTTTCGGAAACACAATACCTGCTTCATTCAGGGACCTCACTAATTAACTGAATGCTTGTTATTACCGTAACGCACCCGGGCGTTTTTTTCGGCGGTCCGGAAGCCCCGCCGGGACTTTCTGTTTCCGTACACCCGTAGATTGACGGAAATCCGGCAATCTACTACTGTTTACAACAGTGGACACAAACGGTAATTCGGAAAAACTAAAAACGAAAGTCCCCGAGCACACCCTGCGCCGGATTCCCCGGTACCACCAGATCTTAGCGGAACTGGAAACGAAGGAAGAGGAGTATGTCTCCTCGCAGTTTCTCGCCACCTTCTGCAGTATCGACAGCACCCAGGTGAGAAAGGACTTGAGCATTATAGGCTACCACGGAAAGCCGAAGTCGGGCTATTCGGTACCCGGCCTGAAGCAGGCGATCGGCGATTTCTTGGGGATAAACTACGAAAACACCGCTATTTTAGTCGGTGCGGGAAAACTGGGCTCAGCCCTCATCGGCTACCCTGCATTCCTCGATTACGGGCTCAAACTCGTAGGCGTGTTTGACAGTGATCCGGCGAAAATAGGTTCGATCATCGGGGAGTATACCGTCCTTTCGATGGATTCCCTCCCTCGGGTGTTTAGAAGTTATGACATCGGGATCGCCATCCTCACCGTGCCTAAAGAAGCCGCCCAGGAGGTAACGGACACCTTAGTGTCCTTAGGTGTCCGGGGGATATGGAACTTCGTACCGGTCGTCCTGGAGGTCCCCGACCACGTAGTCGTGCGTTCCGAGAACATCGCTATCGGGCTGGCCATACTCTCCCACTACGTCAACAAACAGAAAGCAGGGGTAGAACCGGGGAGGAGCGACCAGTGAAACTGGAAAAAAGCCTCACTACAATCGAAGTCTTCAGCGTGGGTGCAGGATCGATGATTAGCTCCGGCCTGTTTATCCTTCCCGCTCTCGCCTTTCAAGAAGCGGCGGGGGGAATGCTGTTCTCCTATCTCTTGGCCGGTTTACTGATTGTTCCGGCCCTCTTCTCCCAGCTCGAACTGGCAACCGCTATTCCGAAATCGGGGGGCACCTACTTTTTTCTGGAACGGATCCTGGGGACCCCGGTAGGGATGCTCGCGGGACTCGCCAACTGGTTTTCCCTCTCCTTAAAAAGTGCTTTCGCGCTGGTCGGCATCGGTATCTTCGCAACAATCCTCGCCCCCGGACTTACTCCCACAATGCTTACCATTATCAGTGTAGCAGCGTGCTGCGTGTTTACACTCCTCAACATTCTGAGTGTGGAAAGTTCGAGCAGGACCCAGGTATTTCTCGTGGTCTTTCTCCTCGCGGTCCTGGTTTTGTTCGTCCTGCTAGGATACCGCGCGGCGGACAAAGAGCTGTTCGCGCAATCGTGGGACATCTCCCTGCCTTCCATCCTGACAACAACCGGGATGGTATTCATCTCCTACGGAGGCATTACGAAAATCGCCAATATCGCCGAAGAGGCGAAAGACCCGAAGCGGACCCTGGTTATAGGGACACTCACCGCCTTTTTCTCCGTGCAGCTGCTCTATCTCGTGATTGTGGCCCTTCTCCCCGCACTGCTTCCCGCACCCGTTCTTTCCGGTTCTCTTACTCCCATAACGGACGCTTCCCGGGTGCTGGTCTCTTCCGGCACGTTCTCTACTATACTTTTCGTGCTTACTCTGGTCGCCGGGATGACGGCATTTATCACCACCGCAAATGCGGGCATCATGGCGGCATCCCGCCTGCCCATGGCCATGAGCAGAGACAAGCTTCTTCCCCGCTTTTTCGAACGGTTGGCTAAAAAACGGAAAACACCAATCGTGTCGATCCTCCTGACTTCCGCTTTTATGATAACTGTTATCACCGTCTTGGAAGTGGAAGAACTCGCGAAAGTGGCTTCGGTGTTCATGCTCCTTCTCTTCGCGCTTATAAACATAGCTCTCATCGTCATCAGGTTTTCGAGAATTACCAATTACCGGCCCAGCTTCAAAAGCCCTCTCTTTCCCGTACTCCAAATTATCGGGGTCGGCTGCTACATCACTCTGATCGTTACTATCGGTACCCTTCCCCTTCTCTTCTCGGGCGGGTTTATCGTACTTTCCCTTCTCATCTATCTGATATACGCGAGAAAACGGGTAGAACGGAAGTCGGCATTGATCAGTATGATCGAACGGCTGGCCAAGCCCGACCTCGCTCAGGCAAACATGAATCTCGAAGACGAACTTCTCGATATCCTCATAGAACGTGAAGAGATCGAAGAAGACCGATTCGACTCCCTCATCCGGCAGGCACCGGTCATCGATCTGGACCGCACCGTTACCAGAGACGAACTGTTTAGCCGTATCGGGGAACTCGTCGGGAAGCGGTGGCACATCGACCCGGACCATGTAAAAGAAAAACTTGTCATCCGGGAAGAGGAGGCTTCGACCCTCATCTATCCCGGTGTGGCCGTACCCCACGCCATCCCCCACGTGATCCTGGAAGGGAAACACCGTTTTGATATTATTTTGGTACGGAACAGGTTCGGTATACGGTGGAATGAGAAGGGGGACATCGTGTATACTGCTTTTGTACTGGTCGGGACCAAAGATGAGAGGGAGTTCCACCTCCGGGCATTGATGTGGATCGCCCAGATTCTGCAGGACCCCGCTTTTCATCCGGCGTGGCACAAGGCAAAAGGCCCGGCGGAGCTTCGCACGGTCCTGCTGCTGACAAAACGGCGCCGAGGATAAAAAAAAGGATACTTGTATGAACATTGTAGTACTGGACGGATATACGTTGAACCCGGGAGACCTCTCCTGGGGCGAGATGGAACAATTGGGAAAGCTCACCGTATGGGACCGCACCCCGGAGGACCTTGTCGCGGAGCGGGCTTCGGGTGCTGAAATAGTCCTGACTAATAAAACCGTACTTTCTGCCGAGACGATCGCCGCCCTTCCCGATCTGCAATACATTGGCATTCTCGCCACCGGTTACAACGTAGTCGATGTAGAAGCGGCCGCAAAGCGGAACATTCCGGTGTGCAACGTTCCCACCTACGGGACGACCGCGGTTGCCCAGATGGTATTCGCCCTTCTCCTCGAATTGTGCCATCACGTTCAGCGGCACAGCGATGCGGTCAAGGGAGGAAGATGGACGGCCCAGCCTGACTACTGTTTCTGGGACTATCCCCTCATCGAGCTTGCCGGAAAGACCATGGGAATTATCGGATTCGGCAGGATCGGCAGGCAGACCGGAAAAATTGCCGATGCTATGGGGATGAAGGTGATCGCACACGACCCGAGCCGGGAAAATCCTCCTGATTACTCAGGGTTCAGATGGGCGGAACTCGAGGAGCTCTTAGGCGAGGCGGACGTAGTGAGCTTGAACTGCCCCCTTACCAAAAAGAACGCGGGGATGATCAATACCGCCGCCCTTGCCAGTATGAAACCCTCTGCATTTCTTATAAACGCTAGCCGTGGAGGGCTGGTCGTAGACGGTGATCTCGAAGAAGCGCTCCGTACCGGAGTGATCGCAGGGGCGGCGGTGGATGTGGTATCAAACACAGAACCGCCCGACCCGGCCAATCCGCTCCTCTATGCACGAAACTGTATCGTTACCCCCCACATCGCCTGGGCTACAAAAGAATCGCGGGCCCGGCTAATGAAGACCGCCGTAGAAAACGTCAAAGCGTTCCGGCAGGGCTCACCGCAGAATGTGGTAAACGGAGTATAAGCATGCAGTCATTGATTAAAGCCATTAAGGGCCGGTCATCGGTAAGGACCTACAAACCGGAGCCGGTCACCGACAAAGACAAGGAAGCTATAGAAAAACTGTTATCCACAGACCAGATAGGCCCGTTCGGCAATAAGGTACGGTTCACTTTGCTCGACCTACGGACCATGCCCCGGGAAGAAGTGAAAATGCTCGGGACCTACGGAGTAATCCGGGGGGCACTGCTGTTCATAGCCGGTGCAGTCAAAAAGGGCGACCGTGCTCTGGAAGACTACGGATACTGTCTGGAAAAGATCATCCTGTTTCTGACCAACCTCGGGTTTGGGACCTGCTGGCTCGGGGGCACATACAAAAAGACAGGATTTGCCGCGGCAATCGGACTGGGGGATGACGAACTGCTTCCAGCTATTACACCTGTGGGCTACCCGGCGGATAAGCGGCGCATTATAGAAAGGATGATGCGGTTCGGAGCAAAAGCCGGAAATAGAAAACCGTGGGAGGAGCTGTTTTTCTTTCCCGGCGGGGACGCCGGGGACGAACAGACAAAAGCCGGCACCTACCGGGAAGCACTGGAAGCGCTGCGGCTCGCACCTTCGGCTTCGAACAAACAGCCGTGGCGGATTGTAAAAGACCCCGATGACACCGCCGGCCCCCGGTTCCACTTCTTTCTCGAACCGACCTCGGGCTACGGAAAAATCGGTGAGGGGGTGAGCCTGCAGGACATCGATATGGGTATTGCCATGAGCCACTTCGAGGCCGCGGCGGAAGAGACCGGACTAAGCGGAAAATGGGTATCCGCCGAACCGGCTGCAAAAGCCATTGCAGGTGAGCTCGAGGACACTCTCAAAGAGGCCCGCTACATCGTCACCTGGCAGGGGCGGTAGCAGCTTGACAAAATTCCTTTTTTGTCTTACGTTATGTAAGACAAGGGGATTGCCATGTCTGTTACAGTACGTCTGGGGAAAGACCTGGAAGATTTTTTAGAAAAAGAATCAAAAGTAGAAGGTAAAACGAAATCCGAAATTATTAGAAAATGCCTCAGAGAGTACTATCAATCAGTTAGGCATAAAAAAAGTGCCTGGGAATTGGGAGAACCCTATTTCGGCCTGGAAGGGAGCGGAGATCCCGATCATTCTTCTAAGAGAAAAGCTGAAATCAGAAAAAAAATCCATGAAAAGCACCGCAGAAAAAATCCTGATTGATTCAGGCCCGCTTACCGCCCTCTTCGATAAAAGTGATAAGTATCATGAAAGGGCGAAAGCATTTCTAAAATCTTACCGGGGAGAATTAATCACCAACGCGGCAGTAGTGACCGAAGTGGTTTACCTTCTCGATTTCGGAATCCAAACCCAGATCAACTTTCTCAATTGGGTCTCTCTCGGTGCAGTTACTGTCGACGATATCAATAGATCCACTCTCGTTCGGCTGGTCGAGCTTTTTAAAAAATACTCCGATCTTCCAATTGATTTCGCGGATGCCTCGCTCATTGCTCTCGGCGAGAAACTCGGCATCACCACAATCGCCACAATAGACAGTGATTTCTACATCTACCGGACGATAGACAAAAAAGCTTTCGAGAACATTTTCTTTTAATATTTCCCGTACTCCAATGCTGTCTCGAACATCGCCACTACGTTTTCCGGGGGTACGTCGGACTGGATGTTGTGCACTGAGTTGAGCACATACCCACCGCCCGGGGCGAGCTCATCGATCCGCCGTTTTACCTCTTCTTTTACGTCTTCCGGTTTTCCAAACGGCAGGGCCCACTGGGTATCGATCCCGCCCCAGAAAGAGACGTAGCTCCCGAACTCCTTTTTGAGTGCCGCCGTGTCCATCCGGGCAGCAGCTACCTGGACCGGGTTGATGATGTCCACACCGATGTCGGCGAGGTCGGCGATAAAATCTCTCGTACTCCCGCAGGAGTGGTAGAACAGCTTGGCATCGGTTTTGCTCTTGATAAGATCATAGAGCTTTTTCTGCCTCGGTTTGACGATCTTCCGGTACAGTTCGGGGTCGATTGTCGGGCCGAGCTGGTTGGAGATATCATCCCCCACCATCACCACGTCGACATACTCACCGGTCTCCTCGAGAATCTGATCAAAGAGTCCGGACTGGAACTCGAGCATCCTGTCCATGAGAAACTCAGCAACAGCCGGTTCTAAGGCCAGGTCTATGAGAAACTGTTCGAACCCGCGGGTATACCAGGTAAACTCGAACACCGAGCCGATCGCATTTACGATCACCGCGTAATCGGTCTCATCACGGAGCCTTTTGGCTTCGACTCCCAGATCTTTGAATCTGCCCTCCACATACGGGTCGGGCCACTCCCGGCTCTTGAGCTCTTCGAGGGTAGAGGCTGTAAACGGGGACTCTACGATATCGTAATACGCCCCTCCGGTGTTGAGCACGGCCCGTCTCCGTTTTACCCCCCATTCATCGGTGTACTCCGGCAGTTCGAAATCCTCGACAGTATGATCTCGAGACCCGGTGAGAAATACATACCGGGTGTCCACGCCGAACCGCCTAAGCAGTTCTTCCTCCGGTTCGACCAGCTGCTGGATCATATCGATTATGTTCTCCCCGCCTTCAATGCCGAGATACCTGCGTACCCTCTCATGCGCCACTTTGGTAATACCGGTGACAATGCCCCCTAAATCTATAGGGACACGGTCCGGTTCACGGTGATCGAGTGCTGTGTTTAGCCGTTCTCGCGGGGTCATGGTTTCCTCCTCAGGTCTCATTATTGGATACTGACTCTATTAAAAAGCCAAAATTCCGATTTGTCAAGTTTTATTTAAAACCGAGTTTTAATACAAACTTTTTTTTCTTGATAAACAAAACCTTCCGGTATATAATCCCGACGTATGAGATATTCTACAAATGCTTACTGAGGAGGAATTATGGCACGGGACCCATCAATGGAGCAGACAGCGCTCGGACTCTCAACCACGAAAGGGATAAAGACCGAGCTCGATATAACCCGAGAAGAAGTGAACATTCTCCGCGAGCTGGCCAAGCAGGTGGCGGAACTGGCCGCACGGCCGATAGAAGAAGAGAAAAAAGACCTCTGGTACCGCTTAAACGACTTAGAACCGGTCCGCCCGGTGGTTTTCTGCGATCCGGAAAACGGCTGGAATGAGATCATCACTCAGGACCGGCTGCAGTGCCGTGACCCGCTCGCCCGGGTCTGGGAAATGCACCTTCGAAAGGAAATTTTCTGGGGCAGTGAAATGGGGGACGACAGAGTGGTCGAGCCGTATTTCAATGTACCCTACAACTATGAAGATACCGGCTGGGGACTCAAAGAGGAGATTATCGGTGCGGAAGGAAGAGACAGGGGCGGGTCGTTCCGATGGAAGTCCCCCATTGAAGACTGGGAACGGGATTTCGGAAAACTGAAAACACCCCGAATAATCGTCGACTACGAAGCGACGAACAGCGTCCTCGAGCTGGCCCATGATATATTCGACGGAATTCTTACCGTCCGGCTCAAAGGGGTGTGGTGGTGGACCCTGGGAATGACGTGGGATTTTATCAATCTTCGTGGTTTGACAAACCTGATGATCGATATGTACGACAATCCGGAGTGGGTACACAAACTGATGGCTTTCCTGCGGGACGGACAGCTGGCAAAGCTGGATTTTCTCCAGGAAAACGGTCTGCTCTCTCTCAACACGGAAGGGACCTATGTCGGTTCCGGAGGATTCGGATGGACCCGCGAGCTTCCCCAGCCCGATTTCGACGGAGAACATGTGCGGACCATGGACATGTGGGGATTTACCGACAGCCAGGAGACGGTCGGCGTGTCCGCGGAGATGTTCGGTGAGTTCATCTTTCCCTATCAAAAGCCGATTCAGGAGCGGTTCGGCCTCAACTGTTACGGCTGCTGTGAACCGATCGACCCCCGGTGGCATGTGGTAAAACAGGTGCCGAGACTGCGGCGGGTCTCCACATCTCCCTGGGCGGACAGAAAGAAAATGGCCGAGTACCTCGGCAGGAACTACATCATGTCCATGAAACCGAGCCCCGAGCCGATCTCCCATCCTACAATTGATGAAGAGGCGATCCGGACAGCGCTGCGTAAAGACCTCGAATCGGCGAAGGGATGTCAGGTAGAGGTGATCATGAAAGACAATCATACGATCGGGAAAAACCCGGAAAATGTCAAACGGTGGTGCAGGATCGCCCGGGAAGAGGCGGCACGGATCGCGGGAGTTTAGTATTAAAACAAAGTTAAAAAATTTTCTTGACTATCCCCCCAAGCGGGTTTAAGATGGTTTCATCTTTAAAATCATACCAACTTACAAGGGAGGAAGTATGAAACAGAAAAAATGGTTGCTTTGGACGATCATTGTACTGGTAGTTGTTTCTCTTTCAGTGGTTACCCTGACCGGATGTCAGGAAAAAGCGGCTGAAGGCGGCGGAGAAGCGTCAGCTGAAGAAGAGAAAGAGACTGCCGAGGCGAAACCGGGCGAAGGAATGTATTTCCGTCTGGTCACTCATGGCGGGGACGACCCATTCTGGGCAGTCGTTCATCAGGGTATGCGGGATGCAGCTGACGAGCTGGGCTGCAAGGCAGATATTGCTCTCTCCGGCGGAGACCTTTCTAAACAGCAGAAGGATTTCCAAGAAGCTGTTGCTTCCAATCCGGACGGTATTGCTCTGGTCATAAACGATGCCACCGCGTGGGACCAGCCGGTACAGGACGCGCTCGATGAAGGAATTCCTGTTATCGGAATCAACAACGATGACCCCGACAACCCCCGGCTCTGCTATATCGGGCAGGATGAAGTTGCAGCATCCAAAACCCTCGCTGAGAAGGTGTTCTCCGAAGCGGAAGCGGCGGGCGTAGACATGGCCAATGCACACGTTGGATTTGCTGCAGAGGTCCCCGGTGCTGCTTACGCGCAGACAAGGGCGGAAGGTGTGAAGCAGGCCATGGAAAAATACGGAATCACATCGTTCGACATGATCGATGCAGGCGGACTGGAGATGACCGTCGTGGAATCGCGGATCACCTCCTATCTCACCGGCCATCCTGAGACCACCTTTATCATGGGTGCAGGCGGGATCTGTACCGACAGGCTGATGAGTTCGCTTAAAGCAGCCGGTAAGGAACCGGGTGAAGTGTACGCGGGCGGATTCGATGCCGCACCGGGTACCTTAGAAGGAATCAAAGAAGGGTATCTGGTCTGTTCCATCGACCAGCAGCAGTATCTGCAGGGATACTTTGCGATCTACACACTCTATCTGTACAACAAATACGGGCTTACTCCGAATGTCGATACCGGAGGATACTTGATCACCGAAGAGACCGTCGGTCTCATCGAGGACCTTTCCGGTAAGTACAGGTAAACTCCGGCAGGGTTAGTTTTTATGTTTTGCAGAACCGGGGCCTTTGCGGTTTTGGTTCTGCAAGACTTCCTTCAGTGAGGAACACATGAATAAACCGTTAATTAGATCAACCTCCTACCGGGGGGTCAATACAACAATTGCATTCGTCGGCGTTGTTATTTTTTTCGCGCTCTTCACACCGAATCACCTCTTTGTAAACGGAAGAAATCTTGCTTCTATCGCCCGGCTCGCTCCCGATTTGGGAATCGTTGCCTTAGGGATCGGCATGCTGCTCATAGCGGGAGAGTTTGATCTCTCTATCTCATCTATTCTTCCATTTTGCGCTTTTATTTTCGCTCTTCTTATGGAAGCGGGGATGTATCCGCTGGCGGCGTTGATTATTACGCTTCCCGTAGGCGCAGTCATGGGATTATTAAACGGCATTGTCGTCGTAAAAACAGGGCTTCCCTCTTTTATCATCACGTTGAGTACTATGATGTTCTGGCGGGGGGTGCTGTTCGGTATTTCGAGGATGATGCCACGTAGTATCAACAGATATTTCCCGGAAAACGAACTCTTTCAAAACGTTTTCACAGGAAATATCGGGCCAATTCCTGTCCAGATCATCTGGCTGTTCGGTCTGGCCCTCGTATTGGGTCTGGTCCTGCACAAGCACAAATTCGGCAACTGGGTCTTTTCAGTCGGCAGCAACCAGGAAGCTGCCCGGGCGATGGGAGTAAACGTAGGGCTGGTAAAGATTTTAATCTACGTTCTCATCGGCGTCTTGTGTGCCTTTGTCTCTATTATGCAGGCCACCCGACTCGGCTCATTCGCCGCCACCCAGGGCACCCGGTTCGAACTGCAGGCCATTGCCGCCGTCGTTGTCGGGGGTACATCACTGCGCGGAGGCTCAGGAAGCATGTGGGGTATTCTCTTAGGCCTTCTCATCGTCAAAGCCTTGGAGAATGGACTTATTTTAATGCGTGTACCGGTATTCGGCGTGGAAACGTTTATCGGCATGGCTGTCATCGTATTTGTCATTCTTAATGAATTTTTAAATAGAAGAACAGAGTAAGCGGAGGAAAATAATGGCCGAAGAACTGCTTCGAATGGAACATATAAGCAAACGGTTTGGAAAAATAACCGCGCTTCACGATATCAATCTCACCTTTAATAAAGCTGAAGTAGTAGGCTTGGTAGGAGACAACGGAGCGGGGAAATCCACATTAATTAAGATTATTTCCGGCTATCACCCGGCCGAAGAGGGAACTCTCTACTGGGAAGGAAAGAAAGTGCGGTTTTCAATGCCCAAACACGCACGCAACCTGGGAATAGAGACGGTATACCAAGAGCAGGCTTTGGCCCCGGACCTCACTATCGCCCGCAATGTGTTTATGGGGCGTGAGCCGAGCACGGCCTTCGGATTGATGAAAGAGAAAGAGATGGAAGAAGAGAGCATGAAAGTGCTCGAAAACTTAGGACTTAGAATTAAATCTCCGGACCAGCTCGTGAAAAAACTCTCCGGCGGGCAGCGGCAGGGAGTTGCCATAGCCCGCGCCCTCTATTTCGAAGCAAAGATGGTCATCCTCGATGAACCGACTATCGCCCTATCGGTAAAAGAGGTCCAGGAGGTGCTCGAGTTCGTAAGCAGGATGAGGGACAAGGGTATTTCAGTAATTTTTATCACCCATAATCTGCATCATGTTTTTTCGGTTGCGGACAAGATTGCAATCCTTGCCCACGGTGAACTGATCGAAGAGTGCAATACTCACGACAGTTGTGTCGAGGATGTATCCGAGACGATCGTCAAAAGTACTATGGGTAAGGTTGTCTAATACTGGAGGTGTTCCCTTGGAAAATATGTTAAAGAGAATCGGCGGAATACGAAACTACTTTCTCACCACAAAATATGCCGGCCCGCTCGCTATCTTTATTGCCCTCATTGTCGCTCTCGCTATTTTCACTCCCGAGAACAACTTTATCAGACCCGGGAATATCATAAACCTGCTTTCATTCGGCCCAGAGTTTACCATAATCGTATTGGGTGCCGGAATTCTCATGATCTCCGGAGAGTTCGATCTCTCCGTAGGCTCCGTTCTCGCCTTTACCGGTTTCATCTTTACCTGGCTGTACGGATTGGGGGTAAATCCATTCTTAGCACTGCTGCTGACCATTGGCTGCGGAGTGGGGATAGGACTTATAAACGGACTTATAACGGTAAAAGCAAAAATTCTCTCCTTTGTGGCGACCCTCGGGGCCATGATGATCTGGCGGGGCCTTACCCTCATTTTTACCGAAGGTAACCAAATCCCCGCACAAACTTCTAAAAATCCGTTCTTTACAAAGCTACTCACCGGTGAGCTGTTCGGTTTTTTCCCCATGCCCGCTGTGTGGTTTCTCGTATTCGCGATTGTGTTAGGCCTCATCCTCCATAAAAACAGGTATGGGAACTGGATTTACGCTACAGGCAACCACCCTACCGCCGCTCGGGCCATGTGTATCAACACCGATATGGTAAAAATCATCAGTTTTATGACGGTAAGCGGACTGGTCGCGTTTGCCGCGGTCATGCAGACGGTACGGGTTGCAGCTTTCTCCTCCCGCATCGGGACGGACTGGGAACTGAAAGTAATCGCGGCTTGTGTGGTCGGAGGTACGTCTCTGTTAGGCGGACGCGGTAGTATGGGAGGTATATTCCTCGGGGGGCTGATTATCATCGTCATCGAGAACGCGCTTACCGTTGCCCGGTTGCCGTACGAATGGACTTATATGGTCTACGGATTAGTCATTATGTTCGCGGCCCTTCTCGATCTCTACATAGAAGGCCGAAGGTTAAAGCTGACCTAATCAGACAGATGCAGAAACAGGAACCTACAGTGCTCACCGGCAAACCGAAATCGCTAAAGCGAAACAACCGACGCCTCTTCCTCGATCTGCTTCGCAATTCTTCGCAGCTTTCGGTAGCGGAAATCTCCGAGAAGATAAACCTCAGCAAAACCACAGTGATGAAAACGGTCGATTATTATGTCGATAAAGGGTACATCCTTCCCGTAGGCAAAGGTGAGTCGACCGACGAAGGGGGTAAAAAACCGTCTCTCTACATGTTCAACCGTAATATCGGGCATGTCTTCTCGGTCCAGATTTTTCCTAATGAGATCTTCTCCATTCTCACAGATCTCAATACGACTATTCTCGCTGAACGATCAGTCCCTATTCGTGAAAATGAATCACTCCCTACTGTCATGGACGTTATTGCAGAGTCCTTCCACGAATTGCTCGACCGGACAGGGACGGAGAAGTCAAAGGTGATCGGCATTGCCGTCGGCAACCACGGCATTACAGACTCGGATAAGGGAATTTCACTCTATGCCCCTCACTTCCCCTCCTGGGGCGCAAACGCCCAATTGAAACAGGAAATACAGACCAGGATAAAGAAAAAAATACCTGTTTACACGGACAATCAGATCCGTTTTCAGGTATTCGCGGAGAAGATAAAAGGGGTGGCCCGGAAAAACAAAAACATCGTTCTCATCGAAGGAGGAGAAGGTCTTGTCGCCGGGATTATCGTGAAAAACCAGATAAAGCGGGGGGTCCACGGTCTTGCCGGAGAAATAGGGCACATGATTCTCAATCCGTTCGAAGAAGAGACCTGCGTGTGCGGGGGCAAAGGATGCTTCGAAGTACTCATCTCAGTAACCCGGCTGCTCAAGAAATGCAGGGCAGGTTACGAAACTCACTCCGACTCGCTTATCTTCTCCGGGCGCGGACCGGACGATCTGACACCCGGGGTGATATTCGATGCGGCAAACCAAGGCGATTCGTTTGCCCGCATCTTAGTGGATGAGGTAATCGGCTGGTTTGCAATCGGAATTTCTAATTTAATTCTGACCCACGATCCGGAAATAATTATTATTCACGGGATATACACCCAGGCCGGCACCTATTTCTTAGAGGAGCTCAGAAAACGAACCAACCAGATCGCCCTTACCTGTTTGGATAAACACGTGGAAATCGCCTTTTCTACAATAGGAAAAAACCAGGGGGTAATCGGAGGTGCGGCGTACGTGGTCCACTCCTACTTTGAAGGGGCCGCACTCTACGACAGCTAAACCTTGAACCCGCCATACTACAAAACCGAATCCCGCTCTCCTTTCCACAGGCGGCGGTCTTCCAGATAACTCCAGTATGCGGAGGTCCGGCCGGATTGCTCGAGCCGCCGTTTCGGCGGGGCAGCGGCACGCGCCTTCTCCATCGCATCGAACGATTCGGTCCCGCCCACAGCACTGTAGTCACGGGTTGCATTCGCCCCGGCCAGGCAGGCAAGCTCGATCGCTTCTTCGAAGGAGCGTCCCCGGAGCAGGGCCGCTAAGAAGCCGGCAATACTGTTGTCCCCCGAACCGGTGGTGGATTTGATATCCTCCGCCAGATAGCTTTCGCTGTAAAGCTCCCGGTCGGCCCAGGACTCCGGGTCTGAAGGTGCCGCAGTACCTATTTTCTCGAGCGCTTGCCGGTCTTTAGTAAATCCGAACAGTCCGAACTCTCCGCATTTTATGACGGCAATCGATACGCCCATATCGAGCAGCTGACCGCCGAGATCGGCGGCGAGCTCCATATCCAGATCTTCCAGGAAATCCCTGCCCCCGAGCTCTTCGAGCTTTTTCAGGTATTTTTCCCGCTCGAGCATCATCATGATCTCTTCGATAGAGGGGAGCATTACGTCCACGTAAGGGAGAAGGTCCTCCAAGACCGGTCTCCAGTCGAGCCGGCCCGCTTCCGAGTTAATGTCGGGCAGGGCCATGTCCAGGGATGTGGTAACACCCGCCTCTTTGACCTCTTTAAACAGTTCAACGAGCTCTCTGCCCCCGTCCGCGAACATCGATTTCATGATGGGCGGATACCCGAAATGGAACAGGCGTGACTGTTTGATCCGGTCGAGGTCGATGTCCTTTGCCCGGAACGTGTTGTTTGCACCCGGGTCGTGAAGAAAAATACGGTCGATCCCCGGCGGAGCGAGCACCACCGAGTAGGACGTACTCGAACCGGGGTCCTGAATAAGGGAATCACCTGCACCGAAATCGGTTATGATCTTTTTGAGAATCGTGCCGAAAGAGTCCGAGCCGATCTTACCCATGAGATCGGTGCGAACACCCATGAGAGAGAGGGCAAGCCCTGTGTTGGCAACCGAACCGCCCGAGGAGAGTTCCACCCCGTCCATCTCAATGATCTTACCGGGGACGAGGATGTCCGAAACTGCCGGTTTTGCGCCTTCGGCAGCTGCTCCGGTCGAGGGTCCGCCCCCGGTACCGGCCCCAGTTCCAGCCCCGAACTTCGGCGTAATATCCAGGCAGATGTGTCCCGCTGCTATCGCTTCGATCTGTCGATCACTGCTGCTCATAGATGCTCCTCTAGATACCGTTCTTCATCCTCCCTGCTCCAGTGCTCTACCATGGTAAGGGGAGCAGGCTCGATGTGGGGATAGAGAATGACCTTTCCCTGCACTTCATTTTTCTCGATCATCTTCAGAACGTCAACCGCGTTCTCGAGGCTCCCCACTCCGGCTACGTAGTTGCCCGGATCGATCTCGCCTCCGGCAATTGCATTGAGGGTTTCCAGATAGTCGTGGGGGTCTCCTCCGGAAGAGCCGACTACTTTGATCTCATCGTAGTGGACCCGGATGTTGTCCAGGTCGAGAATGGAGTCTCCCCGCTTGAGGCCCCCGAACAGGTTGGCCACCCCGCCGAACCCGAGCCAGGAGAGTGCTTCATTCTGTACGGGCCTGATACCGACAGCGAGGATGATGTCGTCCGCCATCTTTCCGCCGGTAATACGGTTCAGTTCCTCTTTGGCCGAATCAGGGTGGAGCGTGTGGAGGTCGATGTTTTTCTCCTCCGCTTTTCCTCCGAGCACTTTTCGGGTCCAGTCCAGGTTTTTCTCAATCGGGTCCACTACGAGCAGGTTCTTTGGTTTATACCGCATGGCAAGCTCTATGTGGATCTTTCCCATGCTGCCCGCACCGACGATGATACAGGTCCCTCCCTCGAGAA
The DNA here is from genome assembly GCA_964557375.1 of uncultured Spirochaetales bacterium. Lineage (GTDB taxonomy): Bacteria > Spirochaetota > Spirochaetia > SPDA01 > CAZJBZ01 > CAZKZZ01. Next base: position 1,680 of record CAZKZZ010000068.1, on the reverse strand, counting down.
TACCCAGCTTGGCATACCGGGGAGAGTCGGGCGAGTCTTTGAAGATGTGCACGTGCCGGGTCTGCGCGGAGACCACACAGGAGATGGGCTCTCCCATAGAGACCCCGAAATAGGGAATATTGTCATCGGGCAGCGGCAGCAGACACTTTCCTTCCAGTATCTCCTCCTGGATGAGGAAATATTGGGCGAGCTGACCGCCTAAGGTATAGCCGACCCCCATCTTCCGCATCCCTTCCGCATTGTTGTTGTACCGCTCCCGGTAGTTTATGGGGCTCACCTCGACAGCCGGCTGCACACCGTACCGCTTTCCTTCCTCGAATTTCCCTTTGAGATTCTCCCCTACTTTGACCAGGGTAAGGGAGCCTTCGTCCCCGAGGATGAGGGGCCATTTAGTCGGGTCCCACCCGTTGAGATAGGTGTGCTCAGGGCCCTGGGCGAGAATCTTTAAGATCGACGTGCACACGCCGGCAGCATCGACTCTGGCCAGAATTTGATTAGGCCCCGGTTCGGGAACATCCACTTCCTGCACCTTTACGTTTTCGAACCCTTTCCCGCTCATGACCACCGCTTTCATCTTTTTCGGAATCGGTGTGGCCGCGGCTTCGGTTTTGTATGATTGCAGTTTTTTCGATGTATCGTTCGAACTCATGATTAACCTCCTGTCCTCTATCCTCCGTAGGTCCCGTACGATTTTACTGTCTCGAACATTGTTACGATATTCTCAGGGGGGATGTCACTCTGCATGTGATTGGCTGATGTAAGGATATACCCGCCCCCCTTTGCGAAGGTGTCGATACACCGCTGTACGTCGGCAATCACATCGTCTTTCGTGCCGGGAAGGGCCTTTTTGAGGTCCACCCCGCCCATAAAACTCATCCGGTCTCCGAACTCCTTCTTGACCGCGGGCCAGTCCATCGCCTCGAGCGGTTCCAACGGATTGAGGATGTCGATACCGATGTCGGCGAGGTCCCCGATAATCTTGGTGATGGCCCCGTCGGAATGGAAGGCGATAGGAAGGTCGGTACGGAACTCTTTAACGATCTTCGCAATCCGGGCCAGCTCGGGGAGAAACAGCTCTTCGAACGAGTTGGGAGATATCATCAGGTCCGAAGTCCCGCCGTAGTCATCACCCGGGATCTCGAAAAAGTCGATATCCTTTCCGATCTTATCGAGATAGATCTCCTGGGCCCGGACAATAATGTCGGTACACTTTTTGATGATCGCCTTAGACACTTCCGGTTCTGCAATCATATCCATATAGAAGTCTTCTCTGCCCCGCATGACCGAGGCCTGCTCGAAAGGTCCGTAGGAGTTTACTGCACGTGCGGCAATAGCCTTGTCCGGATACTGTTTTTTTAGGTACTCGAGGCGGTCTTTCATTAGATCGAAATCGAGATACTTCTCCGGGTCGGGCCACTCATACGCTTCTACCTCTTCGACCGAAGCACCTTTGAGGGGCGGGTCGACCGATGAGATGTGGGGCCCGCTCCGCTGCCACTTGACCCCCCAGGCGTCCTTACAGTCTCCGTCCATCCGGGCCCCGCCCAAGTCGGTAAACCCGGACCAGACGTAGCGGACATCGGTGTCCAGAGCGTCGAGCACCCGGTCATCGTAGTAGTTTGAATTACGCGGTTTCTTTTTCCGAAACGGCGGGACCGGTTCGTCGAGGCCGAGGTGGCC
>CAZKZZ010000067.1:0-17526 GCA_964557375.1 uncultured Spirochaetales bacterium | reverse complement strand
ACGTATACATTTTTTAAAAATTAATATGAAAAAATCGAAAATTTGGCAGAGTTTTTCGAGAATTCATTATGATTTTGGGAAAAAATTCTTGACAAGATCACAAATCTAACGATAAAATGTATACGTATTCCTAAAATCATTCATAATCCTAAGGAGGAAAATATGAAGAAAATCCTTATCCTGTGTTTTTCACTATTTTTGATCACAGGTGCTGCGACTATACTCTTTGCAGGAGGAGGTCAGGAAGCAGAAACTACCGAAGGATCAACCACAGAGACTATGGAAGAATTACCCTATGGTCTCAAAGCCGGTAAACCGTATGAAGGTACAAAAATAACCTTAATGCTCAACAATGCTACCAAGAATAACGCACTGGCAGAGCACGCATCCGAGTTTACCGAAATGACGGGAATCGAAGTCGAATTCGATATGACTCCATTCGGGTCACTACTTGAGAAAATCACCTCTGAAGGTGTTGCCATGACTGGTACGTATGACATCGTCACTTTCCTGGATTCCTGGGGCCCTTCGATCAAACAGTTTCTCGTGCCTCTCGATGACAGAATCAGCGATGCCGGAATCGATATGGACCGGTATCCACCCGCATTCCAGCAGGCAGTTACCTACGACGACATGGTTCACGGCTTTCCATGGCGTGGTCATCCCCAGCTTCTCTTCTACCGTCAGGACATTCTGGAAGAACTCGACCTCGACGTCCCTACGACCTGGGCTGAACTGGAAGAAGTGGCATTAGCGATAACCGAGCAAACCGATCTCTACGGAATCAGCCAGCATTACGCAAGCCATGCCGGACAGAACCTCTTCAACTGGATCACCCATCTTTGGAGTAACGGCGGCCAGATTTTTGACGACAACTGGAAACCTGTTTTCAATAACAGTGCGGGAGTCGAAGCTACCGAGCGGTATGTCGGCTATCTACGCGATCTCGAAGTTGTACCTCCGGGATCGGTTACCTACAACGAGTATGAAAGTGTCCAGTCAATGGTCCAGGGCGAATCGGCAATGGTCATCAGTTGGTGGTGGCAGTATCAGAACCTCGTAGATAAAGAAAAGGCAATTGACGAAGTCGCCGAAAATGCCGCATTCGCCCCTGTCCCCGAATGGGAAGGAAAAGGCGGTGCAACTTACGCGATTTGTATGCCTCTTTCCATTATGAAAGATTCAGAGAACCAAGATGCAGCGTGGGAGTTCCTGAAATGGGCCACAAATCCGGACCTTGAAAAAGCTATTGCGATCGATAAGAGTGATCCGAACACAACCACAAATGTTACTGTACAGGTATCAAGCCTCAAAGATCCTGAAGTAAACGAGGCCTGGGACGGCATGCACAAAGCGGCAGCGGAAAGCTTGGCCGTATCTCGCATTATGCCTCAGATTCCCGAATGGCCCGAAGTTTCGGATGTTCTGTCAATAACCATCAACAAGATAGCTACCGGTGATCCGGTCAAAGCTTCTCTCGATCAGGCAGCTGATTCGATCGAAGAGATCATGGAAAGGGCCGGATATTATTAATAGATACTTTTAAATACTACGTATGTGGCGGAAAATTGTTTTTCCGCCACTCTTCTTTTTTCTAGTAAAATCATCTATATCATGATATAATTTGTTAGAAAAACAGTTAGAGAGTAAACTATGCACGGAAAAAAAACATACCTGATTCTTTTGGCCCCGGCAATTGTGGCCCTTGCCTCGACCACCCTTTACCCCTTTTTCAATGCACTTATCACCAGTTTTCGAGTGTGGCAGCTCGATAAAACACCCACTCCGGGTCAGTTCGTCGGATTTCAAAACTACGCCAGGGTCTTCAGTGATCCGAATTTTTTAAATAGCGTTATCGTTACGATAAACTACACAATCATTTCGGTTGCGCTGTCCATCGTCATCGGTCTCGTCATCGCACTCATGCTGCACAGACCGGGCAGGTTCAACGCTATTTTGAAAATTTGTCTTATCCTTCCCTACGCCATGGCCCCGGCACTCAAAGGCTATTCGTGGCGGTTCATGCTCAACCCATATTTCGGAGTAGTTAACGCGCTCCTCGATACTTTTATGCCGTGGTGGCAGGATGTGGTGTGGCTCGGGACCCCGGGGTGGGCCTTGTTCTGGCTGGCCGTGACCGAGGTTTGGGGATGGTCACCATATATCGGGCTCGTGTTTATCGGCGCCCTCGATTCCCTACCCAATCAGATATTCGACGTTGCCAAAGTAGACGGCGCGAACCGTCTGCAGACATTCTGGTATGTAACCCTGCCTATGATGAAACCGATTATCGTCATGGTAGCACTATTGAAAATCATCTTTTCAGTAAGGCAGTTCGACGCAGTGGTGACCATGACAGGAGGCGGTCCGGGAAGGGCAACAGAGACGGTAAACTACTTTATATACAAGACCGGTTTCAGGTTTTTCGACATGGGCTATGCATCCGCGTTAGCCTACCTGCTCGTTGCGGGACTGTTTATTTTTGCTTTCCTCTATGTAAGAGGTGTTATAAGAGGTGGAAAATGAGTACAGCATTACTTCGTAAAGACCAACTTGAAAACAGCGTCTGGATTCTCATCCGAGTAGCCGTGTGGATATTCATTGCCGTGTTTATATTCCTCCCCATCGTCTGGCTCGCTCTGACCGCGTTCAAGATACCGCGGGATGCATATACAACGAAGGTAATTTTTGAACCGACTCTGAAAAACTTTATTACCATATTCTCTCCCCCAAGAAGCTTCGGCCCGATGGTAATCAACAGTTTTATCATATCCTTATTCACTGCCACCATCGATGTAGCTATTGGGGTGCTGGCGGCGTACGCTTTTTCCAGGTACAAGTTTTTCGGACAGCATCTTCTCATCGTTTGGGTATTGTCGAGTCAATTCGTACCTCCTGTTGTCATCGCTCTGCCGTTTTTTGCTCTCTACAGGAACCTTGCCCTTCTCGACACGAGAGTCGGGTTGATCATTCTCAATCTCTCCTTTACCCTCCCGTTTGCAATTTGGATGCTGAAGGGGTTTATCGATGCTCTGCCTATTGAAATCGAGGAGGCGGGAATAATAGATGGGTGTAACCACTTCCAGCTCCTTCGTCACGTTTCGATTCCGCTCATCATGCCGGGTATCATTACCTCATTTGCCTTCTGCTTTATCCAGTCCTGGAACGAGTTCATGTTTGCACTGATTATGACGCGAAGGGAGGCAGTGACTTTAACGGTCGGGCTTATGTCCCTCGACTCTGAGCGGGGTATCATGTGGGAGCAGATGGCTGCAGCCGGGCTGATCGTCATCATCCCCATATTCGTGCTCTCCCTGACGATACGTAAGTACTTCGTGGAAGGGATAACCATGGGCGCTGTTAAGAGCTGATTGTATACAGCTCCACCATTATATAATAGAATAAAAATCTCTAAGTAAAAAAAGGTGTTGTTATGGCAAAAACAGAAAAAAGCGAACAAAGAGATGAGATCCTCTTTGAGCACAAAGGGGACGCCAGTAAATTCCTCAATCCTGAAACTGAGCGGACCCAGAGCCTGAATGGATTCCACGATGAGTATGTCGATATTGTAGACTACATCCTCCGCTGCACCCATTTTATCTGGGAGGAGTACGGTATCGGTAGGATTTACGACCACTACCAGCATAATACGCCAATCTGGACCTCGGACGGACTTACCTATGGAAGGGATGCTGCCATACAAGGTACCGCCATGACCCAGGCCGCATTTCCGGATGTCCGGCTCTGGGGGGATGAAGTAATCTGGTCGGGTAACGATAAAGAGGGATTTCATACATCCCATCGAATCTCCTGGACCGGGCACAACACCGGGTACAGCATTTACGGACCGCCCACAGGTAAAAAAATCTACCGTTTTGGAATCGCAAATTGTCTCATCAAGGAAAACCTGATAATCGAAGAGTGGATCGCCAGAGACGAGTTGAGCCTCATCACCCAGATCGGATTCAATCCCTGGGAGATGGCGGCGAAAATGGTAAAAAAAGCCCAGAAGAAAGGACTCTCACCTCAGATAGAAGGGGAGATCGAGCGGTTGCAGGGACAGGACCACCCTGAAGAACTGCCCCCGCCGCCGTCCGGTGAGTTCGATATCGAAGATTTTATCCGGCGCAGCATGCACGAAATCTGGAATTGGCGGCTGCTGAACAAGATCAACGACTACTTTGTGAGCAACTATCAGTTCCACGGACCTGCCGGAAGAGAGCTGTACGGGAGAGGAAGCCTCAAGGCGTTTATCCTCTCTATGCTTTCCGCATTTCCCGATCTTGCTGTAACCGTCGACCATGTCTACTGGAACGGAAACGATAAAGAGGACTATAATGTATGTACCCGCTGGACGATCCAGGGGACCCATGAAGGGCCGGGAGTGTACGGAGAGCCTACAGGCAAAAAGATACGGATTATGGTGATTAGCCATCAGTACGTTCGAAACGGCGTGTTCCAAAAGGAGTGGACTGTTTTCGATGAGTTCGCCCTTCTGAAGCAGATTTACACTCCGGAAATCCACGGTTACTTTGAGTAGGAGAAATCCGTGGAGCAAGAAGCGGCCAATGTTCGAGATTTTTTGATAAGCACTTTCGATAACATATGGAATGACAAGATGGTGGGTGTTCTCTACGACACCTGCCTGCACAACATCAAGGTGCACCGGGCCTTAGGATCCCTCGAATACGGCAGAGAGGAACTCACCTCCCGGATTATCTCGTTTCTCGCCGCCTTTCCGGATACCAAGATGACAATCGAAGAGACCGTCGTGCATGCATGTGATGTAGAAAGCAAAGCATCTGTTCGCTGGACCATAGAAGCGCACCATACCGGGGCCGGGCGCTACGGAGAACCCATCGGGAAACCGATCTCCGTGTCAGGAATTACGATTTGTTCCGTACGAGACGGTCGGATAACCGAAATGTGGGAAGAGTGGGATGAACGAACTCTGCTCATTCAACTCGAAATCGATGAGCAGCAGTTCATTCTCTCTTCGATTCCGGATGATGAACTTTCCGGTACAACCTTTCATCCTCCGCAGCCGCACGGTGAAGTAGAGCGGACGTTTGGACAGGCACCGCCGCCTGCCGATGCCACTGCCGCGGGCCTCACCACCGGGCCTACAACTGCTGCTGAAGCTGAAGATAAGCTGGACCCCGTTACTGAGCTCGTTAGCAGATGCTTCCATGAAATCATTAACCGGCGGCTCATCGGGAAAGTAGATACCTTCTACGATAAAAATGCGGTCGTTACCAGTACGGCAGGCCGGACGATTGAGGGCCGAGAACAGATCAAGACTGACCTTCTCGCCAGGCTGGCCCCTTTTCCAGATGCAGGTATTTTTATCGATGATCTCATCTATCAAAGCAAGGGGAGCGGCTTTTATACCGTAGCTGTCCGGTGGACGATGCCCGGTACTCACCGAAAAGAAGGAATATACGGATTTCCCACAAATCAACACGTCACTTTGACCGGTATTTCACATTTTTTTATAAAAAAGAACATGATAGAAGAAGAATGGACAGAGTTCGGCGAATTCGATCTGGTCCGGCTAATCGAGACCCGCAGATATCTTGATACTCGAAAACGGGCCATAGAGACTGCTCAGGAGGAAGGAATGGAACGTCTGGAACCGATAGAACCGGAGCAGGAAGCATCGGCACAATCATCTCCTGATTCTGAAAAGAGCCGGGCCTGAGACATTCATGACAAAGCCTCCCTTAACGATCTGTACTGCTTTAGCTTTTTTTCATCCCATTGAACGAAAGTCAAGACTAATGCTCAATTCACAGATAAAAAGTCGAAAAATAAAGCTCCCTCTTATTGAATACTGTTGACAAAATAGCCCCCTCTTTGCATTCATAAAGCATGAGAAAAACGGTACTCTGGGTCGGGCTTTTCGCTCTGATGATGGCGTATTTCGAATCTTCGGTTGTGGTATACCTGCGGACCATCGCTTACCCTGAAGGTTTTTCCTTCCCCCTCTCACCGATTCCGGGGTCTATCCTGTTTACCGAGGTGGGCCGGGAGGCCGCCTCCCTCGTGATGATCGTTTCAGTTGCCGTTCTGGCGGGGACGGGCAGGAGAAGCAGGTTTGCCTTTTTCCTCGTTATATTCGGCGTCTGGGATATTTTTTACTACGTGTTTCTGTGGGTACTGCTCGGCTGGCCTTCCTCAATCCTCGATTGGGACGTACTCTTTCTCATTCCGGTCATGTGGAGCGGCCCGGTGCTGGCACCGGTTCTCGTCTCCCTGGTTATGATGGCAGTGGGCGGGACGCTCCTACTGCGGCGCCCTGAGGCACCTCACCGCGGCGAAACGCCCCGGACCGATGGTACGTTGATTATGAAACGGGCGGACTGGGCCCTTCTTATAACAGGTGCTCTGGTTATCTTTATATCATTTATATGGGACTATCTGCGGTTTCTGGTCTCTTATTCGCAAGGTTCTGGTGACTTTATTCTACAGGAGGCGGGGATGATGTACACTCCGGAGAGTTTCCCCTGGCTTCTCTTTGGGATCGGGCTTACTCTGGCCGCATCTCCAGTTGTTTTGATCGTAAGGAGAGCAGGTAAAAGCGATTAGCATCTACATCTGGACCAAGGGGTTTTTCAAACGGAGCCCGCTAAAACGGATAAAATCTGTGTCGTTCGTGCAAACCGTTGCCCGATATTCCATGGCCAAGGCCGCGATGTGCAGGTCTGTGGTAAGTGAACCGGCGCAGCCGGTATCCCGTACGAGACTTTGAAATATATCGAGATGTCTTTCTCCCGGCATCAGCGGTTCTACATTGGTACGCACGAACCAGGTAATGGTATGATGCACCGCCTCACCGGGGTAGAGAGGGGATACGAGAATCTTAGGATGGGTCATAATCCTGATAAAACCCAGAATTACGGCCCAGGGGATACCGACCACCTCCATTGAATCGTTTAGTGTGTTTTCCCACCAGGTTTTCGCCTTCTCGTGCAGAGGCGCATCTGCGTTATAGGCATAAACGAGCAGGTTGATATCGGGAACGATCACGGGACCTGCCCCTCGATTTCAATATCATCCGAAATTTGGTTGAGTCTCGCAATATCGATCCCGGGCTGAAACCCGCAGTGCTTCGCCTCCACCCGAAAGGGTGCCCGTTTTTCCAGCTTCTTTTCTTCCGATAGGCCCCTTCGAAGGAGATCATTTACCGCCTGCTTGAAACTTTTCCCTTCCCGGCGGGAGAGATCTCTGATGAGGTAATACAGATTATCATCAATCGTCAAAGTTGTTCTCATATAACCATCATAAATAATATAATTTTTGAGGTCTATACATCAAACTATATTAATTAATCGAAATCCACCCGAAAAGAAACCTTATAGAGGGCTTAATTTGCAGATATGTATTGACAAAAGGCACACGACTATTTATGCTAATAGAGTGACATATGATTGGGATGAGAAAAAGAATAGCAAATTAAAAAAAGAGAGAAGTATCTCTTTCGAAGAAATTTTACTATGTATTAATGAAAATAAAGTAATCAAAGTTTTAAGCAACCCTAATAACAAAAAATATTCGAGACAGTATATGTATCTTATACATTATAACGATTATATATATGCTGTCCCATTTGTAGAAAATAAGGATAAAAACGCTATCTTTTTAAAAACTATTTATCCAACACGCCGTTATACAAAACTATATTTAGGAGAGAAAGAAAATGAATAAAAATATATTTCAGCCACTCGATGATGAAGAAAAAGATCTTATTGAATCCATAGAAAAAGATGAATGGATTGCTTTGCCGGAAAAAGAACAAGAGCAGTTGAAAACAAAGGCCAAATCATATGCCGAAGCTACTCTGAAAAAAGACAAACGAATGAACATTCGTATATCGGAAAGAGATCTAAGAAGACTCAAGACGAAAGCATTAGAAGAGGGGATCCCATACCAAACACTCGTATCAATGGTGCTTCACAAATATGTAACCGGAAAATTAAAGTCGACTTGATCGAAGGCGAAACGACACAAAAAAACAGAAAAATTTTTCATTGACACTGATAACCACATGTGCCACAATCCGAGTATAAGGTAAGGTTTTTGGAATCTTGTAGTTTCTTTGCATCTGCGAAACTGAACCGAATATCCTTTTCCTCCGCTGCCTTCTGCATTCAGTACATGCATTACGGTCTGTCATCACAATATCCTATCAACAATTCTCTCGCTAAGGGGGGAGTTTATGGCCGACTATCGTCCCGACGTCAATCTTAAACCGAGGCTCAATGTCATCTCTCATGACAACCTCGAAGAAATTCACGATGCTACCCTCGAGCTGATGGAGCGGACCGGCGTACGGATAAACCATCCTGAAGCTCTGGAGTTCCTCGACAGTGCCGGCGCCAGTGTGGACGGAAACCGGGTCCACATTCCCGCCTGGTTAGTGGAGGAATCGGTCCGGAAAGCACCGTCTCGGGTCGTGCTGGGAAAACGAAACGGAGACCGTTCTGTTATCCTCGAGCGTGACCGCAGCTGGTTTGGGCCTACTCTCGACTGTATGGATTTCCTGGTCCCTTTTACCGCGGAGCGGAGATCTTTCATACTCGAGGATGTACAGACCACGGCAACGGTCCTGGATGCCCTTCCCAATTACCACTGGGGGTTGACCTTCGGTCTTGCCAAGGACGTACCCGCACACATCGCGGACCGGGTCGTATTAAAAGAAGCGCTCAAGTACACTCAAAAACCGATCGTCGTAAGCTGCAAAGACATGAACAGCCTGCAGGACATCTACGAAATGATTACACTGCTTGCAGGTAATGAAAAACGGTTTCGCCATTCGCCTAATGTGGCCATTCTAATCGATCCGATATCTCCGATGCTCTTCTCGAATGACGCTGTAGAAAAGATCATCTTTTGCGCGCAAAAGGGCATCCCCCAAATCTGTTTTTCAGCACCCCAATCGGGGAGTACTGCCCCCTCCACACTCGCGGGGACGATCGTAGAGGCGTCCGCCGAATCGCTTACCGGGATCGTGCTTGCCCAGACGGTCCGCCAGGGAGCGCCGATCATCTACGGCGGGTTTCCGACCGTTATGGATATGCGTACAACGATTTTCTCATACGGGGCACCCGAGATGAGCCTGATGTCAGCGGCAATGGCCAGCCTCGCCCACTACTACCGTCTCCCCTGTTTCGGAACTGCCGGCTGTTCCGATTCCAAACTTCCCGACTCCCAGGCTGCAGCCGAAGCGACCTACTCCTGTTTCTCTTCGTCATTGAGCGGGGCTAATATGATCCACGATTCCGGACTCTTGGACCACGGTTCCATGGTATCCCCCGCGTTCATGGTACTGGTAAGTGAAATTTTAGAAATGATTAAACACTACATGCGGGGAATCATGGTCAATGACGATACCTTGGCCCTCGAAATAATCCATTCGGTCGGGCCTGGCGGCCACTTTATGGAACAGAAGCATACCTTAGACCACTACCGCGAGGTGTGGTACTCGAACCTGTTCGACCGCAGTCTCTACGACACCTGGCTGGAACGGGGAGGGAGACGATTTCAGGAACGGCTTACCGAACAGACCCAGGCAACGATGGAACATGAACCGGAGATGCTTTCCGAGGCGTTCTGCAAAGAACTGGACCGAATGGCGGCTACTTGGAAATAGCCGGAAGAAGCCTGATGTAATTGGAAGTAATCGCTGTATGGCAGCTGAGCCGCGGCGCGGCAGCCGCCCGGTAGCTATGAATCAGAACTGCGGTTCTTCGGGAAAGAGCATGCTCTCCATGAAGGCATCACTGAATCCCTTATGATAGGATAGTTCAAAGTACCTGACATTCCGGGTCAAACGTTTCACTTCGGCCCATTTCTGACGGTTCAAGAGGGCGATCTTCGCCCCCTGCCCGGCGGCATTGCCTACCGTCCGCACGATCGGCAGCTTGAAGGGAGGGAGCATCCCCAGCCGCAGCAGGCTTTCCCTGCGGACATAATTACCGAACGCTCCTGCCAGATATACCGCGCCGACGTCTTCCAGCTCCGCCCCCCACTCCTGCAGTACGATCTCGATTCCAGCCCGTATGGCCCCTTTGGCCAGCTGCAGCTCACGGATATCGTACTGGGTAAGATAAATCGAGCGGTATTCACGGGTCATGAGAAATCGGAGCAGGCCGTCCTCATCCTCTTCGACGTACTGACCGAACGGCAAATCACCTGCTTCCTGCAAGGTGCCCCGTTTATCGATAATACCGACTCTCCGCAGTTCCGCAACCATGTCGATGAGGCCCGACCCGCAGATACCCCATGGCACCTCGTTGCCAACTACCTCGAGATCAATGCTCTCATTATTCTCATCGAGGGAGACATGCGATATTGCTCCGGGGACTGCGCTCATCCCGTACTTGATCCGCGCCCCCTCGAAGGCTGGACCGGCGGGCGTGGAGCAGGCGAGCATACTGTCCCGATTGCCGAGAATGATCTCCGCGTTTGTTCCGATATCGATCAAAAGGCTCAACGTTTTATGTTTGTGAAAACCGGTAAACAAGACTCCTGCGGTGATATCGCCGCCCACATAGCCGGAGATCGAGGGGAAAATATATGTGGTCGCTTCCGGGTTCATCTTGAGCCCGAGCTGTCCGCAGGGTATCCGTAAGCCCTCCTGCAGGACGGGGATATAGGGGCTGTGATCTATGTACCGGGGAGAGACGTCTGTCAAAAAATGAAGCATAGTCGGGTTGCCCACAAACGAGGCTTTGTAGATCGAGGAGGAGTCCACGCCGGCCCGGTCGCAGGTCTGGGTGATGAGCGCATTGACCCCTTCTTTAACCGACTGCTGAAGTTTACGGACCCCTTCTTCCCCCTCCTCGTGGACCTTCTTTATCCGGGAAATAACGTCAGCGCCGAGACGCTGCTGGGGGTTCATTCGGGAATTGACGGCGAGCTCATCACCAGTTTTGAGGTCCATAAGATAACCTGCCAGCGTCGTTGTCCCGATATCGACGGCAATACCGTACAGTGCTTCACTGGTATCCTCCGGTTCGACATCGAGAACCCGGCTGTTTTCACAGGTTACGGTGACAGCAAAATCACTCTCCCGTAATACATGGGGGAGTTTTCGTAATGCCTGAAGGGAAAAATCAGCCTGCTTATGACAGAACTCGTCCTGAATGCGGAGCGTGTCGGCACGCTGGTCTTCGTGCCCCGGTTTGGGAAGCTCCCGGTACGTCTTGCTCATACCCGGGTCCAGCTTGATCCGCAGTTCATACGTGAGCTCTTCTTTGGCGGTGCTTATCTCATCCCGTTCGAATACCCTGAGGGTAATGTCACGGTCGATTTTTTGGCGGCAGCAGAGCCGCCAGCCGTGTTTTCTCTCCCGGGCGGAAAGATGGGCCTCTTCCGCCTCCGTGGCCGGCTTAATACCGTCGTAAATGATGACCCGGCATTTTCCGCATGTCCCCATTCCGCCGCAGGCGTTGGGAATGGAATATCCTTTATCGGTCAAAAAAGAGAACAAATTTTTCCCATGGTCCGCTTCGAAAACCAGCTCGCCGGGATAAACGGTTATCGTATGGGTATTAGTCGATTTTTGCAAAAAGCACCGCCACTTTGCCGATTGCAGTATATATGGGACCGCTTCGGGTACGCAATGGGATCTGCAGTAAACGCCGAAGCGGTCCAGTCAGGAGTATTCTATTTAATGACTTCGTTCGCCGCTCTTACCGCGGTGCTTGCATCCGAGGCGTAGCGGTCTGCTCCGATCTCTTCACAGAAATCCTTATCAACCGGGGCACCCCCGATAAGCACTTTTACCTTGTCTCTCAAGCCCGCTTCCTGGAGCGCCTTTATTACTTCGGGCATATGGGTCATAGTTGTGGTAAGGAGAGCGGAGAGACCGACGATAGTGGCCTTGTTATCGGTGGCCGCTTGAACGAACTCTTCTGCCGTAGTCTCAGTACCGACGTTATGTACCTCAAAGCCTGCACCTTCGAGCATCATGGCAACAAGATTCTGTCCGATATCGTGCAGGTCCCCTTCTACCGTACCGATGACCACCCTTCCTTTCGGCTCCACTCCGGATTCGGTAAGCTTGGGCCGTAAGAGCTCCATCGCCGATTTCATCGCTTTTGCAGAGAGGAGCATCTCCGGGACGAACCGTTTTCCGTTTTCGTACTGCTCTCCGACGAAATCCATCGCAGGTACGAGAGATTCGTTTAAAATCTTTTCTGCTTCCAATCCTTCATCAAGGGCTTTTTGGGTCAGCTCCTCGGCTTTTTCAACGTCCATCTCAACGACGCTTTTGTTTAAATCATCTAAAACGCTCATGTTTCCTCCTTCAATAACCTCGTTTCCTCATGTGTTTTATGTAATTGAGACAACTCGCATCGATGCCCAAGATAGCCTCCGAGGCCCTCAGCGCATCTATCATCCCCCCATCCAGAGGATCGATGAGTGCGGCATCAAGGCCTGCCTCGAGCAGCATGGCCAAGAAGGCCCGATTTATGAGGGTCCGTTTGGGGAGCCCATGAGAAACATTACTCAATCCGACCGAGGTTTTTACTCCTTCTTCTCCCCACCGGTCCTTGATCGCTCTCACTGTTTCAATTACATAACCTGCCTGTTCCTGGTTACTCCCTACAGTCATAACCAGGGGATCGATATACATCCGTTCCGGTTTAAGCCCTTCTCTCTTAATTGTTTCTATAAGCTGCTCCGCTTCCCTCAGCCTGTCGTCCGCCGTTTTGGGCATTCCCTGCGCTCCCAGAGTCAAACCGATGAAATCAGCATCGTGTTTCTTTAATAGGGGAATAAGCGCATCAGTAGTTTCCGCTTTATTGTTGATGGAGTTCACAAGCGGACGTGCCTTGGCCCGTTCGAGACCACGGGATATGGCTTCGGGATTGGGACTGTCTATGACCAGCCGTACATCCTCTCCTACTTCATCGTAGATGAGGTCTATTACCCACTCCATATGTTCGAGTTCCTGTTTGCGGCTGGTGGCTGTATTGACATCGAGAACATCCGCACCGGCTTCCACCTGCTCCCTGGCAAGCCGCCGGATGGTGCTCTCCTCCTGGTTCTGGAGGGCCTCCTTGACCTCTTTCCGTGTTGAGTTTATCAACTCGCCGATAATAAGCATAACAACCCTCCTTATATATCTTTATACTGGCCCATCACGTCTTTAATGGTGTCCAGCGCCTCCTGGGGCAGCGGTGCCGGCTGGTGGTTTTTGAGGATGTCCTGTGCTTTCTCGTGGAGCCGTTCCCGCATGGTCTTAGACCCGCCGGCCTCCCATTTATCGCGCATCTGCCGGTCCATGAGCGACTGGGGATAGAGCTGTTCTCGAAAGTGCTTGAAGGTGTGTTTAGTGGTCAGATACTCCCCTCCGGGTCCTACTTCATTGATCACATCCACGGCCAGGGTGTCTTCATCGACCCGAATTCCATTGGTGATGAACTTTGCATACCCTATGATTTCATTCACCAGGACGAGCATCTCCAAAGCCCCCAATGTACCGGAGGCCATATAGCCGGTATCGTGGACCAAGTTGGCTCCGCTCAAGGCAGAGTAGAGGACAGACTGAGTCGCCTCGATTGCTGCCTGCTGATCGACCAGTTTGGAATCGGTACAGCCTGCCGTACCCCATGTGGGAATTCCGTAGTAATGGGCAATGTCCATAGTTGCAGCCAGCATGAGCTGCATTTCCGGCGCCCCGTAGGCGAGCTGTGCCTGGAGCATGTCCATTGTGCCGATGACCCCGCCCATGACGATGGGAAATCCCGGCTTACGCAGCTGCGAGATAACGATGGAGGCCAGGTTCTCCGCGTTTGTGGAGACCAGTTCTCCGGCCAAGGTAATGGGCGCACTTGCCCCGGTCTGGGGGATAGGGGTGTGTACCGTCGGAATCCCTAAATCAGCAGTGAGGAGCAGTTTTTCTACGGCCATCTTGTTCTGGACGAACGGAGAGATGGGCTCTGAATAGGAAGCGATAAAAGGGGCTTCCAAGAACTTCTTCTCGCCGCCGACAGCGGATGCCGCCATCCTGACCGCGTCTCGGACACCTTCCGGTGTATCACTCCAGATGACAAGGGGTTTAGAAGTGTTGCTCATCATCGCCTCGAACTCGTGTCTGTCGGCATATTCCGGATTCACGTCACTCAAGGTACCGTACCCCATCACCCATTCCACATTGGGGAGCGCGTCGGCCACCTTTGCGGCCATTGCCGTGTCAGATTTCCGGAACTTCCGCCGTTCTCCGGTCTCGGGGTCGAGCATGTGGAGAAGGGTCGGCCCCATGCCGAAGTATGAATTGTGTCCTCCGATATCGAGCGGGTTCTTTTGGGACCGATCGAAGAGGAGAAAATGGCTGGGCGCGGAATCGATTGCCCATTCACAAAGTCCGGGTGGGATCTTTGCTATACCGTCTTTTACCTTGCATCCTCCCTCCTCCAGCATGTTGAGGGCCTCCTGAGATTCGATAAAAACACCGGACCGCCATAGCACTTCCATACTGGAAGCGTGGATCTGTTTTATTTCGCTCTCGGAGAGGACCTGAAACCGTAATGTATTTTGTTCAGTAACGTTTGCTCTGTTTGCTCGCATTCTGTTCCTCCTTATCTACTCGACCTTTCTCTTTTTTCCTTCCGATTCGATGAGGGCCATAATCTCTTTGACTTTGGCCTTATCGAGCGGTTCCGGTTCGTACTCTTCGAGGATGGAACGGGTCTTCTCGTTTATCCGCTGTCCCATGTCCTTAGACCCGTCTGCGGACCACTTTTCGAAGTTTCGCCGGTCGAGCAGTTCCGGATACCAATGTTCCGATTTAAAGTAGTCCATGGTGTGTTTTTCCTGCAGGAAATTCCCCTTGGGACCGACCTTGCATATGACATCGACCGCCCGGTGGTCTTCATCCGTGTTGACCCCCCGCATGATCCGGCGGACCATGCCGATGATCTCGTTGGACATGGTCAACATATCGAAATTACCGATAAGCCCGGAGCCGGTGTAACCGACATCGTGGATGAGATTCCCCCCGCTCATTGCCTGGAGGGCAATGGAAAAATACGACTCGATCGCCGCCTGTTCATCTACAACTTTAGAATCGGTGCATCCTGCAGTCCCGTAGACGGGGAGGCCGACATAGTGGGCCATCTCGCTCATACCCGCACACATCAGTTGAAAATCGGGCCCTCCGTAGATAAACTGTGTGGTCTGCATATCCATGGCCCCGATAACACCGCCGATGATCATGGGAGCACCCTTCCGGTTGAGCTGGGCGATGGTCACGCCGCTCAAGCATTCTGCCAAAGCCTGCACGATCGTTCCTGCCAGGGTACCCGGGGCAGTAGAGCCTGCCGAAATAGTGGGGGTGTAAAGGGTGGGGATCATGTTCTCCGAGCTCAGCAGCAGTTTGTCCATCGATTCTTTCGATCCGACTAGAGGACTGATAGGTTCGATATAGTGGATGATAAACGGTTTCTCCTGGAGGTCTTCCAGACTTCCTGCAACGATTGCCGCCATATCGATTATGTCCTTGTTTCCCCGTTTGTCGTGTGAGGTAAACACAATCGGTTTCGTGGAGTTGAACAGCATCTCCTGGAACTGGTAGAGATCGGTAAGATGTACCGGCTCGTCCCAGATGAGCCCTAAGGACATGAGGAAATCCATCTCCGGTAATGCATCGGTCACTTTTGCAGCCTGTCCGATGTCCTTTTTTGTAAAACGACGGTACTCCCCGGTGTAGGTGTCGAGTATGTGGGGCAGATCTGAGCCTTCCCCGAAGTAAAAGTAGGAATCCTCCAACCGCATGGCCGGCTTCCCGTTGCGGTCATGCATCAGGATCTTTCTCGGTGCCGATCGAACGGCCTCTTCGACAATGTAGGAAGGGATACGGGCGATATTACCATGTATTCGCGCACCCGCGCCATCCAACAAATCAAGAGCTTCTTTTCGTTCGATTCTAACTCCGGTTCGTTCCAATACTTCGAGTGAAGCTGAATAAATCATGTCCCGCTCTTCGTTCGACAGCACCTGGAACTGGGGAGACCTGTAAACAGTTTGATTACTCGTGGTCATTCACTCCTCCTTTGCGATGTGTTGTGAATTTTGGTCTTTAATAGACCAGATAAGAAAATAAAAAAAGCAGCCAGCTTTTTATCAATCAGGGACAGTTTATCCCCGTATTGCATAACTATACCCTCTCTAGACAGAGTAAAGCATGATCTCTCAGTTGACAAGGAAAAATTTACAAAAAAACGAAAAAATTTTCCGCTACTGAAAATGTTGATTTATGCAGAAATAGAATCTATACTTGATAAGTGGACGCAAAACCCCTGCTTACCGATATCGCGAAAGCACTCAACGATGTAAAACTCGAAGCGGTCATGATTGGTAATGCAGCTGCTGCCCTTCAAGGGGCCCCGGTTACGACCCTGGACATCGATTTTATGTTTCGGGAAACACCTAAGAATATGAAAAAACTAAAATCGTTCGCAGATGAGTTACAGTGCATTATTTTACAGCCCTACTACCCGGTTTCTAGCCTGTATAGAGTGGCAAACGATGACCTGGGAATTCAAATCGACTTCATGACGGCGATCCACGGCATAAAATCATTCGAATCACTCCGCTCCGATTCAGCGCAGGTTGATTTTGAAGGGTATAAACTACAGGTTGCCGATTTAGAAAAAATAATTATGAGTAAAAAAGCACTTGGGAGAGAAAAAGACCGAGCCGTTATAGAAACGTTAGAGAAGACATTGCATGAAAAAGAAAACCAGCCGGGAAAATAAGCTCGATGCACTCAAACACGAAAACGAACAGGCCGAACTGGATCTAATCCGCCGCCTTTTGGCCAAACCGATGAACAAACGGACCCATTTTTTACGGAAGCGGATACCAGGCGGGGGGTCGCACCTCTAACGGAAATCTCTAATGGACCACATGTAAAGGGCCTCTACACGAAAACCTCCATACCCGTCCGACCGTAAGGAATTGTTACTGCCTCAAACCTTGTTACAGCGAATAAGCAGCATTAAAAAAGCGGCAGCTGCCCGTGGTCAGGTTTTGCCTGTTTTTTGTACCGGAGTTTTCGCCGGTCCTGGAGCTCATCTTCGATGTCCGAGAGAAAACGGCTCGGTTCAAGTTTGTAAACGGTCCCAAAGAGGCTCCTCCTGCCGGCGTAAGAGAGGATCACCTCCCGTTTCGCCCGCGTCATACCGACGTAGAGGAGCCGCCTCTCCTCCCCCGTATCGGAGGTTTGTTGCTTAAAAAGTGAATAAGGGATGATGCCGTCTTCACAGCCCGGAATAAACACAGTGTCGAACTCGAGTCCTTTGGCCGCGTGGAGGGTCATAATTGACACCCTCTGGACCTCCCGGTCCGTTCCCATTTTGATGTCCAGTTCGCTTCCGAGAGCTACGGAGCGGAGAAACCCTTCGAGGTCCCGGCCGAACCGGCCGGCATAGTCGAGCAGTTCGGTGATGTAGGGATCATCTCCGGAAATTGTGCCTTCGTCGGCTTCTACGAGCAGGGATACGGTGTTCCGCA
>CAZKZZ010000066.1:4956-17670 GCA_964557375.1 uncultured Spirochaetales bacterium | reverse complement strand
CCGTTCTTCTTGGCGAACTCTTCCATAAAAGAAGCGAGGGCCTGGGCCCCGTCTAACGGCATTGCGTTGTAGATCGAGGCGCGGCAGCCGCCGACCGAACGGTGTCCCTTCAGTCCGAGCATACCTTTTTCGGTAGCTTCTTTGATAAACTGCTTCTCGAGGTCTTCACTCGGCAGCCGGAAAACAACGTTCATGACCGAGCGCACGTTCTCGTCTACCGGACAACGGAAAAATCCGCCGCTGTTGTCCATCACATTGTAGAGAGCGTCAGCTTTCTGCCGGTTGAGTTTCTGGATGCCTTCGACCCCGCCATGGTTTTTGAGCCATTTCATTACCAGGTTGACCGCCCAGATGGCAAATACGGGAGGGGTATTGTAGAGGGAGTTTTTCTCCGCGTGGGTCTTGTAGCTCAAGTATGCAGGGAGGGTATCCGGGCTCTTCTCTACCAATTCGTCCTTTATGATGACCATGGTTACTCCGGCCGGACCAATGTTCTTCTGCGCACCTGCATAGATGATGCCGAAATCTTCGACCGGAACAGGACGGCTTAAGATATCACTGGACATGTCGGCTACAACCGAAACATCTCCGAGTTTGGGGAACCTCTTCCATTGAACGCCGCCTATGGTTTCATTGGATGTGAGGTGCAGATAGGCGGAATCTGACGGAACTGAAACCGACTCGGGGTCGGGTAATGTAGTAAAACTGCTTTCACTGCCGTCAAAGGCGACCCGGACCGAGCCTACTTTTTTAGCGTCCTTATACGCCTTCTGCGCCCAGGAACCGCTTAGCGTGTAATCGCAGCTTTCCCCTTCAGCGAGAAGGTTCATCGGGATCATCCCGAACTGCAGGGTTGCACCGCCGCCTAAAAACAGAATGTGGTACTCTTTCGGCACGTGCAGTAGTTCTCTCACGAGCTCCGCGGTTTCGTTATGGATCTTATCATACATTGGGCTTCGGTGACTCGTTTCGATTACTGAAAGCCCTTCATCATGATAGTCAACGATCTCTTCCCGTATTTGTTCGAGAACCGGATAGGGGAGTGTTGCAGGCCCCGCGTAGAAGTTATATTTTCTTCCCATGGTTTTCTCCTTCATGTTCTAGTTTTGTTTTGATTTTCCCCATAGTAGTGAACAATCACCTTGGTTTCAAGCAGGGAAACCTGTTTTCAGGAACGTGTGCTTATAGTTCGTTTATCTTTACCGCAAAGATATCCGGACTGGAGGCAACAAGCTCCTCCTGAGCTTCTTTGGAGAGGCCGCTGTCGATCTGGATATTGGCACAGGCCCCTTCGGCCCCCTGAAAGATGATATTCTCCATGCTCTCCACGTTGATTCCGGTATCTCTGATTACCCGGAGCACATTGGCCAAAACCCCTACTCTGTTCCGGTGACGGACCGAAACAACGAATTTTGCCGGTGTTTTCTCGAGCAGATTCACACAGTTTCTTACCTGCCCCGAACCGAGATATTCACGTACGATGTTCACCGCCTCATCGGCGACTGCCAGCTGGGCCTGGTTCGTCGAAGCACCGATATGATGGGTGCCGTATACGCCGGGTTTGTCTTTGAGCACATTGGTAAACTCACCGGTTTTACTACCGGGTTCACCGGTAAAGACATCGAGTCCGGCCCGGATGCCTTTGGAGTCGACCGCTTTTACCAGTGCCGTCTCATCAACTACCTCCGCGCGGGAAGTATTGAGAAAAACAGCGCCTTCCTTCATCGCGGAGAAGAACTTCTCACCGATGAACTCCTTTGTCTCCGGGGTCATTGCCAGGTGCACGCTGACCACATCCGCCTGAGAAGCAACATCGAGCGGACTCTTGCAGAAAGCAACTCCCATCTCTTCGGCCCGCTCCGGAGTAAGGGAACGGCTCCAGGCGATGACGGGCATACCGAACGCCCGGGCTCTCGAAATCACTTCCTGTCCGATTTTTCCGGTACCGATTATCCCTAACGTCTTTCCTAAGATTCCTTCAGCTTTTGAGTACTCTTTTTTGTTCCACTTTCCTTCACGCAGTTCCGCTACATTGTCCGGAATTCGCCGGTCGATGCTGAGTAAAAGTCCCATCGCCAATTCAGCAACAGCAACGGCGTTCTTTCCCGGACAGTTTGCCACATACACGCTCCTCTCGGAAGCTGCCTGCACATCGATGGTGTTGTACCCGGCCCCCGCCCTGATAATGAGGCCCAAGCTTTCAGTAGCCTCGATCATCTCCCGATTGATCTTGGTAGACCGGACTATGATGATCTGGGGCTGTTCCTCTTTCATTGCCTCGACGAGTTCATCGTCCTTGAGACCCTGGTCATATACGACAGAGCAGTCGAGCCCGTCGAGCTTCTCTATCGCCTCATCGGGCAGTTTATCCGCGATTAGCACTTTTACCGTCATACCGTACCTCCTTGATATTGGTATCGAGACTATGCATTGGGCTTCCAGCAAAAATCTGTTCTTTTGCAGGAAGCCCC
This sequence comes from uncultured Spirochaetales bacterium, assembly GCA_964557375.1. Lineage (GTDB taxonomy): Bacteria > Spirochaetota > Spirochaetia > SPDA01 > CAZJBZ01 > CAZKZZ01. The sequence goes on along the minus strand of CAZKZZ010000066.1, from coordinate 15,199 downwards.
GATTTTCAGAACTGATGAATCAGCAGACCTGAACGGAGTTTAGGAGCAAACCAGGTGGACTTCGGCGGCATGACCATCTCGGCATCCGCTACGGCGAGCAGTTCATCGACACTTACCGGATAAAAGGTAAAGGCAATACCACCGTGAGCGTCGACCCGCTGCTGCAGCTTTGCCGAACTCCCCTCTCCGCCGATAAAATCTATCCGATCGTCCTTCCGCTGGTCCATGATTCCGAGAAGCGGTTCGAGCAGTTTCTTCTGGAACTTAGAGAGATCGAGTGCGGAAACAGGATCGGTCTCTCCACCCGTCCCCTTCTCCGTGAGCGTATACCAGGAACCGCCGAGATACATGCAGATCTCACCTTTTTGTGAGGGGTCCGTTTTCCCGCTCTCCGAAACAGTGAACACATTTTTTACCTCTGAAAGGAACTGATCTTCAGTTTTACCACCGAGATCCGAGATGTAACGGTTGTAGGCAAAAATGTTGAGCTGGTCGGACGGAAATGAAACGGTGAGGAAATAGTTGAACTCCTCACTGCCGGTAACAGGCTTTCCCTGTCGTACTATCTCCTGCTTCACCCTGCTTGCACCGGCGGCACGGTGATGTCCGTCCGCGATGTAGAGTGCAGGGACTTCTTTAAACGCTTCTTCTACAGCCGGCGAATCGCTGCAGCGCCAGATCGTATGCCTGACTCCGTCAACAGCGGTAAAATCGAACAGCGGCTTCCGCTCCATTTCGTTTTGCATCAGATTGTGCAGCTTTTCAGTACGCCGGAAGGTCAGCAGTACCGGCCCCGCGTGCGCGGAGAGGGTGAGCATATGGCGTACTCTGTCATCTTCCTTTGCTTTACGCGTATACTCGTGCTTTTTGATCGTGCCGTTGTCATACTCATCGACTGAACTGCATCCTGCTATCCCTATCTGTTCCCTACCGCCGGTCGATAATCGATACAAGTAGAGGGCAGGACCATCTTCTAAAACGAGATTACCGGCTGAAACCAGTTTGTCGAAGTTTATTTTCGCCTGTTCGTATACCGAATCATCATACAGGTCCGTGCCATCGGGGAGATCTATCTCGGGCCGAATGACATGAAGGAAACTCAAGTCATTTCCCTGTGCAAGTTTTTTTGCTTCCTCGGTGTCGACAACATCGTAGGGGACACTGGCTATCTTTTCGGCTGCCCCATGTTCAGGTCGTAATGCTCGAAACGGTCTCATTGTTGCCATTGTGATGCTCCTTTACTCGCTTCCTGCCGCCATTATATAACAGTTTGCGCAGTTTTGTCAAATAAAATTTATTATACTGTAAAAATAGCTAGTATTTTTTCATATTTTCGTAGTATATCCTGTTTTTTTTACCTATTGCAAAATTGCCTATTATTCGATTACAATATCGAGATACTAACAAGTGAGGTTCCTATGAGTAAAGAACAGTACACACTCGATCCGGTCGATGTGCAGATTTTACAGCAATTACAAAAAAATGGAAGGGTCTCCTACCGAACCATTGCCGAAAAATTGGACATCTCCGACGGTACGGTCCGGTTCCGGGTAAACAGAATGCTCGAGGCTAACCTGCTCAAATTTTCCGCCTTAATAAATCCTTTTTATTTTCAAAACAGTATTCTCGCCCTCATCGGTATGGAGCTCGAAAGCAGGACCCATCAGGAGACGATGAAAAAAATCTCCGCAATGGAAGGAGTGATTTCGGTATGCAATACGGCAGGACAGTACGATCTGTTCGTGGAAGTGTTTCTCCCTTCCCGGGACGATTTGAACAGGTTCCTCTTCGAGGAGCTCCCCCATATAGAAGGGATAAAAAGCACCCACACCTACGTGTACCTCGATGCCCGGGACAAGTGGATCGAGGCGAAACTGTAATGATTACCTGTCCGGGTGAAAATGACCGTTTTTACTGTAATCGTCGACCATCTTGAATTTAAGGTCTTTGAGTTTTTCCGTAAGGGACACTTTATAGATGTGGGGATTGATAATCCGCTTGTAGGTATCATCAAAGCCTGAGAGATTTTCCATGCAGTAATTTTGAATCTCCCGAAGCGGTCTTTTCTCCTCTACCCGTTTTCCTTTTTTGATCTTCTGCGAGAGGAGGGGTATCACTTTTTTGTGGCCTGTTGAACGGAAGTGCTTATACGGATACATGGGGTGATAGAACATACGGGGCTCTGCGGGATCAATCTTCTCGTCAGCAAGCGCGATCAAATCGGCGAGAGGGCCTCCGTCGCCGTCGTGATACCGATAGATCTGTTTTATCCCCGGGTTACTGATTTTCTCCGGATTGTCGGAAACTTTAATCGTAGGTACAAAGTTCCCGTTGTGCTCCCGGGAGCAGAGCTTATACACGCCGGTGAGGGAGGGATCATCGCTTCCCGTTACAAGTCGCGTCCCCACCCCCCACATATCGATGGGAGCTCCCGCTGTGACCAGCTGACGGATAATTTGCTCATCCAGCTCGTTGGAAGCGACTATGACCGCATCTTCGAGTCCCGCCTCATCGAGCCTTCTGCGCACCTTCATGCTCAAATAACTAAGGTCACCGCTGTCGAGTCTGACTCCGAACTTCTTCCCTTTCGCCTTGAGCTCCTTTCCGACTGTAATCGCATTGTCTATCCCGCTGCCGAGCGTTTCATAGGTGTCGATGAGCAGGATAGTCCCGTCCGGATAGAGGTCGGCGTAGTTCCTAAACGCTTCGAGTTCCGAAGGAAAAGCCATTATCCAGGAATGGGCCATAGTGCCCTTGACCGGAATTCCCAAAGTCTTACCGGCCAGTGTATTGGACGTTGCTGCTGCTCCCCCGATGAACGCTGCCCTTGCAGCAGAAAGTGCTCCGTCCGGGCCGTGCGCCCGCCGCAGTCCGAACTCGAGCACCCCTCTCCCCTGGGCGGCATGCACGATCCGCGCCGACTTGGTAGCGATCAAGGTCTGGAAGTTGATGATGTTCAAGAGAAGACTCTCGATCAACTGGGCTTCCATAAGGGTACTGTGGACCCGCAGGAGGGGTTCTCCGGGAAACACTACCGTTCCTTCATCGATCGCCCAAAGGTCGCCGGAAAAGCTGAACCCCTTCAGATCCTGGAGAAAATCCTCAGTAAAGGTGCCCAGGCCGCGTAGATACTCTATTTCTTCATTGGTAAAGGTGCTCTGCTCGAGTGTGTCGATAATATCATCCAGCCCGGCAAATATCGTGAATCCGCCGTCAAAGGGCTGTCTTCGAAACGACATCTCGAATACTACCCGGGGATTGCTCTTTTTGAGAAAATACCCCTGCATCATGGTCAGTTCATAGAAATCGGTCAGCAGGAAAGATTTTTGCATTTGACGCCTCTACGGTATTGCAGTGTGGTTTTACTGTGTTCTACACCTCTTGTGATGAGATAAAGACTACCCCGGATCGTTTCATATCATCAACGGTTTTCGCAAGATTCCCCTCCGGGACATCTACTCCCCGAACGGCGTCTTCCAACAAAAACACGGAAAACCCGCATGCCAGCGCGTCCTTCGCGCTGAAATACACACAGTAATCGGTCGCAAGCCCGCCGATGACAATCTGCCCGATACCGAGACCACGCAGATACCCCTCCAGACCCGTAGGAGTAGTTCCGTCGTTCTCAAAAAAAGCGGAATAGGAATCGAGCTTTTTATCGAGCCCCTTATGAACGATGAGATTGATATGGTCGACAGCAAGATCGGGATGGAACTCAGCCCCCGGGGTCCCGGGAATACAGTGATCGGGCCACATCACCTGGTCCAAACCGTCTATCTTTCTGACTTCACCGATGGTTGCCCCTTCGTGAACGGAAGCAAAACTGATGTGCCCGGGGGGATGCCAGTCTTTCGTTGCAACCACAGTGGGAAAACGGGCGGCGGAACTGTTGAGTACCGGAACAACTTCATCCCCATTGGGAACGGCCAGTGCACCGCCGGGACAGAAGTCGTTTTGGACGTCTATGATAAGAAGAGCACTTTTTTTATCGATTTTCATTTTTGTTTCCTTAATATAAGTAAGGAACAACCGTATTATAATTCGAACGAAACAGAGACCGTAGTCCCGTTGTCCGATTCTATAGAAAGTTTGCCTCCCAATTGTTCAACAAGCGCTTCTACAATGACCAATCCGGCCTCGGATTTTGATTCAGCTATCATTCCTGTACCGTTGTCCCGTACCCGCAAGACCCGTGAACCATCTTCCACGAAAAAGCCGACCTCGATCTCGCCCCCCTTATTGTCATTGAACGCGTATTTAACCGCGTTAGCGAGAAGCTCACACAATACTAAGCCCAAAATCATTACTTTACCGGCATCGCATTTCAACTCTTCGATATACTGGACGAGTTTGATGTTTTTCGCTTTGAGCACAGATTCTCTAAACGGCTCGAGTACACCAGTGATGTACTCTTTGCACTCGATAGTTTTCGCATCTTCGGCTTTGTACAGCTTTTCATGGATCAAAGCTACTGCCTGAATGCTGTCCTTGATATTGGAAATTGTTTCCCTACAGCCGCTATCAACATCTGAAGAGGCTTTCAAGGATATGAGGGAGTCGATGATAGCGAGATGATTTTTTATTCGGTGGTGTACTTCCTTGAGCTGCAGATGCCACTTCTCGGAAGTGTATCGCTGGTATTTGACTGCATTCTTGAACTCTTCTTCCAGCTCTTTTTTTGCGAGTGCAATTTCTATGGTTGCCCGGATCTGTTCATTTTGATACGGCTTAACGATATATCCATACGGTTTTACATTTTTCGCTTTTCTAAGCGTTTGATCGTCGCCGTAAGCAGTAACGAGGACAACCGGACATTCCGTAATCGACTGGATCGTATTACATGCTTCAATACCGTCGATCTCTCCCGGCATGACGATGTCCATGAGCACGATATCCGGTTTTATTTTCGTGGCTGCCTGAATTGCATCAGCTCCTGAGGTCGCCTTCCCGACAACCGCATATCCGTTCTCCTCGAGGATCTCTTCCAACTGATTGAGAATTATGACTTCATCATCAACGACAAGCACATGTACCGGTTCATCAGACATCGTTTTCTTCGCCCCCTCCTTTTCCTCATCCTTTGATGTAATTATACCCATATCTACTTATTGGTGTAAACCTTTTCATAACTATCCACATTTTTGGGACTGCTGAACTCGAGGTACACTTCTGTACCTCCCTCCACAGTAATAGAGACCTCTCCTTTGAGCTGAAGCCTTGTAATGTCCCGGATCAACTTCATCCCCATTGATGGGGCGTTCTCGAGATCAAACCTCTCATCTATTCCCATCCCCGTGTCTCGAACCGAAAACACAACAGTTCTATTATCTCCTTTTTTGAGCAGAATACGGACTGTCCCTGTCATATCGTTTGGAAAGGCATGACGATACGCGTTGGTGAGAATTTCATTGATCACGAGACCGAACGGTATGGCAAAATTGATGGGCAGAAACACTTCTTCCATCTCCATCTCTACCGTGAATTGCTTTTCCGGACTGGTGAACATTGATGAGAGTTCGGCAATAAGCTGTTTGATAAAGAGGGCACAGTTGATTCTGTCGAACCGTTCACTGTTGTAGAGTTGGGTATGCATGAGCGACATGGAGAGGATTTTACTCTTTACATTTTTCAAGGTTTCCTTCGTATCAGGCTCCTGCAATCTTCTCCCGCTCATATCAATCAAATTCGAAATAATCTGCAGATCATTCTTTACCCGATGATGTACCTCGCGCAGAAGCAGCCGTTTCTCCTCTAAGGAGCGGACCAGTTCTTCTTCCGCCTGCTTCCGTTCGGTGATGTTGCGGCTGAAAGAGACGACCCCGATGATCCCGCCGGTTTTCGCACGGACCGGATAACGGTGGTTGAGAAACCAGATAGTTTTACCCTGCCACGGGGTAAGCTGCTCGTTTTTTACCGGTTTTCCGGTAATAACCACTTCCATAAGCTCCTGCTGAACGCTTTCGGCAATTGTAGGGGGGAATATGTCATATACCGTTTTTCCGATTACGTCAGAAGGTGTCAGCCCGTATTGGGGCGAGCCGTTGTAGTAGAGACACGTTCCTCCCAGATCGTGGAGGATAATGATGTCCTCCGTGCTTTCTACGATCATTTTCAGCCGCTCTTCACTTTTACCGAGCTCCTCTTCCGCTACCTCCCGTTGTATTTCGAGCAGGTCCCGCTGCATCCGCTCGTGGAGAATGGGTGCAACATACTCAGCAACCGATTCGAGCATTTCCCTGTCTCTTTCGGTATAGTCATCCGGTTTATTAGCGATAGAAAACAGACCGATGCAGGCTCGCTTATATATAACAGGAACTACCAAGACCCGATCCATTGAAACGTGGCCCGCCGGGATGGTTATCCCTCGGTTTTTTATTATTGATTTCTTCTCCCTGAGGCTATCCCCCCATACTCCCGTCCATTCATCATGAGGAAATATAAACGATTTACCTTCTACTTCACACTGTTCCCATACTTCATTTGTCATTGAAGGACAGACGAGGTCTCCGCTACTATCGATGTAGCCGAAAAATCCGAGTTTGGAATCGAACCGATGTAACACAATCTTTAAGACATCCGTGTACATTTCTTTTCCGCTGTGGGTGAGAAGGCTCGTTGCGATCTCCTGCCGAAAAGAAAGTGTCTGTTTGGACCACTGCAACTCCCGGGATGTTTTCTGCATAGACAAAAACAGAGGACGTATCGCGTATACCCCTGTTATCATGCAGACGGAAATGACCAATGCGATCAGCTCGGCAACAGGGTCCGCGGGGTAGTCTCCCCACCCCATAAGGAGCCTTATCAAGGTAATGGACCGACGGAAGGTCATGAGCAGAATAGCGGCGGCAATAAGAAACCAGGCAGCTTTTCGTTTGGTAATCGGAATAAGTGAAAGGGCCAATACCGCAGCTCCGAGCTGAAGTATTACCGAGATAAAAAGAATATAAACAGTCATAAGAGGTCCAAACTAGAAAGATTCTTCTCCATTGTATCATATAATAATGCGGCCTGCCGCGGCGGATCAAATTGTTCCTCTTTTTCGGGAGGGAACCAGACCTCTAAGGAACTCGAGCCCCTGTGTTCAACGCGGCGGAGGATAAAAGGAGAATCCTCAGCGAAGAACCACTCTCCGGATACAAGCGCTTTTTCCGCAGATTGGTTTTGCGGATAACAAACTGCATACATCGAAGAGAATAATCCATATACTCCTCTTCGTACAATCGGTTTGAACTCCACCGAACTGATCCCCCGCGGTAAATCCTTCGGACCGGTCCGGAGGAGAACATCTTTTAGAACAACTTCACCACTCCGATTTTTGTAGGCTGCTGCAAACGGCCGCAGCGGTAATGCGCGATCCTGTTCTTTGACATAGTGGAAAAGAGATGAGATGTGGTCGAGCTTCAATATGAGTTCCCGTACCTTCCGCGCGTCGATAAACCCGGTGATGAATATCGGGTAGAAGAGAAAAGCCAAATCTGTACCGGCGATAAGCGGTAAGAGTACACCGGTAATACCGCTGAGGACAGCTGCAAAAAAGAGAAGAAAACCGAAGAGAGAAAAAAACAAGACACGGGATGCAGTTTTTTTTATTAGTAACGGTTCTTTTTTAATCTCTTCGATTTCAAGATTCTTTTTAATCTGCACAACCTTGTCCGGCTCTATTGCCCTCCACTGATCCGGGTTTTTTCCGGAGGATCTCTTCTCGTCGATTTGAGATCCACGTCGAATCGTCACTACCAACCCTGAAAACACAACAAGAGCTAACCCAATCAGTACGTGTCCGGAAAACGACAGCAAGAACTGAAAAACCAGCCCGCACAAAACAAGACCTGAATAGAGAAGAACCCGGTATTGCGGCTGTAACGTTGATTCTCCGCCCGCCTCTTCCGGCCTCCGCGATGCAGTCCCGAGAGAGGCAGCACTCTCATAGCGGTCCGAGGCTTCGCTCAGGCTCCTCCGTTTTTTAAAGAGGAGAAACGTCGAGCTCCCGGCGGCCGCTGCCAAGATGAAAAAAAGGAGCGGAGCATAGAATCGCTGCGTACTCTCCCGGGAAAACCGATTTTCCGCCAAAGAGAGAGCGGGTGCAGTACTGCCGGCATCATGCGCTTTTCGATATGTATTGATTTTATCAACCGGTGCTGAGAACCGTATATGCTGCACCTGGTAGGGAGCTATATCGACTTGGCGGAATTGCACTGTTAGTAAATACTTTTCAGTATCTCCTTTGGACCCCAACCACATAATATCATTTTCCTGCACTGTTTCCGGCGATATCGTAATCTCCAGTTTTTCGATACCATCGTCTTTGACTCTCTCCCCGCTCACTGCTACGGGGAGAACGACTCGAACGCTTCTTTCATCTACCGGTGTGGCCCACTGCACAGGGCTCCAATCAAAGCGGTAATACTCGATCCCGGCTGAATCGGTTGTTTTTCGTATACTACCCGCCGCTGCCATATCACCTCGATAATGTAGATGGAACTCCCCCGTGCCCGAAAAACCGCGCTCATCTGCGAGAACAACATCGTAATACTTCTCTGCCAGTTTTTTGATTTCGAGAGGTACAGTGCTGCCTGATTCGAGGTGAGCAAAACAATCTTCCCGGACAAACACGGGGTCTACAGCCATACCTTCGAAATAAAACCCATGCAACTCTCCCGCGGAGACATCATAGGTAAGATCGTAGAATATATCCGCGCCGCCGTCAGGCTGTAAGATTACCGTAACAGCAACATTTTTCAATTCAGCATCGAGGGCATAACCTGTACTAATTATGATGAGTATAAGAAGAAGAAAGAGAGATCGACGGGGCCGGATCATGCGTTGTCCTCTTTTTGATAATAGGGAGAAGGTGTACAAGGGTCAAGTTGATAAACATTTCAAAATTGGTCGGGATTAATCCTTGATGATGCCTACCGTGCATGCTACACTGGCCGGCAGGAGGAATGATATGAAAGAGATGACCCAACAACATATGATCAATGCTTTCGGCGGAGAAAGTATGGCAAATATGCGCTATAGACATTTTTCAGTTCAGGCTGAGAAGGAAAACTTTCCAAATGTCGCCCGGCTGTTTACCGCCGTTGCATATGCCGAATATATCCATGCAGGGGATCACTACCGGGTGATAAAGCACCTCGAGGGAGGATTTGTTGCCAACAGTATGGGGGCTTTCGGGCCCGGGGACACCAGCAAGAATTTAGGCTTGGCAATTGCAGGTGAATCCTTTGAAATCGAGGAGATGTATCCGACCTATATCGAGGTTGCAAAATTTCAGGGAGAAAAAGACGCGGAGCGGAGCTTCGACTGGTCTTATCAAACTGAAAAGAAACATTTATCACTTTACGAGAAGGCGAAAAACGCAGTTGATTCCGGGAAAGATGTCGAGCTCGATGCGGTACAGGTGTGCGAAGTATGCGGCTACACCCTCGAAGGTGAAGCCCCGAATGTCTGCCCTGTCTGCGGAGCCAAAAAGGAAAAGTTTAAAGCGTTCGTATAACACAACGGTCCCTTATCAATACTACCGGCGGGAGGCAACCTCAGCGTTTCACTCCCGCCAAATTAGTCATTTAGATCAAATAAAGCCACCTTATCCTATCATAATAATACTAATTTACTCATTCCGTTTTACTTTTGCCCTCGATTTACATAGCTTTTAGTGAGAGGTGTAACTATGGGAGTATATGAAAAGACAGTAAAAAAAGATTTGGAAAAGGTAAAAGATGAGGCAAAGAAGTTCTTCGGTGCAGATGGACTGGGCCTCGAACTCAAAACAGATGAGGACTGCTGCCTTTCATTCGAAGGAGGCGGCGGGCACGTCAGCCTGGCACTTTCAAACGAAAATAAAAAAGAGACAACAGTGGAAGTGGAAACTCGGGAGTGGGATTACCAGGCGAAACAATTCTTGAAAAAGATATAAAAGTAGAGGCTTCTTGCAAAAATAATCGATTTTTGCAAGAAGCACAGTGGAAAAAAGTCAATAAAACGTTACATCACCCTAATGCTTTTAACTGCTTCCATTATTATTATAAAAGCGTGAGAAAGGAGATTTACTATGAGAGCTATTATTGACAAAGATACGTGTACAGGGTGCGGGCTCTGTCCCGATACTTGCCCCGAAGTATTTGAGATGGACGGGGAAGTCGCTTCGGTCCACGCAAATCCAGTTCCTCCGGGAGCGGAAGAGTGTGCTCAGGAAGCGGCAGATGACTGTCCGGTAGAAGCAATTTCAATAGAGGAGTAA
>CAZKZZ010000066.1:3018-4856 GCA_964557375.1 uncultured Spirochaetales bacterium | reverse complement strand
GAACACCATATTCGGTGGATCGATGTCTATTTCTATCCCGACGGGGAGAAGTTTCCCATTCATGTCGGCAAAGCGGAGTTTAACGCTCATGGTGCTTCCACCAACGGCCCCGATACGAGCAGCGTCTATACGTTCCACGGCGCGGACATGAGTTTTAAAACCGACAAGCCGGGAACACTCATTGCATCGAGCTACTGCAATATTCACGGCCTGTGGGAGAGTTCAAAAAAGATTTCCGTATCCTGACAGAAGTGACGTATGAGAGCAGAAGTATTAGCTAACAAATGCATGACCAACGGGGACTGCGTGCGGATCTGCCCGGAGATCTTTCAGTTTACAGCCGGAAGTAAAAAGGCGACTGTTGTACAGAACCCGATACCGGAAAAATTCAAAGAACGGTGTATTACAGCAGCCCGGTCCTGCCCCCAAGGGGCGATAAAGTTGACCGAAATCCGGAAAGCCCGCAAGACAGAACAATAATCGGAGAATTGCTTTTTTCGCGTACCTGACATATGGTTGTACACAGTGCAGACACGACAGGGTACCAAGAAGTTTAAAGATACCCGGATATTCACAGTCCTTCAGATATTGGGAAGAGCATGGCTCTTTTTTAAAAAGGACAACTGTCTCATCCGGGCCTCCGGTCTCTCCTTTACCAGCTTTCTGGCCTTAGTCCCGTTCGCTGCCCTGGTATTCTCGATCTTCTCCCTGGTCGGGATGCTCGAAGGTGCCAAATCGGCATTGACCGAGTATCTGAGCTCCGTCGTGGTCATGCCCAAACAGGAAGCCGTTTTCTCCCTTATCACTCAGTTTATCGACAACACCAATACCTTGGGTTTTATCGGGTTACTGACCTTCCTATTCGTGTCCATCTTTCTTATCAACAACATCGTAAAGAATGTAAACGCTATCTGGTATATCCATTACAACGGAAAGTTTATAAGCAGGTTTACCCTCTACACCTCTATCCTGCTTTTTATTCCTATTATTCTGGGGGTAACACTCTCACTCGCCAGTTCAATCCAACCGCTGTTATCCGGACTCGACCTCGGAGATTCCGCCATCCTCTCCCGCGGGGGATTGTTTCTCCTCTCCGAAGCAGTGATATTCGTCACCCTGTTTCTCCTCTACATGTTCATGCCCTACGCGAAAGTGTCCCTCTCCAGCGCACTGCTCGGGGCCCTGTTCGGCACCATCTTCTGGGAGATTGCGCGTCGAATCTTCTACTTCATTATGAGCTCGATCGTGCAGATGTCCCTCATCTACGGCTCACTCACCGCAATACCGATTTTCCTGGTGTGGCTCTACATCTCCTGGGGGGTGGTCCTCTATGGAGTGGAGATTACCTACGTGGTTCAGCACGGAATATTCTCCTGGTCCGGGGCGCGGTCCTTGGAAGAACCGCCGGTGCACGACCTGTTGAGCGGACTGCACATCTTTTTCTACATTGCCCGCAAGTACAGGCAGGGGGAAAACCCGCCGGATACAGGAACGATCATCAGGACCTTTTATACAGGGGGGTCGGGGATAACGTATCTCCTCACCCTATTCGAGCAGCATGGAGTGATCAGAGAGGATGAAGAGAAACAAGGCGGTTATATTCCGGCAAGACCGCTCGATAGGACCACAATCGCCGAATTGCTCAGGGTATTGATGGGTACACCTGAAGACTACCGGAAACAGCTTACTGAAACAGCACTGCACAACATCCTCTCCCGTTTCATCGAAGCGGGCACCGGGCGGTATGAGGAAGTTACCGTAGAGGATGTGTTAGGAGAAAAGGAGAATCACGGTGTGTAAAGATAGAAACTTTCAAGTATTCTGTCATACATATTTCC
>CAZKZZ010000066.1:0-2918 GCA_964557375.1 uncultured Spirochaetales bacterium | reverse complement strand
TTCCAGCTTCTTCCCGGCTTCAGTAAACGCCTCTAAAGCCCGGTCGAGCTCTTCTCTCGTATGCGCCGCCGATATCTGCACCCGGATGCGGGCCTTCCCTTTCGGGACTACCGGGTAGGTGAATCCGATAACGTATATCCCGAGCCTTAAAAGTTCTTCCGCCATGGCCACGGCGGGCTTCTCTTCGTAGAGCATGACCGGGACGATGGCTGTATCACCGGGAACAATATCGAATCCGGCCTTTTCCATTCTGCTCTTGAAATAATCGGTGTTCTCGAGAAGCCGTTTTCGCAGTTCTCCCGATTGCTCGATGAGCTCGAGTGCTTTGAGCGTACCTCCGACTACTGCCGGAGGGAGAGTATTGGAAAACAGATAAGGCCGGGAGCGCTGCCGGAGTATCTCGATAATCTCCTTCCTTCCCGAAGTACATCCCCCGGAGGCTCCGCCTAACGCCTTACCGAAGGTAGTAGTAATGAGGTCTACACGGTCTTCTACGTTCCAGTACTCCGGTGTACCCCGTCCGGTCTCTCCGATGTATCCGGTTGCGTGCGAATCATCCACTAAGACGAGGGCCTCATGCTTTTCAGCACGGTCACAGATATCGGCAAGTCTCGCAATATCACCGTCCATCGAAAAAACCCCGTCGGTGCAGACAAGCCGGTACCGGGCCGATGCTGCCTCCACGAGACACCGTTCGAGGTCGTCCATATCGGAGTGCTTGTAGCGGTACCGCCCCGCTTTGCAGAGCCGTACCCCGTCGATGATCGAGGCGTGGTTGAGCTCATCGGAGATGATTGCATCCTCGGGACCCAAAAGCGGTTCGAACACGCCGCCGTTGGCGTCGAAACAGGCCGCGTAGAGAAGTGTGTCTTCGGTGCGAAGGAACCGGGAGACTGCAGTCTCGAGCTCTTTGTGTATCTCTTGCGTACCGCAGATAAACCGCACGGATGAGAGACCGTATCCCCACTGGTCCATGGTCTCTTTTGCAGCACGGATAACGGCCGGATTGTTGGAAAGTCCGAGATAGTTATTCGCACAGAAATTGATTACCGTCCGCTCAGCGGCCCGCTCGGCTGCCCCTTCTGCTGACGCCTCTGCCCCTTCGCCGGTACTCACTGAAATGCGGTCGCCCTGGGGCGAGGTGATGACCCGCTCCTGTTTATACATCCCGGCGGATTTGAGCTCTTCGAGGGTCTCGGAAATATCGTTTTTCATTTTTCCAAACATATCGTGTCCTCCTAGAGAGTTCCGGCTTCCTGCCGCAGTTTGAGCACGGAGAGCATGTCCCTGGTCATTGAATCGAGATCGTAATTCGGTCTCCAGTCCCATTCTACCCGGGCCGCGTAATCTTCCAAGGAGTTAGGCCAGGAGTTTGCCAGGGCCTGGCGTACCGGATCGATATCGTAGCTGATCTCGAACTCAGGGATGTATTTCCGGATGTATGCTGCAATGTCTTCGGGGCAGAAACTCATCGAGGTGACGTTGAAGGCATTCCGGTGGCGGAGCCGGGAAGGGTCTGCTTCCATGATGTCGATTGCCGCTTTTACCGCGTCAGGCATATACATCATATCGAGGTAGGTGTCCCCTTTCAAGAAACACTTGTACGCCTTCTCTCGTATTGCGGCGTAATAGATGTCCACAGCATAGTCGGTGGTGCCCCCGCCGGGAAGGGTTTTATTCGAAATGATCCCCGGGTAGCGTACCCCCCGCGTATCGACACCGAAACGGTGATGGTAGTAGTCGCAGAGAAGCTCTCCCGCGACTTTCGTCACCCCGTAGATGGAGGTGGGCCGCTGAATGGTGTCTTGAGGGGTATAATCTTTTACCGCGGTAGGTCCGAATGCCGCAATCGAGCTGGGAGTAAAGACAGCCGCCCCTCGCTCCCGGGCGCACTCGAGTACGGCGTACAGCCCTTCGATATTGATCGACCACGCCTTTTGAGGGTTCGCCTCCCCGGTGGCGGAAAGCAGGGCGGCGAGGTGAAATATGGTATCGATCGTGTGGCGTTCAAGGATCTCTGTAAGCTTTTTCCCGTCGGTCACATCGAGAAGGTAAAAGGGGCCTTCCGAGATAAGGTCTCTATTCACATCTTCCCTGATATCGGAGAGGACAACGTTATCTGTTCCGAATCTCCTTCGAAGCTCCGCGGCGAGCTCCGACCCGATTTGGCCTAACGCCCCTGTTATTAGTATCTTTTTCATATGGCGCTGTCCCTCAACCTACTTGACATCCGTTTATCCCGATGTTACTATATATCAAACTTTTTTCAGTATATTGAACACAATACCTGTTGTCAAGTGCTGCTTCAGTAACAAGGTTTGAGTCACTAACAAGGAGAGAGCCATGGAGCCTGGAAATCCTCCCCAGATCGGGAGAAACATTCAAAAAATCCGCAAAAAACACGGTATGACGCTCGACATTCTTTCCGAGAAAAGCGGTGTATCTAAGGCCATGTTGTCCCAGATAGAGTCGGAGAAGGTGAATCCCACCATTGCCACCGTATGGAAGATCGCCCAAGGCCTCGATGTGGATATCAGCTCGCTTCTTACCGGTCAAGATGAGCTGCTTAGAAAATTTCAGGTAAGCAGGGAAAAAGAGATTACCAGACTCGATACCGACGAAGAAGGGGTCCATATCAAAGTGCTCTCCCCCATCACCATGGCTGAGGATCTTGAAATGTATATGCTCACTTTTCAGCCGGGAACCGTTCTCACCTCAGCTCCCCACATCCTCCGTACGGAAGAGTTTTTAACGGTCCTCTCCGGGACGGTACGGGTGACTGCCGGAGAGAACAGCGCTGAGCTCGGGGAAGGTGATTTTATCCGTTACCATGTGGATATCGATCACTCCATTGAAAATCTCGGCCAAGAAGAGGCGGTTGTCTATATGGTCGTCCGATTTCAAAAGGCGCAGTGGGA
>CAZKZZ010000065.1:0-17982 GCA_964557375.1 uncultured Spirochaetales bacterium | reverse complement strand
GCCCGTTTAATCGGGGCCCGTTTAATCAGAGCTCGGATGGTCCGGGGCCCTCACCACCCGTCACCGAGAAAGGAGTGCTCGGCCCCTGCGTCTCTTTAGAGCAGTTTCTCGCCCTTACATCGGCAGAGCTCAGCAAAAAATTGAAGAACACCGCGTTGGACATGAACTGGATCGATGTAGACGCGATCAAACGAAACTGTCTGATCGCAGCAGCGCACAGGAAGGCCGTCCGTCTGGTCCCGCTCATACGGGAATACACTGAACATACCTCACCGGTACTCCGAGAGACGGCCCGCTGGACGCTGCGAAAACTCGGTCCGGACTAATCGAACTCTACAGTCACCGTCTCATTAAGCTCGACTTTGATGCCGGGAACATCATCGACGAGACCTTTTATCTCCTCGAGAGACTGGGGGTTGCTTTTCGCCAGTTTTTCGAAGGTGTCTTTGCTGCCGAAGATCTTTCCAAAATCCATTTCCATGAGGGTGAGGGTCGACCCGTTTCGGTGGGTCGCGTTTGTCTTTCTGATATTCCCGTCAACAGCAACCTTCATGCTCAGCTGCATGTTCTCATAGAGTTGTTTGATCATATCCATCTCTTGCGAATCGGGCATATCTTCAACCCCTTCTCCCGCTTCATCGCTGTCGGCATCTCCCGGCTCCTGGGGCAGGTTGATGGTAAGCGTTGAACGGTTGCCCTTTTTGAAGTCAAACGTAATAAACTCTTTTACATCTTCTCCTTCTTCCGGTCCGGCGTCCGGCACGCTGTCTCCCGGATTTTGATTGACACGGAGATTGCTGATATCATCAAACGAGTAGACCGCCTTGTATCCCTCGAACCCGTTTCTCTCATACGGTTCCGCCGATTCCAGCTCTACCCCTTTTCCCATTGCTCGAGCATTGCTTTCGAGCTCCTCGGTGTCCATCAGAGAAAAATCCCCGCCGTCTTCGCCCCCCATACTTTTAAGCATTGCCAGGATATCACTCTGCATGAGAAACGTCTGCTCTACACTGCCGCTTCCATCCGGCTTTACCGTAATCGTTGTATCAACATCCAGGCACCCCGCGAGCAGCAGTGCTCCGAGTAAAACTAGAAAAGGGAATAAAATGCGTTTTGATCTTTTTCTCATCTGCATGAGTCTGCCTCCTTTGTCTCCTTCTTAGACACGCTCCGGTGCGCGGTTGCATTCATAATCTAAGATAGTAAAAAAGCGTAGCCTGTTTATTTATGTCAGGTCAATACCAACCGCTCATTGACAGTAAAAAAGAGAGTAAGTATAGTCATGTTTATGAATCCATTGGCACAAGAACTAAATTCAATACTCGACGGGACAGCAGCACACGACCTGCTGTCGGATTTTGGTAAACGGTTTTATTTTCCTAAAGGGATTGTCGCGCAATCCGCGGAGGCAAAAAAGCAGGCCAAGCGCTTTAACGCGACGATCGGTATGGCCTACCACAACAATGAACCGATCGAACTTCCCGCAATCAAGAAGGACATTCCCGACCTCGCTCCGGCAGAAGCCGTTGCTTACGCTCCCACCGGGGGAGACGCCGAGCTGTGTAATATCTGGAAAGAGCTGATTGTGGAGAAAAACCCGACGATAGAAAGCAAACAGATATCCACTCCGGTCGTCGTTCCCGGTCTTACGAACGGAATCATGCAGATTGCGGACCTGTTTATGGACAAAGGGGACAATATCGTTATTCCCGACATGTTTTGGGGTAACTACCGCCTTATATTCGAGAATAGAAACCAGGCCGTTATTAATTCATTTCCATTTTTTACCGATTCCGGTTCTCTCAATCTCACCGGTTTCGAATCTACCATACGGGACAACGCAAAAAACGGAAAGATCGCGGTCCTTTTCAATTTCCCTAATAATCCGACCGGCTACTCCCCTACCGCTGAAGAGGCGGAAAAGCTTACCGAAATGGTCCGTCGCTGCGGAGAGGATGGAATCAAGGTTCTTGCCATAACGGACGATGCTTATTTCGGTCTCTTCTACGATAAATCCACCTATAAGCATTCCCTGTTCTCCGAGTTGTACAAAATCCATGAGAACGTTTTGGCCGTCAAAATTGACGGTGCCACCAAGGAAGATTTTGTCTGGGGTTTTCGAGTGGGCTTCGTCACGTTCGGGTCAAAAGGGATGACCGAAGAACAGTATAACGCCCTCAACAAGAAACTGACCGGTGCGATCCGTTCTTCGGTATCCAACTCCAGCCGCCCTGCTCAATCTCTTTTAAAGCGGGCCCTAAAAAATGATACGTACCGCAAAGAGAAGAACTCTTACTTCAGTCTCCTGCGGGCCCGGTATCAAAAGGTGCGCGAAATCGTGGACCAGAGGACCACAGGAAAGGCCCTCACGCCCCTTCCTTTTAACTCGGGATATTTTATGAGTTTCCGCTGCGACGGCATCAGCGCGGAAGAGCTGAGAAAGAAACTGCTCGAAGAGGAAGAGATCGGGACGATTTCGATCCAGGACACTTATCTGAGAGTTGCCTATGCCAGCATAGATCTGGAGAACTTAGAAGATCTCTATTCCGCCATTTTCGCCGTAGCGGACCGCCTCAATCATTGATTGAAAATTAATTATACCAAATACTGGCCGATCTGGGAGAGTTCCGGCATTCGTTCATACACTTTCTGCCGCCCCTCATTCTCCCGTTTGTCCCACTCCACTGTTTTCAAATACAGTTCGTACACTAAGTCCGCTAAAACGGCCATATTCGATGAAAAATTGCTCACCGCAATATCCCGCATCAGTTTTTCCTGATCACTGCTCCCCCCTCCGCCGAGAGAAGAAGAACCGCTCGTTCCGAGGAGCGTCTTTAGATTGGGAGTAACATTCTTCCGGACTTTGTGGACGAACTCGGCCAAGGCGAGGACCCGTTCGTATAATTCATCGGCCCGGTATTCCGGCGGATAGCTCATCTCTTTGGTGATATCTTCGATGAGATTCCAGGTTGTAGTATCGATTTGAACCGCTGAAAAAGCTTTCTTTATATATTTAGTATTGATATTCTTCCGGTAATGATCTCCGAGCCTTCTGATCAACCCGATTACCTCACTGTCTCGAACCGTCATTTCGATTTTTCTCCTCCTCTTCTCTGTTCCGTTTATATCAATTTTTATCCAAAATACCGACCCTGACTGGTGTCTCTGCGAATCATCTCCGCCTTTACCGATCGAATAAAAGAAGCCTTGTTCAAAAAGTTTCTCGGAGCGGCAAGAAGCGACTCCGGCGTATCACAGGTCAGCCGTATTATTATAGTACTTTTCGGGACTCTTTCCAGTGCTTTTATTATATAATTTCGATGCCGCGGCGCCGAGGGGGCCGTGATCTCCCCTCTCAGATATTCCTGAAATAACCGGGTGCGGAACGGAATATGCAGATTATGGATCTTGATCCCGTCAGGAACAAGTGGCCGAATATAATCTACTGTCTCGAGAATCTCCTTCTCTCCTTCACCCGGAAGGCCGAAGATAAGATGCACAGCAACCCGGCAGCCCGCGCCGCGGAGCAGTTCGTAACTCCGATCAAAATCTGTTACAGTGTGTCCTCTGTTGATTCGCTGCAGTGTGTCATCGCAAGCGGTCTGCAGGCCGAGCTCGACCCACACCTCATACCCCCGCGCCTTATACTCTCTGAACAGGTCTGCCGTTTCCGCGGTAACGCAGTCCGGGCGGGTTGAAACGATGAGCTCCTTGAAAGGGGCCAAAGAGAGACAATAATCATACAGCTTTTTAAGCGTTTCCACCGGAGCATACGTACTGGAGAAAGCCTGGAAGTACAGCAAAAAAACGCGGGCTTTATACCGTTTTTCGAGGAACCTGATCCCGCCTTCGATTTGGTGCTTGAGATCTTCTTCGGTCACGGTCGGCCTCCTCCCGTCCGTCTTACTATCACTTGTACGTCCTTCCTGATAAACCGCCCGAGACCCCCGCTCGTCACAATATGTACACCCGGGTATGCCGCGCTCACCCCCATAGAAAGGTCCAAACGGCGTGGAAATCAGCGAAGCTTGATCGTTCCCATTCACCCGGTTGGGACAGGAAAATCCGGCATCCACTGAAACCCGGTATGCACGGGTCCCGTAGCGGGATTTGAGATACGAACTGTAGCTGTAAAATGGTTCTTCCTGCCGTTCCACACATTCATTATTTACACAGGCTCCGGGATTGACAACCCCAATGCTCTGTAGGTAGAGTTTACCCTCATGAAAAAATCCATAATTCTACTTTTAATTACGCTCTTTACCGGGAACCTGCTCACTTCCTGTTCTTTCTTTCAGGGAAATACGGCCACACTGTGGACCAACAAAGCGGAAATTGTTGCGTATATAGAAGTTTACAATGCTGATCGGGAAAACAACAAAATAGAAGTAACCTATAAACCGCAGCCTTCGATTGCATTGATGAACGAAGAAAATCCCCCCGATATGATCGTAGACACACAGCTCGACAGCGTATCGGTTTTTCAGGATCTCTCTTCTCTGGACAAACTGTTCGAAGATGAACTGCTCTCTGAGGATATCTTCTATTCAGGTCTGCTCGAACTGGGAAACTACGAAGAAACCCAGTACCTGCTCCCCGTTTCTTTTTCCATTCCTACACTAATGTTCAATACAGTGAACATACCCGGAGATTTGAACAACTTCTTTATCACCATCGAAGAACTGAAAACCTACGGAGGAGAGTTCAACACGATGGAAGACGGATCTTTTATCACAATGGGTTTTTCTCCCGATTGGAGCCGGGATTTTCTCATGCTCACGACTTCACTTTTCGGTGCCGAGTTTCGCGAAACAGCAGCGGGCAGACTTGCCTGGAACAAACAGAAACTCGAAGAGGCTGTCACCTATAACCGTGACTGGATAGCTGAAGTAAATACTAGTCAGGAGCTGGTAACGCAATTTAGTGAAAAATATATGTACGATCCGGACTATAAACTGCTTAACAACGGCAGAATCCTCTTCTCGTTTACAGAACTGCAGGATTATCTCCAAATTCCGCGGGAAAAACGGGAAAATCTCGGTTTTCGCTGGCTGGCAAAAGGAGATAAAATCCGCGTCCGTGATGATATCCTCTTTTTCGGAGTAGCAAAAAAGAGTAAAAACCGGGCAGTGGTGGATGATTTCATCAGCTGGTTTTTCAGCCTAAAAACCCAGCAGAAGCTTCTCGAAATGTCTCAATTCAAACGGATGAGAAGTTTCGGTATTTCCAATGGGTTCTCCTCGCTCTACAAAGTAAATGAACGGATATTCCCTCAATTTTATCCGAATCTCAGCGGCCATGTCCCCCCTGAGGAGTTTCTCACCTATCCCCACCGGCTTCCCATTATGTGGCCTGAAATCAAAGACCAGGTCCTCGAATCTTGGCTCTTACAGTCAGTCCGGGAAGAAACCGGGGCCGATTTTGAAGAAGAACTTGAAACCTGGATGCGTCAGCGGCCGGGGCAATAAACAGTAGAATAGTCAGCAAATAGTAATTGACAGAATGACCATTCTGTATTAAGATTGGTTTTTATAAGATAATAATTTTTTTCGGAGGTTTTTATGGCAACTGTTGAAATGAAAAACTTATCAAAAGTTTACGATGGTGGTGTTCGTGCCGTTGAAAAGGCCAACATTACAGTAAACGACCAGGAGTTTGTCGTTCTCGTCGGCCCCTCCGGATGCGGAAAGACTACAACGCTCCGGATGGTAGCAGGGCTCGAGGACATCACCGAAGGTGAACTCCTTATCGACGGGGAATTGAAAAACGACGTTCCCCCCAAAGATAGAGACATCGCTATGGTGTTCCAGAACTACGCTCTCTATCCTCACATGACCGTGTACGACAATATGGCATTCGGGCTGAAGATCAGAAAGTTCCCGAAACAAGACATCGAAAACCGTGTAAAAGAGGCTGCCCAGATTCTCGATATCGAAGAGCTTCTCGATAGAAAGCCCAAAGCGCTTTCCGGTGGTCAGCGTCAGCGTGTAGCTGTAGGCCGTGCAATCGTTCGAAAACCGAAGGTATTCCTCTTTGATGAACCGCTTTCCAACCTCGATGCAAAACTTCGTGTACAGATGAGGGCCGAAATCTCCTCTCTCCATAACAGATTGAAAGCAACCATGATCTACGTTACCCACGACCAGATCGAAGCTATGACCATGGCGGACAAGATCGTTGTCATGAAGGGCGGGCTCATCCAGCAGATCGGTACTCCGCTCGGACTGTATAACGAACCGGTAAACCGGTTTGTTGCAGGATTTATCGGATCTCCTCCCATGAACTTTCTCACCGTTACGGTAAAAGACGAAGGCGGAAAACTGGTTTTAGAGGAAGAAGGCCAGAAGCTCGAAGTCCCCTCAAACTCAAAACACTCGGAACGGCTCAAACCGTATGTAGGTAAAGAAATCGTATTCGGTATACGGCCGGAAGACATGGTCTACTCCAAAGACCCCGATGAGGGGAAAGCGATTAAAACCGAAGTGACCGTTATCGAGCCACTTGGTGCGGAAATCCACCTCTACATCACCACCCAGAAGCATTCGATTATTGCAAAGGTCGAGCCTCGATTCAGTTTTGAAGTCGGGGATACTGCCTATTTTACTCCGGATTGGGAAAAAGTCATTTTCTTCGACATTGAAAACGAAAAAGCGCTTTTTGCCATGGAGTAAACCGGAAAACCGGCAAAGTAATATAACAGATAAATGGCCCGGGTATTACCCGGGCTTTTTTACGCCTGGATAGTCAATCTATGTACCGTTACGATCATCTATCTTTTAACAAATCTGTCGTGGTCATCGACCCCGGAGAGTATTACGCAACCGGTGAAGATATTCTTATCAGCACCGTACTCGGTTCATGCGTTTCCGTGGTGTTGTTCGACAGGGTGCTGGGCCTCGGAGGCATAAATCACTACATGCTGCCGGGAGCGATGGACGGCAGGGACTATGCCCGCGCTTCTAAAGTCGAACAGGCCCGGTACGGATTTCACGCGATGGAACAGCTTCTTGCTCAATTGTTCCGACTGGGAAGCTCGCTTCGCAAGCTGGAAGCCAAAGTTTTCGGCGGCGGGGCGGTCTTGAAATTGACGTCACGGTCCAGGCTCAACGTTTCACAGGACAACGTTGATTTTGCATTGAGCTATCTCGAGAAAAAGGGTATTCCCATACTCGCTACGGATGTACTCGGGACCCAGGGGAGAAAACTGTTTTTCGAACCGAATACGTTCAAAGTGAAGGTAAAAAGGCTCACTGCAACTGCGGCAGCTCCGGTAATCGAGACCGAAAAAGAGATTATCAGAGAAGAGCTGCACACCTAATCCCAAAATTGGACCCCCCGCGGCTGTCGAAACAGTTTTGCTGTCCCGGGCACTTCCAAAGGGTGATTACCGAACACATCCTGCCAAACCGTCCTGCTTTCCATACACAGATAGAGAGGAGCATCACAGACAGCCCGGAGCCGCTTTTTTATAAAACCGTAGATTCGGTTCCGCACCGGCTGCAGATAACGGTACTTTCCGTCCCTGCACTGCACAAACTCATCATACAGATAGGGACGGGGCTCCATCGTATCTTTGAGATGGGGAGGATACCGGAAGGTCCCGAGACTGATCCAGGCGATACACCCGGACGGAAACGTACCGATCTCTTCGATTATTTCGCCGTAAAGCTGCTGCCAGCCCTCGACTCTGATTATCGGATCAAAGTGGAATGATATGTAAAACCCGTTGTCTACCGCCTTACGAGCAGCGGCGAACCGGCGGGAAACAGATACGGCAATCCCCTCTTCAGCCTCCGCGACCGGCTCCGGATTGAGACTGAATCCGATAACCGCCGATCCCTTTCGCGGTACGTCAAGAAGATGATCAACAAAATCCGTTTTCGTTTTTAATTCAAAGTAAACATGGGGATAATCGGCAGCAGCTTCAATGAGATCGGCCGAAAGCTCGAACACGGGGTCGAGCAAGAGTGAATCTCCGGTCTCTCCGGTACCGATCCGCACCATCCGGTCTTTGTTGAGCTCACCGATTTCCCGTATTCGTTCCACCGGCCCCGTAGTGTCGGCATATACGGTTAGCGGATAAAAATTGAGATAGCTTTTCATAATGCAGTAACTGCACCCGAGCATGCACCCTTCATAGAGGTCGACAGTGATATAGTTGCAGCAGATGTGCCCTTTCGAACCGGGGCAGTGATGCACCGTATCCCCCCTGATCGTGGTAACGAACAGGGTCCGGCTGTTACACCGTTCCCGGGGGATGCGCGCCTTGCCGGGCACTCGGTACACCGGAATACCGGAGAGCCGGTCGAGCCCCCGGCGGACCGAATGTAATTCTGAGGCCTCTTCCGTTACGAAAACAGTATCAAACAGCCTAGTGTAGAAGTCGAAACAGCTCATCGCTTTTCTCGATTAAGACGCTGAGGGAATGAACTCTCCGCCGCAGCTCTTTTTCGCTTTCAAAAGAAAACTGGACCGAATATCGGCTGCCCTCAAATCCCGGAGGGGGAGAAAGTTTTACTCCGGAATTGCTCAAATGTTCCTTTTTGAACCGGTCAAATTGATCTTGCAGTTTTGTAAGCTCCGGGAACCGCATTTTTCGCGCCTCCTCCGGGGGATGAGCAGCAGTGCACACCTCTTCGGTGAGGGCCGAAACTGCAGAGTCATTCATACTTTCTCTTCGGGCTGTTTCACTAATTTGGAGAATGAGGTTCTTCCGGTTGCTGAATGAAAGGCCGGTGCAGTGTTCCCGAAAGATGCTTACGGCAGCGGAGGGCAGATTCTTCGCGTTCACCGCCGTCTTGAGATCGACCGCGTTGTCCCCAACCAAGGCCCGTATATGCGGGGGAAGGGAGGCGAACTTCTCGATCTGCACGAACGTTCCCTTACCCTCGTCGAGCAGTGCTTCGATTTCATCCGTTATAGACCCGTACAAGAGGTTTTCACGGCTCAAAAAATGGTAGATATTGAGCTTTTCATCCCACGTGTACCGTCCTCTGCGGTTTTCGAGCTCGAGCGCGGTAATAATCTGGTCTTTTGGAGAGAGAGAGCACGCGGTGCAGATGAGTTCCTGCTGTCCCGCCTCTTCGGCCCGGGAGAGGATGTGAAACCCCCAGACCAGCCTATCTCCGGTTACCGGAAGAGGAGGGTACAATTGCCTCGTTATAAGGTCCGGACTCGGGGGAGAATAATCGGTAAAGAGGTCCAGTTCACCGGTGAGTCTCTTTATGTGATCTATGGCAACGGACTTAAGCATAATCAAGTATACCGTAGCAAAGCAATGATGTTTAGTGCAATATGCTTTATTGACGATTACACCGCTGCGTGGTAGATTTAAATAGGAGCGTCGTATGAAAAGAGTATTGATCCTTGTTTTTTCTGTAATCATTATGTTCAGTCTTTCCTTCTGTGCAACTACCCCTCCGGAAGAAGAGGAACAGCCGACGGAAGAAGAAAGGCCGGCGGAAGAAGAACAGCGCGAAGAAGCGCCCGAGCCTGTCTCGGATGAAGAGATTAAAAAGGCCGAAGAGGCCCTCGAGAAAGCCTCTTGGGCGGGGGCACAACGGTTTGCCTCCGATGATTACCAAAAAGCCTCGAATGATCTTGACAGGGCCAAGGAACTTGCGGAATCGGACCCGGACCGGGCACGAGAACTGCTTGCTTCGAGTATTGAAGCCGCCAATAACGCGTACGACACCTCATTAGCAGCCGCTTACAATCTTTATAAACAGCGGATACAGGAAAAACAGGAAAACCTGGCGGAAATTGACGCTGACAAATTCCGCCCCCAAAAGAGTGAAGAACTCTACGACCGCTATCTCGCGGCGGACCAACTGTATCAGGAAGGCAACCCCAGGCAGGCCAAGGAAGCAGCCGATGCACTTCTCGATGATCTCGACAGCTTTTATGAAGAGCTCAACGGCCGAATCACGTATGCCCTTTCGGTCAGAGAAGATGCAAAACGGGCGATTGACCGGGCAGAAGAAGAAAAGAGCGAAGAATGGGCCCCGGATGCATATCTCGCGGCAACGGAACTGTTCGATCAAGGGACAGAGGCGTACAACGATTATGATCTCGAAACGAGCATCGACAAATGGGAACAGGCGAAAAACCGAGGCATGTATGCTGCGGAACTCGCTTCAGAACGCAGCGGCAGCTTTGAATGGTATCTTGCCAGATTCAACAACTACTACGAACTGCTCAAAGAGCTCGACGCCGACAAGTTCCGGCCTCAAAAGAGTGAAGAACTGTACAAGAGATTTACCCGCACCAAAGCGTATTTTTACGATGAACAGTACGACCAGGCAAAGACCGCTGCAGACAGTCTCCTTCAGGACCTGCGCACCTTCTACGAAAACCTCGATGAGCAGGTTCGCTGGGCAAAGATCCTGCGCAGGGATGCTGTTAGAAACAGAGGAAATGCCCGTGATGCTGAGGCCGAAAAATGGTCACCTGAGGAGTACGATACGGCTGAACAGTACTTTGACCGGGGTGTGACCGCGTTCAATACCTACAACCTGGAAGAAAGTATCGATAATTGGGACAAGGCAAAGTACTACTATCTTATCGCTGCAAGACGAGCTCCGGAACGGAAGCAGCAGTATCAGAATTACCTCGCCCGCCTCGAACAGGTACGAAAACGGCTTGCGGAACTGAACGCCGATAAATTCGAACCCGTGAAGACCCAGCGGTATTTGAATCGGGTAGATAATGCCAAGAAACTCTATTCCAAGGGTGACTATGGAGAGGCCCGCGAAGAAGCAGGCAGGCTCGTCCAGGACTTAGAAAAATTCTACCAGGACCTTCGTGAACGGGTCCAGTATGCAAAGAGTCTTCAGAACGCCACCGAGAACAACATGGATAGAGCGGAAGAGGTGGAAGCGTACGTCTGGTCTCCTAATGAACTCCAGAAATCGATGCTTCTCTATACGAACGCTATCAGTGAATACCGGGAGTTCAATCTCGAAGAGAGTATCGACCTCTTGAAAGAGGCGAAAGATCTCGCACAGAAAGCGGTGCGGCTCGCGCCGATACGTGAAGGCGAGTATGAGACCGGCAATTTAATGGAAGAAGTGCGCAAAGATATCGAAGAGGCCTCGGAACTAACCATCATGACCGAAGAGGGTGAGATTATCGTTCCTGAAGAGGAAGAAGAGACGGAACTCGAAGGCCGGAACCAATCCATGATCGAAGATGAAACCGCGGTCTACATCGCGGGGGATGTCAGTGAAGCGGACCTGCTCTCCCAAGCAAAAGAACTGTGGATTAAAGGGGTAGAAGCCCGGGAGAGCGGCAACTATGAGCAGGCAAAAGCGTATTTCGAACAGGCAGGCCGCTTGACCCACCGCTATAAATCAATGGCAATCGGGAAAACAAAGTCGGTGAGTGTGTATAAGGACTACACTCTCTGGTATATTTCGAAACAAGAGTACGGCAGCCCCTTCCTCTGGCCGTATATCTGGGTTATGAATATGGACAAAATCGAAGACCCCGATCTCATCTATCCGAGCTGGAAGGTACTGGTCCCGTTACGTTAAAATGGCAGAAACCCATTGTAACGTTTAGGAGTTCGGCCTCACCGAACATCCATTACGGTGAAAGCTGTCATCGTCGTTCCGCCAATTGAGGATTTCTACTCGACACCCCACCGTTTGTCCGCGCTCGGCGCCCGGGTTGTACAGCAGTTAGTAGAACAGACCGGCCATTCCTCACTTTTTTTCAATTTTCCGCTCGAGGGAAAAAAAACAGTACCCCTCCCCGCACACCTCTCCTATCTTAAGCCTTACATCTACCCGGGTGAATGGGGCCCGACATCATTTTTTACTGCCTATAAACGGTTCGGCGGAGACTATCTCAGCTGTGCGGAGAGAATTATTTCGAGTAAACCCGACCTCATCTGTATCTCCTGCTTCGCCTTCTGTTACGCCGACTCGGCACTCTACCTGGCCGCGGCATGCAAGAAGCTCTCTCCCCGCACGCGGATAGCGGCCGGAGGGGCCGGCCCCACTGTGTTTCCGCACTATTTTCTCCAATCCGGGAACATCGATTTCGTCTTCACAGGTGAAGCGGAGCAGTCATTACCCCGATTTCTCACCCAATTCGAAAAAGCCGGTCCTGGCGGTCCTGATTATTCCGGTATCCCCAATCTCTTTATGCCGGATGAGAGTCCGCCCCCGGAGAGACCATCAGCATCCCATTTCGAGGTCCAATTTGCCGGCACAATTATCGATTTTAAACGGACAAGGCTCTTCTCTACTTCGCTCACCCGGGGATGCCCCCGCTCCTGCGCCTTTTGTTCGATCCGGTTGTGCCACGGGGACCGTTTCCGCACCGTTGCGCCTCATGTAATCGAACAGGAGGCAGAAAAGCTCCCCTCCGATAAACCGCTCGTAGTAAATTTCGAAGATGACAACCTGCTCCTCGACCCCGATTATTTTTTCTCCGTATTGGACTGTTTTCGGTCCCGTTTCCCGAATGTCCGGTTTATCGCCGAAAACGGGCTCGATTATACCCTGCTCTCCCCCGAGCTGCTCACAGATATGAAACGGGCCGGATTCGAGAAGATCAATCTGACATTGGGCTCCGCCGAGGAGGCGGTACTCACGCCCGAAAACCGGAGCATAAACCGACACCGCTTCGAGACGGTAATCGAAACTGCAGCCAAGACGGGGTTCGAAATTATCACCTATGTAATTGCGGGACTCTCCCATGACAGTGCTGAGGCAGCTGTCCGCTCACTTACCTATCTATACAGCCTCCCCACAAAGGTGGGCCTTTCTCTGTTCTATCCGGTACCGGGAATAAAGGGGTTCGAAAACAGAGACCGTTTCCTCTCCCATCCCTCATCCCTTACCGCGGGCTCTTCCGCCTACCCCTGGAACAACACCCTCTCGACAAAGGAGCTCATCACCCTGTTCAGGCTTGCGAGAACGGTAAACTTCCTCAAAAGCCCGGACCCGGAACTCGAGAAACTGAAAAACACAGTGCTCGGCTCCGGAGAACTCTACAGCTACAGGAGGAGCGGAAAAGAGAAACAGCTGCTTAGAATTACGTCAGCGGAACAGCAGATGGTAGACCGATTCTTCTCGAATTTGCCGTGATATTGACAAGTAGCAGAGGGTCTTTTACGATGTTGTTTATATCGACACATCTCATTTAGATGAAACGGAGACAACAGTGCGGAAACCATACGGAATTGCTATTATCGGATGCGGAACAGTAGGCGGCGGGACAGCCCTGCTCCTTACACGTGACCAGGCTTTTTTGAGCGAGAAAAGCGGAACACCGATCACCCTCAAGTATATTGTAGACCTCGATTTCAGTCATGCGGAGGAGCTCGGCCTCGATTCTTCCCTCTTTGAAACCGATCTGGACAAAGTATTACAGGACCCGGAGGTACAGCTGGTCATAGAGCTTATCGGCGGGACCACTACCGCCCGGGAATTAATAAAGAAAGCACTTACTGCCGACAAACATGTGGTTACTGCCAATAAGGCGCTCCTCGCCCATTACGGTGAAGAGCTCTTCGGTGTCGCACGAAGCAAAGGAAAAACGCTGAGTTTCGAGGCGAGCTGTGCGGGAGGCATCCCCATTGTCAGGGCGCTGTACGACGGGTTGTCTGCCAACCGGATCGATGCGATCTACGGGATCGTAAACGGGACGTGTAATTTTATCCTCACCGAAATGGTACAGAAGGGCAAGAGTTATACGGACGCGTTATCGGATGCCCAGAAAGACGGGCTTGCCGAAGCGGACCCGACCCTCGACGTTTCCGGCATGGATTCGGCCCATAAGATCGCCATCATGGCGGGACTGGCGTTTCGTAAAAAGATCGATTTTGATGCAATTCCGGTCCAGGGGATCGACAGCCTGGAAACCCTCGATGTTGTCTTCGGCCAGGAATTGGGATATATCGTTAAACTGCTCGCGGTTGCTCAGCGGATGAAAGACGGAATATCTCTGAGGGTGCGGCCCGCCTTTATCGGAACGGACCATCCGCTTGCCTGGGTATCGGGGCCGTTTAACGCGGTAAGCGTGTACGGCCATGCAGTGGGGCACACCATGTATTACGGCCGGGGAGCAGGCGCATCACCGACAGCATCCGCGGTTGTATCGGATGTCATTTCCACCGCAATCGGGACAATGCAGCCGACATTTTCGACACTCTCGATCTGGCCGGATACCAGTGAGCCTGCAAACCAGCTCTCTATCGACCAAATCAGAGGGAGATACTATCTCCGTCTCATGGTCATCGATAAACCGCTCGTTTTCGCGTCGATTGCGGAAACACTCGGCAAACACGGGATCAGCATCTCCTCAGTGCTCCAGAAAGAGCCCACGGAAGACGGACAGGAGCCGAAAGTCGTACCTGTGGTTATTACTACCCATAGTGCGCGGGAGGGCAATATCAGGAAAGCACTCGCTGAGGTGGACAAACTCGACGTGGTGGTCCAGAAAACAGTGTGCATCAGTATTGTCGATGAACACGAGGAAAGTTTATGAATATCAAGACCTTTACCGTAAAACCGAACATACCGGAAAAACTGAAATCGCTGGAAGAGATATCACAGAATCTCTGGTACAGCTGGAACTTCGAAGCAATAGCTCAATTTTTCAGACTCGATTACGACGCATGGATCCAATCCCAGCAGAACCCAACCAAAATGCTCGGTCTCGTCCCCCAGGACAAACTGGACGAATTGGCCGAGGATGATTCGTTTCTCACCGCGTTAGAGCAGGTACTGGAGAAGTTTCAACGCTATCAGGACGCGGAGCCGTGGTACCAGGGGGACATGAGCAAGGCAATTGCCTACTTTTCCATGGAATACGGTCTCGATGTGAGCCTGGCCATTTATTCCGGAGGTTTGGGGATTCTCTCCGGAGACCATCTCAAATCATCCTCCGATATCGGTATTCCGCTCGTCGGGGTCGGCTTGCTCTACAGGCAGGGTTACTTTACCCAGTACCTTAATGCCGACGGGTTCCAGCAGGAGTCCTATCCTGAGAACGACTGGTACAATATGCCGGTAAAGATGTGCCGGGATGATAAAGAAAATCCGATCACCATAACCGTCGAAATCGGCGGAAGGACGGTTACGGCCCAGCTGTGGGAAGTAAAAGTAGGGCGAAACTCACTCTACCTTCTCGACACCAACATCGAATCCAATACACTCGAGGACCGTACCATCACCGCCGCACTCTACGGGGGGGACAAGGAGATGCGGATCAAACAGGAGGTCCTCCTCGGCATGGGCGGTATCCGGGCCCTGAGAGCGGTGGGCATCGACCCGGCTGTGTTTCACATGAACGAAGGGCATTCCGCTTTCCTCGCCTTAGAACGGATAAGAGAGTTTGTCGACCAGCGGGGGCTCTCGTTTTCAGAGGCGGCCGAAGCGGTCTGGTCTACCAATGTTTTTACTACCCACACTCCTGTTCCCGCGGGAAATGAACGGTTTCCCGTCACCCTGATGGAAAAGTATTTTAAAAATATCACAGCACATATCGGGATTTCCTGGGACGATTTCCTCTCATTAGGGAGAGAACACCCTGACGATAAAAACGAAGAGTTCTGTATGACCGTGCTCGCATTAAAACTGTCCGCCTACTGCAACGGTGTGAGCAGGCTGCACGGCCATGTTTCCCGCAACATGTGGCGGGACATTTGGCCGGGTCTCCCCGAGGACGAAATCCCTATCACCCATATTACCAACGGGGTCCATCCTCGGACTTGGATTTCCCACGACATGCTGGACCTCCTCGACCGGTACTTCGGCCCTCAGTTCTACGATGAGCCGACGAAACTGGACATCTGGGACCGTATGGACCGGATTTCCAACGAAGAGCTGTGGCGGACCCATGAACGGCGCAGGGAGCGGCTGGTCGCCTTCTCCCGGGACAGAATGCGGCAGCAGATCGCCAGAAGAGGAGGCACCGAGTCCCAGATCGCCCAGGCCGAAGAGATACTCTCACCCTACGCGCTGACTATAAGCTTTGCCCGGCGGTTTGCAACCTACAAGCGGGCCACACTGCTGTTTCGAGACCCCGAACGGCTTATCAAACTCCTAACGGACACCGAACGTCCCGTACAGCTCATATTCACAGGGAAGGCACATCCCCACGACATCCCCGGTAAAGAACTGATAAAAGAGATCGTCCATTTTGCCAGTAAGCCGGAAGTGCGCTCCCGGATCGTATTTCTCGAAAACTACGACATGACCATTGCGAAACAGCTTACCGCAGGCAGCGATCTCTGGCTCAATACCCCCCGCAGGCCTTTAGAGGCAAGCGGGACCAGCGGCATGAAGGCCGCAATGAACGGGGTCTTGAATCTCTCGATTTTGGACGGCTGGTGGGATGAGGCGTATAATCCGTCCATCGGCTGGGCCATAGGGAGCGGTGAAGAGTACTCCGAAGACGGGGAACTGCAGGATGAAATCGAGAGCAAGGCACTCTACGACCTCCTGGAACGGGAAATAATCCCCGCCTTTTACGAACGGGGACATGACGGCCTGCCCCGGGAGTGGATCACAAAGATGAAGAAGTCGATGCGGGAGGTGGGAAAACAGTTCTGCAGCCACAGGATGCTCCTCGACTATTCCAATAAGTTTTATATTCCCGCACTCGCGAACTACAAAACATTGGCGGCGGAACAATTCAGCCCGTCCAAACAGATTGCGGATTATGTACATAAACTGCGGGAGAATTGGGCCGGCATAGTCATTAAAGAAGTGGTCTCGCACAACGACCCGGTCCTTGCCATAGGGGACGAGCTTACCGTAGAAGCATCTATCGAGCTCGGCGCCCTCGCACCGGAAGATGTTTCGGTCGAGCTCTTTTACGGGAAGGTCTCCTCGCAGAAGGTGTTCGAATCACCACTACGGGCCGAAATGGGGGTTGTAAAGAAAAGCGGCAAGGCAACCAGATATCAAATAGATGTCCCCTGCCGGCAGACAGGCAGACAGGGGTATACGGTGCGGGTCCTGCCGAAACACGAATCACTCGTTCACCCTTTCCTACCCGGATTAGTAAAATGGGCCTGATATGTGCTTAATAAAATCCTTTTGCGGAAAGTTATAAATACTTGACCCGGAAAAGTCGATTATGATAATATGGCACCTACTAACAAGGAGGATCCTATGGCTTTAAGCCAGGGCGCTCCGTATACAAAACAAAAGGCGAAGAGTGAAAAAGTGTATTGTGCTAACTGCATTCATTGCAAGTTAGTGCGAACGCCTGCCGGCAACGGAAATCAGTACTATCTCAGGGTACGCTGTGATGCCGGTAAATGGCGAAAAAAACTGGGGGACGAAAAGGTCTATAAGTATTTTACCGTTGCACGCAGAAGTTTGGACGGGTGCGACGCATACGTCCCTATGGGAGATCCGAAGGAGTTCATCAAAGAGCTCAAAAAGACGCTCCCGATAAAAGATGAAGTATACAACTCATTAGCCTAACAAAGTAGTATTGTCAATGAAAAAATATATTATTCTGCTTCTAGTACTCTGCCTGGCTATCACTATAATTACAGCATGTAAAACTATTCCCGATCCGGAAGAGATCGACAAAGATCTCACCCCTGCTGAACTCTTCCAGCTAGCCCAAGAAGAGGTAATCGAGAGGAACAACTATAAGGCCGCGATGGTCTACTACCAGACCTTTCTGCAGCGGTATCCGGACGATATACAGGGCCAGGTTATCGCCGAATATGAAATAGCATTTCTCTATCACAAGATGGGAGATGACGAGACAGCAATCAAACAGTTCGAAGCTCTGCTCGAAAAATATGAAGGGCCCGATGCCGATGTTCTTCCCCGGTGGCCGGAAGTACTTTCGCGGAAGGTCCTTTCACTGATCCGGGAAGAAATGGAAGAGCAGGAACAAGTACCGGCTGAAACCGAAACTGAAGCCTAAACGAAGCTCAAGATTTTTTTAACTCAGCAAAATCTATAAGGGGACTTTTAAAAACTGCAGTTTTTAGAAGTCTAC
>CAZKZZ010000064.1:1311-18360 GCA_964557375.1 uncultured Spirochaetales bacterium | reverse complement strand
GGCTGTCGCTTAACCGGCTGCTCGGTACAACGTCCTTTACCCGGTCTCCTAACGCTTTTTTTATCTTTTTAAGAAGCGGCTTGACCTCATTTTCTTTGTCTTTGTCCTTATCGGTTTTCAGTTCCTCATCGGCACCTGTCCTGTTGATCGATTTCAGCTCGATGTCCTGGTAGTTACCCACGGACGGGACCACGATCTCATCGATCTCATCATCCATAATCAGCACCTCGATACCCTTCTCCCGGTACGCTTCGAGTAAGGGCGAGTTGCGGAGCATCTCTTCTTTTTCACCGGTGATGTAGTAAATCGCCTTCTGGTCTTCCTTCATCCGCTCCTTATACTCGGCGAGGCTTACGAATCCCTCTTCTTCAGAAGACTTGAACCGTATAATTTCTAAGAGCGTGTCCCGGTTGGCGAAGTCGGAATAGAGTCCCTCCTTGAGCGGTCTGTTGAACTCCTGGATAAACTGTTTGAACTTCTCTTTATTGTTTTCGGCTAATTGTTGGATCTCTCCTAATATCTTCTTGACCGAAGCGGACCGGATACTGGCGAGGACCCGGTTTTGCTGCAGGATCTCCCTGCTCACATTGAGGGGGAGGTCTTCACTGTCGATAACCCCACGGACGAACCGAAGGTACACCGGCATGAGCTCCTTCTCATCATCGGTTATGAACACCCGCTTTACGTAGAGGCGTACACCGGGCCGGTAATCGGCCTGATAGAGATCGAAGGGGGCTTTCTGGGGAAAATAGAAGAGGGTCGTATACTCGAGGGTCCCTTCTGCTTGAGTGTGGATGTAGTGGAGGGGATCTTCGGTATCGTGGAAAACGGTTTTGTAGAACTCATGGTAATCATCATCAGTGAGTTCCGATTTGGGACGTTTCCACATGGCGGAAGCACTGTTTATCTGCTCTACTTTGTGTTCCCGCTTCTCTGTGCGGTCTTCCCCTTCACCCTCATAGCTGACATCATCATATTCGAGAAAAATCGGGAACGCGATGTGGTCCGAATATTTCTTGATGATGTTCTCGATCTGCCACCGGTTTGCAAACTCTTTTCCGTCATCACTGAGAAAAAGGGTAACAGTTGTACCGGGCTTCTCCCGTTCAGCATCAACAATGGTAAAATCCCCTTTTCCGTCACTCTCCCACTTGTACGCCTTCTCTTCGCCTGCTTTTCTGCTTATCACTTCGACTTTATCAGCTACCATAAAACAGGAGTAGAAGCCGACTCCGAATTGACCGATGAGGTTCGAATCCTTCTTGGCATCTCCTGTCATCTGGGAGAGAAAACTCTTTGTACCGGAACGGGCAATCGTTCCGAGCTGTTCCTTGAGGTCATCACTGTTCATGCCGATCCCGCTATCTGCTACGGTGATGGTTTTTTTATCTTTATCATCGAACGAAATATCGATTCTCGGCTCGAATTTCAGCGATTTGAACGAATCATCGGTCAAAGTCAGGTATTTGAGCTTATCGAGAGCATCCGAGCTGTTGGATATCAACTCCCGCAGGAAGATTTCTTTGTGTGAATAGAGCGAGTGAATGATAAGATGCAGTAATTGTGATACTTCAGTTTGAAATTGGTACGTTTCCATGATGTAACTCCTTGGTTTTCATCTTTAGTATTCCTCCGAAGAGGTGTTTTCTCCATGAAATAACGAAATTAGGTATATTTGTTGATTTTTTGTTTCTCTTTCTAGTTTCAGAGAAAAAATAATAAAAATCTGTATCCGGGGCAAATATTCTTACACTTGGGGTGCAATAAAATTGATATAACGATAATGTGGTGATATAATTATTTGTGGGAGATTTTTTTTCCTATTTTTGAGGGGGTAATCAAAAATGAAAAAGAAACTAATCCGGATAATGCTAAGCTGGCTGGTTTTTATCAGTGTACTTCTCGTATTCTCATGCGGGAATGAAACTGCCGGTAATCAAGAATCCGCTCCGGTCGAAGAAGCATCGGTAAAAACAAGCGAGTCGGTTGCAGTAACGGAAACTGAAGAGCTCGACCCCGTTGAAGCCCCCGAGCTCGATCAAGGACTGATAACGTTCTTTTCCGGAAATGTATATATTTTGGACGGCCAGGAATGGTGGGACGTCAATATCGGCGATTTTGTCGAAGCTTCGGACGTGATCAAAACCGAATTGGATTCCTACTGCGAAATTCAGTTCGGGGACACCGCTGTAGTAAAAGTACAGCAAAACACTGAAATCGCTATGGAGACGCTTATGCTCGATGGCGAGAATGCCAATGTGGCCCTCAACATGCAGAATGGTTCGGTTCTGTGCAAGGTCCAAAAGCTAGCCGGCGGAGACAAGTTCAAAGTTAAGACCCAGACCGCGGTCTGCGGAGTGCGCGGTACCGAGTTCGGCGTTCAGGCCGGAACTGATAAGAAAACCAAAGTTGCTGTAAAAGAAGGTTCAGTTTCCGTACTCCCCTCCACAGTTGATGTAGATAAACTCAAAGAAAAAGTCGCAAATAAAGGTGAAGATGTTCAAAACTTGCTTGATCAAATCGAAGAGACGGCTTCGGTAGTCGAGGCAAATCAGGAATTGGAACTCGAAGAGGCCGATGTAGCCGAAACCGAAAAGAGTGCAAAAGAGATCGAAAAGGTTGTCGAAGAAATAGCCCTAGAAGAGGGACCGGAGGCCACTCCGGAGAAGCTTGCAAAACTGGCGAAGACAATCGAAGAACAGAAACCGGAAGTCGCAGAGAAAGGCAAACCTGCAAAAGATATTTCAGAAGAAAGCAGAAAAGAACTCGAAGATATCGATAAAATGGAACTAATCCAGATTCCGGTGGCCCAAAAGGACGAAAAACCTTCCGATGACAAAGATGAACCGGAGAAAATCGTACCCCAGCTTATCAAGGTGTCCCTGGTAGTGGAACCGGAAGATGCACTTATCTCCATAAACGGAGAAAATGTCGGCCGGGGCAAGTTCTCCCGAATTTATCCGGAGGGCAAGGACCTCTCCTTTGCTATTACCAGAGAGGGGTATTCTCCGCATTCTATGAGTTTCGTCACCTCCCAGGAAACGGGGAAACTGTACCGCATTAAACTGGCTGAAATCCCGGAACCGGAACCGGTAATGCAGACTGTAAACATAGAAGCGACCCCCAAGGATGCGGAAATATATCTCGACGGCACCCAGGTCGGTAAGGGCAGTTTCTCCCGCGATTTCGAAACCGGTCAATCACTTACGTTTACCGCCCGAAGAGACGGCTACGAAGAGAAGGCCCTCGAAGTCGCCGTACGAGAGGGCGGAAAGGCTGATTTTACCATAGATTTAGCAAAACAGACCGAAGAAATCGTCATTCAAACCTTCCCCAGCGACGCGGAGATCTATCTCGAGGGGAAGCAGGTCGGTACCGGTAATTACAACGATCAATTCGAAATAGGCAAGAAGCTCGCCTTTAAGGTCCAAAAAGAAGGATACGAACCCCAAACGGTAGAAGTAGATGTCAAAGAGGGCGGGGGCCGTGCGTTCGACGTCTCACTTGCGAAGATCGAAAAAGAGGAGCCCGAAGCGGCTCCTAAAGAAGAAGAAATTGTGATCAGGACTTCTCCCGCGGATGCCGACATCTACCTCGACGGAAGACGGGTGGGGTCCGGCTCATATGCCGACACGTTCGACCTCGGGGAACGGATATCCATTTCGGTACGTAAATCCGGATATCAGAATGAGCAGCTGAGCATCAGCGTTACCGAAGGAAGCGGAGGCATCTACTCGGTCAACCTCCAGCCGAAGACCGAACAGATCACGGTCCAAACCTCACCGCGAAGTGCCGATATCTATTTAAACGGACGCCGTGTGGGAAGCGGTACGTTCACGGACACGTTCCGCCTCGGGGAGCAGCTCTCATTCCGCGTTAGTGAAACCGGATATGAAGAAGAAACAATCTCTCTTTCGGTTAGGGAAGGGATGGAGAACAGCTACAATGTCAACCTCCAGGCCCTCACCGAGGAGATCATCATCCGAACAGACCCGAGAAGTGCTGCAATCTACCTAAACGGAAGTCAGGTCGCCACAGGCTATTTCGCCGATGAGTTCCGGGTGGGCGAAACCCTCTCTTTTACCGTTAGAAAGGAGGGGTATAACGAAAACAGCCTCAACGTAAGTGTTCAGGAAGGCAGTTCCCGCACCTATACCGTCTCTCTCGAAAAATCAATTATAACCGAAGCCGTCACATTGCGAACCACACCTTCAAATGCCGTCATTTATCTAGACGGACGCAGAGTCGGCACCGGGAGGTATTCGGATGAACACGAAGCGGGAGAGAGGCTCTCTTTTCGGATAGAACAAGAAGGGTATGAAACCCAGACCAAAGATGTCACGGTCCGCTCCGGAATGGAGGCTATTGCGGTAAGGCTCGAGCGGAAAACAATTGAGAGGACAATCCAGTTCTCCGGCGGTCAAATCGTGGGGAGTCTCATCACGGACGGAGATACTATTTACGGGGCAAATAACTACGGAGTATTGAGTGCTGTAAGCCTCTCCGGCGATAAGATATGGAGTATCAACACCAAAAACAGTCCCAATGAAAACTCCTACCCGGTAATAATCGATGGGAATATCTATTTCTCCGGCTCTAGGGAGTTTATTATCGTCAATGGTGCAGACGGGTCGATTCTCAACCGAGAAGCACTTTCCGGTTCTACCGCACATCTATTCGGCAGGCGCGTTGTAGAGTACGGTTCTCGTGTGCTGTTTCCGACAAACGATACGATTAATATAATAGATAAGAACAGCGGAAGATTGCTCGAGCAGGTGAACGTACCCAAAGGCTCACGGATGACTCCGGGCACATGGGACGGCAGCATCGTTATTGCCGACCAGCAGGGGGCCCTCCTCCTACTCGGTCCGGACAGCAACAGCCCGGTCGAAGCGACTATATCCACCAGTGCGGTCCAGCCGGTTGCACTGGGGGTAACAGTACTCAAAGACAGGGCGTTCTTTTCGGGCAGAAAAGGAACGGTCGTCTGTGCTGATTTGAACATGAAGCGCACTCTTTGGGAGAAAAAGATATCGGAGAATGCTTCGGTATTCACCGATGTCCAGGCAGGACCCGCGGGAGCGTACGTGTATTCGAAGGGGACGATCTACGGACTCTCTATGATAAACGGAAGCGAGCTGTTCTCACCGGTAACCGGTGTCACCTGTCCTCCTCTCTACCATGACAACAAAATCTACTACGGGACCCCGAACCAGTTAGTGATACGAAACGCTGCAAGCGGTTCGGTAGAACGGGTCATCGACCTCGGGAGCAAAGTACGGATTTCGGCCAGGCCGGTTATGACGAACAGCGGGAAATTACTTCTCGGTACAGAGGACGGAACTGTTTTTGTGATCAATCCTTGATACTTTTAACACATTTTCAGTATAATTGTATTACTTCATGGACGACGACGATCCTCTTGAACAATATCACCTCCACAACCTGACACTCCTGATAAGGCGATGATAGCTCACCTTATAGCGATCGGGTTATTACTCATCTGTTCTGCGTTTTTCTCAGGGAGTGAGACCGCATTTACATCCCTCTCCGTTGTTCAGATCAAAGAAATTACCGAGAAGCGGGGCAAAAGGGGTAAGCTTGTAAAAAAACTGACCGATCGGCCGGACCTGCTCTTAGCGACCATTCTTATCGGAAATAATCTGGTAAATATCGCCGCCTCCGCGCTGGCTACCAAATTCGCGCTCGAACTGTTTGGCAACAAAGCGGTGAGCATTACCACCGGTGTGATGACGCTGCTCGTTCTCATTTTCGCAGAAGTAACTCCGAAGCGGATCGCCATCGCCTACAATGATTTCATAAGCCTCCACGCGGCACGGCTCATCAACTTCCTCTCCATCATCTTCCGCCCTTTCATACTTTTTATCAGCGGATTTAGCTCTCTGATTACCCGGATGCTCCGAATAAAAAAGCGGCAGCACATCTCCATGCAGGCAATTCTCCACATGGTAAACATGGCGGAAAGTACGGGACTGGTGGATACCTATAAAGGGCGCATAGTGCGTAATGTGTTCCGATTCAACGATATTACCATCCAGTCGATTATGACCCACCGGACCGAGGTGTTCAGCCTCGATATGAATCTTACCATCATAGAATGTATTCATGAGATAACCAAAAGCGGGTACTCACGTGTACCGGTCTACGGGACAGACCCCGAGCGTATCGAAGGGATCGTCCTGGTAAAGGATGTGAGCAAATACCTTGCGGAAGGGAAAACCGATTACCGCCTGCGAGATTTAATGATCGAACCGATCTACGTACCGCACTCCAAGCGAATCAACGAGATGTTCATCCAGTTCAAACAGGAAAAGCTCAATATAGCAGTTGTACTGGATGAGTACGGCGGACTGGCGGGGATCGTCACTCAGGAGGATGTAATCGAGGAGATTGTAGGTGATTTGTACGATGAAAACGAGATAAAAGAGAACCGAAAAATCGAAGCACTCGATGACGGCAGATATACCATTGCTGCCGATATTTCACTCCATCAGTTAAACGAATCGTTAGGGATCGAGCTGCCCAAACGAAAATACACAAAAACCTTGGGCGGATATATCGTAGAGATGATGGGCTACATTCCCCAGCCGGAAGAATCACTCCACCTGCCGGTAGGTGAGTTTACCATAGACAGCGTTGCCAATAACCGCATAACCAGTGTGATCTTCAGCCCCCGGCAAGAAGAAGAAACGCCGGAAGAAGAGGAATAGCACGTTACAGCGCGGGAACACCTCGTTCCAGGATTTTCCTCTGCTCCCCTGCCCCGTCGATCGCTATAATCGTCGGATCGCGGACGACGCCGTCGAGATGGATGAGAGCAGGAGCATCCCGGTCGTAATTGTGCCCAATGGCGAGATGGCACGTGCGGAACGCCTTCTCATCTATGAGCATATTTCCCTCTAAGCGGGCTGCCGGGTTGAGACCGATCCCCAGTTCTCCGATGTTTCGGGCGTTTTTTGCATACAGTTCGGCCTGGCCTCTTTTTAGTTTTCCCTGCTCCTCGAAACTAAAACTGTCATTCTCCGCGCGGGTGATCGTCTCCTGCAGTGTGCGGGCCTCTTCTCCCCCTCTGATCCCGGTGATAAATCCGTCTGTAACTTCTGCTGTAATCGGTTCCTCGATTAACAGCGCACCCCGCTCTACCGCGATACTCCCGTCAAAAACAACCGTGCCGGAGGCGGTGCCGACAGAAGGTGAGATAAAAACCTCACCGGCAGGAAGGTTCCCACCCATCCCCGGTTTCGAGAAATCCCCGTCATCACTGAAAGCGCTCCTGCCGTCGATACCGATCTCGATATCCGTGCCGCCCGGGGCTGTTACCAGTACCGAGACCGCCTTATCGAGGACAGCTTTAATAGCTCGGCAGCGCTCTTTCAGCTCCCCGTAATCAACCGGGACCGTTTTTATGAATAGATCTTCAGTAATCGATGGGGACCAGAAAGCTCGAAGCGACTGTTTGCCCCACAAAAGGTAGTGGAACGTGCTGATAAACTGCCGTCCGTCTTTCTCATACGGGTCGTTGAGCCGTTTATAATCCTTTCCCAGCTTCTCCGCGCTCATCGAGATGAACACGTCCGGTTCCGATTCGATAGCGTGAATTACCGCTTTTTCTGCAAACTGGAGTTGGGTCTTAACCGGCTGGACAATCAAGGTTGTCTCCGCTCCCGCATTCCACGCAGCGTCGTAGAGGGCCGCCGAAATTCGTGCTACATTCTGTTCCGGATTGGTTACGATCAGGACCCGTTCACCCTTTTTCACCTGTAAAACATCTTCTATTGCGATTTTTGCCGCTTTTCCCGGTCCCGGGCCCGCCGGTCCAGGCCTCATCTGTCCAGGCCCCGCCGTTTCGTGGCCCTGCCTGCCGCCGGGGAACATCCACCCGGTAAAATAATTGCTGTCATTCCTGTAGTCCATACCACATCGTATCCGGGAGATGAACCGGGGTCAACGTGCTGCATTGACGTACACCCCCTCTGTCAGTATTATTTCGGCTATGAGAAAATACGACTTCGCGCGCATCGAGAGCAAATGGCAGCAGTACTGGGAAGAGAATAAATCATTCAAAGTAACCGAAGACCCCTCCATTGAGCCGGAAAAACGGCGGTATATACTGGACATGTTTCCGTATCCTTCCTCCGCGGGGCTCCATGTCGGCCATCCCGAAGGATATACGGCAACGGACATATATTCTCGTTACTTACGGATGCACGGCTACCACGTCCTCCATCCCATGGGCTTTGACGCCTTTGGTCTGCCCGCGGAAAATTACGCAATAAAAACCGGGACCCATCCGAGAGTTTCCACGGAACAGAACATCGATATGTTCCGCAAGCAGATAAAGTCACTCGGTTTCTCCTACGATTGGGACAGAGAAATATCAACCCACAATCCGGATTACTACAAGTGGACCCAGTGGATCTTCTTAAAACTGTTCGAAAACGGGCTTGCCTATGAATCCACTATGCCTATTAACTTTTGCCCTTCCTGCAAGACCGGTCTGGCCAACGAAGAGGTCAAAGAAGGTAAGTGTGAACGGTGCGGGACACTGGTCACCCGCAAGGACATTCGGCAATGGATGCTCAAGATTACCGAATACGCGGACAAACTCTTGACCGGCCTCGATGATCTGGATTGGCCGGAAGCGATCAAGATCATGCAGCGGAACTGGATCGGCAGAAGTGAGGGGGCAAATGTCATCTTTCCCCTCGCCTCGGGTGATGATGAAATCGAAGTGTACACTACCCGGCCCGATACGCTCTTCGGGGCGACCTACATGGTGCTGGCTCCTGAACATCCTCTGGTAGAGAAAATTACCACCCCGGAGCAAAAAGCTGCAGTGGAAGAGTATATAGCCCAAGCAAGGCGGAAATCCGACCTGGAACGGACCGATCTCGCCAAAGAAAAAACCGGTGTGTTCACCGGGGCATACGCCGTCAATCCGGTAAACAACGATTCGATTCCGGTATGGATTTCGGACTATATTCTCATCTCCTACGGGACCGGAGCAATAATGGCGGTCCCGGGCCATGATGAACGGGATTTCGAGTTTGCCAAAAAGTTCGACCTTCCCATTATCCAGGTCGTCTCTAAAGACGGCACAGCCTACGAACTGACCGAAGCGGAACCGGATCCCGGAATCGCTGTAAACTCGGGGGATTTCGACGGGATGGCGACCGAAGAGTTCAAGAAGGCGATTATCGACCGGCTCGAAGAGAGGGGCGCCGGAG
This sequence comes from uncultured Spirochaetales bacterium, assembly GCA_964557375.1. Lineage (GTDB taxonomy): Bacteria > Spirochaetota > Spirochaetia > SPDA01 > CAZJBZ01 > CAZKZZ01. The sequence continues at coordinate 9,112 of CAZKZZ010000064.1, read as the reverse complement.
AAAGAGCCATCAACTATAAACTGCGGGACTGGATTTTCTCGAGACAGCGATACTGGGGAGAGCCGATTCCGGTCATCCACTGTCCGTCCTGCGGCGTAGTGGCCGTCCCCTACGAGGAACTACCGCTCGAACTGCCGGAAGTAGAAACGTACTCCCCGCCGGGGACCGGAGAATCACCACTTGCGACCATTGAAGAGTGGGTCAACACGGCCTGCCCTAAGTGCGGAGGAGAGGCGAAACGGGAGACAAACACCATGCCGCAATGGGCCGGGTCATGCTGGTACTACCTCCGTTACCTCGACCCCCGCAATCCGGACGCGTTCGTCGCACCCGAAAAACTGGAATACTGGATGCCGGTCAATGTGTATGTGGGGGGTGCTGAACATGCCGTCCTGCATCTGCTCTATTCCCGGTTCTGGCATAAAGTTCTCTATGATCTCGGGTATGTAAACACCAGCGAGCCGTTTCTCAGACTGGTCAACCAGGGGATGATTCTCGGTGAGGGCGGGGTAAAGATGTCCAAATCTCTGGGCAACGTTATCAATCCCGATGAAATAATAGAAGAGTTCGGGGCAGATTCCATGCGGATGTACGAAATGTTTATGGGCCCCTTAGAGGTTTCCAAACCGTGGTCCACGAAGGGTCTGACCGGTGTCCACCGGTTTCTCGACCGGGTGTATAGACTCTCTCAGCGGGAGATCGTAGAGAGCGGTCCTCCTGAGAAGCTGCTGCGGCTGCTTCATAAGACAATAAAAAAGGTGACCCTCGATACCGGTCATATGGAGTTCAATACCGCAATTTCGCAGATGATGATTTTCGTAAACGAGCTGTTCAAGGAAGAGGGGGTTAACCGGCAGCTGTTCGAACCGTTTATCTTTCTGCTTTCCCCCTATGCTCCCCACCTCGCCGAAGAGCTCTGGGAACAGTTCGGACACTCTCCATCCCTAGCGGGACAATCGTGGCCCGAATGGAGAGAGGAGCTTACCGTAGAAGCAGAGGTGACCGTTGTCATACAGATAAACGGAAAAGTACGGAGTAAGATCCAACTCGATGCGGGTACCGACAGCGAAACGATGCAGAAAAAAGCGTTGGAAGTGGACCGCATTCAGGAACTGCTCGACGGAAAAACCGTCCGGAAAGTGATTACGGTACCCGATAAGCTGGTAAATATTGTCGCCCACTAAACATACATACAAAAACCGTCAGCAGACCCTCTACTCTTGGCTCGAAGCAGAAGGGCTCGACGCGGCAGTTATCGAAGACACCGAAGGCCGAAGGGACAGTAATCTCCGGTATATGACAGGTCTTCCCTCCGATGCCCTGCTGTTTCTCTTCCGGGAAGGGTATTCGGTCCTCCTGCCTTGGGATGTACAATTAGCCGAACAGCTCGCCGCTCAGGACGGCGTCTTCGCCGACCGTATCGTTCCGTACAACGATTACAAGCGGCTGCTCACCAAAGCGGTCCCTTCTCTTATAGAAGAGCAAGGGTGCGCCGGTGGCCGGGTGGAATTGGGTGAGGCAATGCCGTTTCCCCTGTATCAGGAAATTGCAAAACAGATCTCGGGAGAATTGGTGTGCAGAACCGAGGGGATAACCGGTTATATCCGTAGGCTCCGTTCGATAAAGGAAGAAACTGAACAGGAAACAATACGGAGAGCTGCTCACACAACAGACTCCCTGATCTCCGCCCTCGAGGCCAATTTTGCTGAAAAGATATTCGAATCGGAAATCGACGTTGCATGCTTTATAGAACGGGAAGCGCGAAAACATGGAGCCGAAGGGCTCGGGTTCGAAACACTGATAGCTAACCCGAACCGAAGTTTTGCCATCCACCCCTTCCCCTCATACACGGCCCAACCGTTTATCATGGGGGGGCATTCTCTCATCGATTTCGGGATTGTCCTCGAAGGGTATACAACCGACGTTACCGTACCGATTATCCAGGGCCCTCCCTCTACAGGAGGGCGCGCTTTGATCGAGCTCATCCGGCGCGTATGGGAAATTATCATCCCTCTTCTAAAACCGGGTGTCTCTACCCTTGCTCTGTGCAGAGAGGTGGACGCCTATTTTGAAAATCACGGCCGCTCAATGCCCCACGCTCTCGGCCATGGGATCGGACTCGATGCTCATGAGAAGCCCATTCTGCGGAATCGTGAAGATTCTGACACCATCCTCGAGCCGGGCATGGTTCTTGCCGTTGAACCGGGCCTCTATGATAAGGAAACTGGAGGCTGCAGGCTCGAAAACGACATCCTCATCACCGAAGAGGGGGCAGAGGTGCTTACCAGCTCCCGGATTCTATACGCTCCAGGGCAAGGTTAATACAGTACCACCCTTTTTCAGTAATGTAGAGATCTATCCGCTTCCCTGTTTTTTTATGGAAGAACCGGTGCAGCCCCGGATAAAGCCCGGAGAGAGAAAGCCGCCCGCCGCTGCCGACAGTAACTGTCGGGAAGAGCGGGTCCGCGCTCACCCATGTTCCGGGCACCGCCTCGATCTCCAGTTCGTAGGCAGGAGCAGGACCGATAAGGTGCGAGCTGAAACTGCCGAACCGAAATCCTTCCGCTATCGCGGTCCAGTCGAGCGCCCAGGGATTTCCGCGGGCCTCCTCCTCCGCTTTCTCCGTAACCTCCCGGCGGAGCCGTTCACTGTTTACGCCGGCCGCGACGGAACTGGTAATCCACAACTGCCGGAATAGAGCGGCCGTTGCTCCGTCATCCCAGCCTGGTGTTACAAAAGCCGTACTATCCGTAACACCGGAGCCGTCGGCATCCATGGGGACGAGAGCACCGGCCGGTTTCATCTTTACCCCTTTATACAAGGGGTAGACCAGCACCGGTACGTTATTCCGCTTAGGGACCCTCACCACTGTCTGGTCGAACCCGGACGCTGCCTCTTCAACCATGATCTCTCCGGATACATCGATATATTCGATCTCCCATTCCAATTCCTGTTCAGCAAATGACCACTGCCGCGGGAGGTCGGGCTGTCGAACAAGCAGCTCGACTTCGGCCGTAAATTGACAATGGGCCAGCAGCAGAGAACAGGACAATACCGTTAATGATGTTGCGCTCTTCATACCCTATAAAACCGGGTTATTCGCGCTGCTGCTTCAACTGCTGCTTATAAAGTGATCGAATTTCTAGTAAAAAGTTCTTGTACGGTTCGGTCCGGAAATCGGGATAGGTCCAAAACAAGTCCTGAAAGTTCTTGTTTCGATAGATGAGGGTGATTTCGGCGTAAATACCCTGTGAAAGGGGTACTCGATGAGGTGCATTTTTGGTAGAGGCGAGAATGAGCCGATACAGGTTGAGAATACCCGGATCGAGATTTATTTTTCTTTTTCCTCCGAGAGTAAACTGTGCTTCGAGCCGGTTTGTTAAAAGCTTGATATCGGCGAGAGAGGACGGGTCGACGAGCATTTCGAACGAATAGAACATTTTTTCGATCTCTTCACCCATCTCTTCGGTGTAGTAATCGGTAAATGTAAAAGGGAATCTCGGGCTTGCAAAATCTATTTTTCCGAAATTGGTTTCTAAAAGCGGTTTGATCCGATTTTCCGGATCGGCCGGCCTAAAACCGTCACCGATGAGAACACCTATAATCAGTTTTTCAGGTGTAAATTCTGTAATGCACCCCATTTTGTTGCCCATTTGAATAATATACTATAAAGTAGTAGGTATGGAAGAGAATAGAGATTTCACTTCTGAACTGGAAGAGGCGCTTGCCCAAAAGAGAGAGGAAATTGAGAGAACTGTACTTCCTGACCTAAAGGAGCAGTTTCGCAGTTTCTACAGCTCTTTTCAAAGTATTTACAACGTCCTGATGAGGAAATCTTTAATAAAAGAAGACCCCTATAAATACGATAAAAAAGCTTCCGAAGTGACTGTTCCATCTCAGGCACCGTTTTTAGAATCTGAACGGCATGACCAGGTCAGTATCCGGCTCTCCGACTTCGACAATCAGCTCGATTTTTTGACCAGTTATTATCAGTTCGACCTCGATTACCTAACGCTTAAACGGATCAAAACTCTCGCCGGTCTTGCCAAATATATAAAATGGGACCAGCTCTCGGAAAACTCGACCAATATGATGACCCGCTCCGTAGCGGAAATGGTGGGAAAAATAAAAAAAGGGTCTGACAACTTCTCGACCCAGCTCATCTCTGATTCCCAGAACCAGCTCTCCTCCATTACAAAGAAAATAATGAGTCACCTGAAACTCCTCACCTTTTTCCACCGCGAACAGTATAAACTGCAGATAAGAAAGAACATTCTATCAGACCTGAACCTGTCCCCCGCAGCAGTACAAAACAAAGAAAATGAGGTAATGAAGCTGATCAAAAAGAAATTTGCTACTGCTATGGGAGACCAGCCGTTCTATGCCGAATTGATACAAGAAGTATTAGCAGAAGACTATGGACCGGACAGTGATACTCTGCAGAATGAACTTCTCCAAAAACTATCCGTAAAAAAAGAGAAGAAGAAAAAAGTCAAACAGGGCCCAAATTACAAGGAGATGCTTCTCGAATCTGTCCGCACCCTAGCTTCTGCCAGTATTCATATAGAAGAGGCAGTACGCAAACTGAGTGAGAGTAATCTCATTCTCTCAAACCGAACCATCTCCTTCGGAGAAAAAGTAAAACGGTGGCTGCGCTCCTTCGGCGGGAAAAAAGATGACAAACAGATATATGAAATCGAATATTTTGATACAAAGACATCTGTCTCCAAAACGGAACGGCTCGATTTCAATCAGTTTTGTGAGGAAGCAGCCAAACGGGCAAAGGTACTGGCAAATCTATCCAGTAAAATGACTCCTGCTCATCAGCGTATTGCCGAATCCTCCGAAGATCAGATATTCAAGTTTCTCAACAAAAATATCGAAGAGCTCCAGATTATGCTGAAACGGCTTCCGGCTCTCGATACCTATTTTAAGACGGAAATTCCCAAAGAACAGCGTGGGAGAATCAGAGGCATTAAAATAGAGGTAAACGCAATAAAGAACGCAGTCGTCAAGGCAAACAAGAAAAAACACGAATACGTTTCACAGAAAGAAGAAGAAGAACAACTCAAGCGGCTTGGTGTTCAAACGGACGCGGACGAGTAATTCGCAGTCGAGTAATCCCTAACTTACATATTTGCCCAAGATTCTGAAATCCGCGGTATGCGCTTTCAACTCCTCAACGGCGGCATTGAACGTAGAAATCTCTTCCGGCAACTCGACGTCAACGTAAAACATGTATTCCCACGGTTTACCGTGAATTGGTCTCGATTCCAGTTTGTTCATATTGAGTTTGAAATCGGCGAGACATTTGAGGGCGAGATACAGTGCACCAGGTTTATTCGGCGTCGAGAATACGAGAGAAGCCTTGTTCGGATTGCCGGCATCTTCATGTTCTAATCTCGCAATGACAGCGAACCGGGTATAATTTTGGGGATTTGTTTCGATACTCTCTTTGATCACCTTCATCTTATACACCCGCGCCGCCTCCGCGCTGGCAATTGCCGCGTTTTCTTTTTTTCCCAATTGCGCGATATAGGCCACCGAACCTGCAGTATCGTAGAACGGTATCCGTTCCCAATTCGGATGTTTGTCCAAAAAACGGGTGCTCTGGGCGAGTCCCTGAGGATGTGAATATACCTTACAGATATCTTCTATTCCCGCCTCAGGAAGACCGATCAAATTATGCACGATTCTGATTTTCTGCTCGCCCACTATTTTGATATCGGGATATTGAAGAAGGAGATCGTAATTTTCATGAATTGAGCCTGCAAGCGAGTTCTCGAGGGGAAGGACACCATATTCCGCCTTTCGGCTCAACACTTCCGAGAAAACATCGTTGAAACTGGAATAGGGGACGGGATTAACAGATTCGTCCTGAAAAAATCTAAAAATGGCCATCTCGCTGTACGCGCCCCGTTCACCTTGAAATGCAACAGCTGTGGCCGCTTCGCCCCGCCTCGGTGCGACGGCCGTTCCTTTAATCTCGACCGCCTTTGCAGGAAGACGGGCGATCTCCTTGCCCAATACAGGTGAGAGTGCTTCTATGTCCCGCATCAACTTTTCGAACTGGTCCGGATAGAGAGACTGAGGTCCGTCGGAAGCGGCCCTTTCAGGGTCGGGATGCACCTCTACAATGAGACCATCCGCTCCCGCAGCCACCGCTGCCAGAGCCATAGGTGGGACCTTTTCCCGAATACCGGTAGCATGGCTCGGGTCTACAATGACCGGAAGGTGGCTCAATTTCTTGACAACCGGAATAGCAGAGATATCGAGTGTGTTTCTGGTATATGTTTCAAAGGTGCGGATTCCCCGTTCACAAAGGATAACATCATCCGCACCGTGGGCCAACAGATACTCTGCAGCCATGAGCCACTCTTCGATGGTAGCGGAAAATCCCCGCTTCAAAATGACCGGTTTTTCCAGCCCCCCCACCCTTTTGAGAAGCTCGAAGTTCTGCATATTGCGAGCACCGATCTGTAATATATCAACATAGTCCCGCATGAGGTCGGCATGATCAGTTGCTACAATTTCCGAAGCTACCCCCAGCCCTTCCCTTTCACCGGCGTCTTTGAGATATGCAAGCCCTTCCTCGCCTAATCCCTGAAATGCGTAGGGGGAGGTCCGTGGTTTATAAGCACCTCCGCGCAGCATCACTCCCCCGGATTCACGAACAATACGGGCCGCCTCATCTATCTGCTCTTTTGATTCGACTGCACAGGGGCCGGCAATAACGGCTATCCGTAATCCGCCAATACGGACATCGCCCACTGAGATAATTGTGTCTTCTTTTTTTAATTCGCGGGATGCAAGCTTGTACGGTTTACTTATTGGGATGACCCGCTGTACCCCGGGAAGAAGCTCTACTTCCCGAATATCGATCTGGACAAGCCCGACCGCTCCAAGAATAGTTTCTTCTTCTCCCACGATTTCACGGACCTTGAAGCCTTTTTTGGCGAGAAAATCCCGGATGTGCTCTTTCTCTTCTCGAGTGATCTTCTTTGAGAGGACAATTATCATCCCTCAAACCTATGTATATTACTTTGCTATGTCAAGATCATTGGTCAAACGCGATGAGGGTTTGGTTCTGAACAAATTGTACTGTGATACCTACATGGTCCAGGTAATCGAGAAGGTTCTCTTCGAGGTTTTGTTTATAATCAAGTATGAGAGATATATAATCCAGGGTTATTCGGGGGGTCCCGCCTTTTTCAACTCTTCCTTTTCCCGCATTGTACATGGCCAGTGCCACGATTTCATTGCCGCCGTGGTCAATACACCATTGCAGGTATTCGATACCGTACCGGGCATTCGTGTACGGGTCGAAAAAATCAGCTTCGGTCAATCCGGGAAACGATTTCGAATTGAGCTGAAACAGACCCCGGTCGATGGAAGAGTAATTCCGGCTTACCACATCTCTGGTAAACCGACTTTCTACCCATGCAAGGGCGAAGGCGGTGCTCAGCGATACGTTGGTTTCTAATGCCGGCTGAATGATTGCCTCGGTCACGACAGGATCACCGGTAAGGGCCGTTAAAAAATCCATTACATGATCGCGGGCCACTGAGTTTCTTATTAAGGCAAGACTAACATCTTTGTTTTTGTCGATTGTTATCGTTGTTTCGAATTGTTTACTGCGGATCAACTCTAAATCTTCGATATGCCCGAGCTCCGGGCGGTCCGCTTCCGTTCCTGAAAACTGGGTGCAGGTGAGCAGAATAGGGAGAGCGGCGAGCAAGAGTATAAATATAATTTTACGTTTCTTAGGTATGGTACTCATACCGGTTCTTTACATTCTCCT
>CAZKZZ010000064.1:0-1211 GCA_964557375.1 uncultured Spirochaetales bacterium | reverse complement strand
TGGAGAATATACTAAGAAAGTATTAATGAGGTCAAGCTGCAAAATACATTTTAACACTCTAAAATGGTAGAAAAATCAATTTCTATGGTGTACAGTGACACGGAATGAGAACAAAAACAATGCATCCTGTCATTCTTGTCCACGGGGGATGGGCCGGAGGGTGGCAGTGGGAACCGGTTGCAGCCCGATTACGAGCGCACGGACTCCATACCGTTGCTCCCACACTCCCCGGATTGGGTTCACGTAAAGGCGAAGCAACTGCCGAAATGGACCTTTCCACCTACATTGCGGATATCGAACAGGTAGTACAAAAGCGATCAGCTCTCTCCAGCGCCGAAGAAAACGGCGTGAACCTTGTTGGGTTCAGCTATTCCGGTATGGTCATAACCGGTGTGGCCGACCGAATTCCCTCTTTTGTCAAAAAACTGGTTTATGTTGATGCATTCATACCCCGAGATGGCCAATCACTCACCGATATTTTCGGCCCCCGCATCGCCGAAAGCATGCACACTTTTACCCAATTATACGGCGACGGATGGAGAGTGCCCAGTTTTCTCGATAAGGACCCGCGGCTGACGCCTCAGCCGATTAAAACCACCACCGAACCGGTCAATGTGAGCAATCCGGATGCGGATTCAGTTCCCCGGGTATATATCCGCTGTTCGCAAAAATCGCGTGAATGGATTTTCACCCCGATTTTGGACCGGTGTGCGGAATATGCCCGACAGCAGGGATGGGATTACTACGAAATACCCTCCAACCATTTTCCCATGGAAACCGCACCAGAGGAGTTGAGCGAGCTTCTATTAGCGGTGCTCGTTTAATGACCGTATATCAGTTTGTGAATTAGAATGTAATGACGTGGCGGCCCTCTTTGAGATAGTCCGTTAGCGGCTGCCCCATCGATTTCACATCAATGTCCATGGCCCGGAGCTCATCTGCCACACCGTACATATCAGCACAGGTTACACATGCCTCGAGGACGACCCCCGCCTCTTTCATCCGGCCGAGATACTCCTGCAGCTCACTGTCCACACTCAACAGCTTAGAGGACGGCCCCCACACTACCAAGGTTACATCCTCCCACCACCCTTTGAGTTTCGCGTTCAAGGTGTACATAAACACCATCTTTAAAGCAATATCTCGATCGCCGCTCGACCATACGACAACGAGGCTGTCTTTCGGATCTGCCATCTATATTTCCTCCATTA
>CAZKZZ010000063.1:5537-18691 GCA_964557375.1 uncultured Spirochaetales bacterium | reverse complement strand
GGGTTTGTCATTTTTTCGCGCAATACTAGCATATTTGACCTGATATTGCAACGTAAGGAATTATTAGTGGTGTATTTTCCGTGCTTGACTTTTCCGTATGCCCGATTTATGGTGACTTTTACTATGGACCATAAAGAGTACCGCCTCGCGGCTATCATGTACACCGATATTTGCGGTTTCAGCCGGATGATGGAGCAGGATGAGGATGTTACTTTGGAGATGCTCAACTACCATAATAAGCTTGTCCATGAGCAGGTAGGTGAGTTTAACGGAAAGGTCATCAAAACAATCGGCGATGCGTTCTTGGCAACATTCAATAACACCTTCGATGCCACTAAATGTGCAGTCCAGATCCAGCATGAACTTGCCTCCTACAACTCTACCCGCCAGGGTTTACGGCTCATTCTCCGCATCGGCATCCATTTAGGTGACATTTATTTCTTCGAAAACGATGCCCTCGGGGAAGGGATAAATATCGCCTCCCGGCTGCAGGCACTGACCAAACCGGGACGGATCTGCATCTCGAAAGAGGTGTACAATATGGTCTCCAATAAGCTGGATTTAGAGATCGTTCCGCTCGGGAAAGTAAGACTTAAGAATATTACCCGCGATATCCACGCATACGAGATCAAAACTGAAAGTTCGATGGAATATGAGCGGTCCAACCGCCCTCCTGATATGGGAGAAGAAGAAACCGGAGGGCCGACGCCGAACAAGCCGCCTCATCCCCCTGAAGAACCGATAGATTTCAATGAACTAAAAGATCTAGTGGTCAGCCATATCCGGCAGGCGGGCAGAAGAATGCGGGAGGAGCAGTTAAAACGGGAAATGCCGTCCAGGTCCGAATCGAAAAAGGACCGGGTTCTGCGCAAACTCGAGGAGAAAGGATATCTTTCCAGGTTGGAAAAACCGAACGGACAGGTCAGTTACGGTTTAGGGACGCGCACCCAAAAAAACGGTACGTTCGGGGGTGCTCCGTACCTCTTATTTCGAAAATACAAGAAATCAATCGAGAAAAAAGCGGCATCTGAGAGAAACGGTTTCAGGGGCCATCTGATCTCCTTCATTGCAGTCAACGGGATGCTGTTCTTTATCAACATGTTTACAGGGGGGAGTTTTCCCTGGTTCCTTTTTCCATTAGGCGGATGGGGAATCGGTCTCGTCTCCCATATGAACAGTGTCCGTCTTCTTCTCAAACAAAAAGAAGAGCTGGACAAAATGCCCGAACTCACCCCGCCCCAGCTCAAGATCTTGAAAAAGATCCACAAAATGGAGAATGGTTTTTCCGGCCATATCGTCTCGAATATTGCAGTTATCCTGTTCCTGTTTATGATCAATATGATTACTTCACCCGGGTTTCCCTGGTTCATCTTCCCGGCGGTAGGTATGGGAATCGGAATAGTCACCCATTGGCTGAACCATGCCGGAAAAATCCGCAGGCTGAAAAAAGAACTGGACAGACAAATCAAGGAAGCCCCGGTATTCGTGGGAAGCTACAGCGACGGTATGGGAAAGTCTGCAGGTGGCGCTGACACTATAGTGCGACAAGCGGAACAGCTCAAGAACAATATCATCACTCAGATGAAAAACTTAGGCGAGGACCAAACACCGTTGGGAGAAGATATGCTTCCTGTGCTGGATAATTATATAGACCAGATCAAGGAGCTCGCCGGGAAAAACGAGGAGCTCGAACGGGTCATTGCAGGATTTCCCACACATGAATTGGAAAAAGACACCGAAACTCTCCAGAAAAAACTCGAAGAGTCAGACAGCGAATACATGAAAAAGGAGTATCAACGCTCCATTACTGAAGTTGACAAACAGTTGAGCTCGTTCAAGGACCTGAAAAACCAGAAAGAACTGATCGGCCTTCGTCTCACCTCTTCGGTGAACGCCCTAAAACAGATGCAGATAGACTTGGCCCGAATGCACACACTCTCCGCTTCGAGCAACCGCTCTTCTGTCGACCTTATCAAAGAGAAATCAAACGAATTGAGAGAGTACCTCAAAGATCTCGAATCGAGCTACCGGGAACTCGACGATCAGCAGTAAAAAAACCCGGCAGCAGCACCTTTACATCATCAAAAAGACGCAGTTTCCATCCTATCTCTTTAATCTGACGTTTGTTTTCCGGGGTAATAATGGTCCCGATTTCGAGAGACTCGAACAGCTTCTTTATATTGAGAATCCGGTTGTAGATGTTCTTATATTTTGGGCAGCGGGTCGCGGTATACTGCTTCCTGATGCACTCTTCACAGTCCCATCTTCGATCGCCTTCCTCTTGTTCTTTATCCGCAGAGAATAGAACGTCGGCTATTGAACCGCAGCTGACACTTCCATCCGCGGTGAGAAATAGAGAGACGATTTTTATATCCGCATCACTAAAATAGCGTGAAAAATTCCAGTTATCGATGTACAGTACGCCACCGCGCATTCTAATGTTACGGAACCTCTCTAACTGCAGCCGGAGAGAAACAACACCTGCAATAAACGCTAATACCGCATTATAGACATTATAGACAATCGATTCGGCCCAACGGGGCTCCTGCCTCGTTGCGATGGCATAGCCCATCAATATGATCCAGCTCATGGCAACGAGGAAAATTATCGTATTAAACAAAAACAGAAATGAATAAAAACGCTTTCGGGTATGGTGTGAATCTACATGTTCGATGGTAAGAACAAAGAGAAGCCAAAACATAAGAATAATTTGAAATATATGGGAGAAGTAATCACGGTGGAGTGAAAATCCCATCCAGACAGTACCGGCAGCGATGACGGCAAATAAAAAAAAGAAGGAGATGACGAAAAGATGTTTGTTCTTTACGAAAAGCAGATAGGAGTACAGCCCCCATAATCCGAGAAAAGCGGCGGTCGTAACGGCAGCTAATACGCCGGATGTTGAAAAAGGAGTGCCGGGCCCGGCGCCCGAGGGGTTGAGATGGACCATCCAGGTAATAATAGGCAGCGAAAGAGCGAAATAAAACGCTACCAATAACCGCGAAAAAACTGAGGTTTTAGAAACACCTTCTGTATAGAAAGAACCCACGAATTAGACCCCACCCCTCGCTGGTATCATACCGGGATGGGGCCTGTAGTACAAGAAGCGCCTAACCTTGCGACTTTCCTTTCGTATCTTTGTATAGTCTATTTCCGGGTAGAAGTGATTTTTCTGACCATGATGACTCCTTTTATCTGCTTCAGCGTATCGATAACCGAATCCGGGACCTCTTCTTTTACATCGATAATGTTATAAGCATAATCATCACGGTGCCGATTCAGCATGTCATCAATATTTATATTGTCATTTGCCAGGATCGTACTGATCTGACCAACCATATTCGGAATATTTTTATTGGCCACGAGGATTCGGGTTGCATTGTTAAACGGCATGGAACATTCGGGAAAGTTTACTGAGTTCTTGATGTTCCCTGTTTCGAGAAAGCTTCTAAGCTGTTCCGCGGCCATAACCGCGGAATTGTCCTCCGCCTCGGGTGTAGATGCTCCGAGGTGGGGAATGCAGAGCACCTTGTCCATGGTTACCAATTCTTCATCAGGAAAATCGGTAACATAACCCTCGACGATACCCTCATCAATTGCTGCTTTGAGGTCCTTGTTGTTGACTAATCCTCCCCGGGCGAAATTGAGAATTCTCACCCCCTTTTTCATCATCGAGAACTTTTCCTTGTCAAACATCCCCCTGGTTTTATCATTGAGCGGGGTATGAATGGAGATAAAATCGCACTGGGAGATGAGAGAGTCGACACTATGCGCTTTTTGGACATCACTGGAGAGCTTCCAGGCTGAATCGACAGAGATAAAAGGATCGCATCCCATAACATTCATACCGAGCTGCAGGGCATCATTTGCCACCATCGCCCCGATTGCTCCGAGACCGATGACACCTAACATTTTTCCCCGCAGTTCCGGGCCTGCAAAATTTGACTTTTCCTTTTCAATGATTTTTGGAACTTCATCTCCCTTATCGGCAATGCTTTTTACCCAGCACATACCTTGGAAAACTTTCCGGGTAGAGAGAAAAAGACCTAAGAGAACGAGCTCCTTTACACTGTTTGCGTTTGAGCCGGGAGTGTTGAACACGACAACACCCCGTTCACTACAGCGGTCCACCGGTATGTTGTTTACCCCGGCACCTGCCCGTGCAACTGCCTTTAGGTTCACCGGCAGTTCCATATCGTTCATTTTGTAGCTGCGGAGTATGATCGCATCCGGATTTGTAAACTCCGAAGCAATCTCGTACCTGTCTCTCGGAAGGAGATCGAGCCCCTTAGGAGAGATTTTGTTGAATGTCTGTACCTTAAACATAGTGATAAACTCCTCTATTTTTGTAGTCGTATTAAAGCGGAGAGGAACCGAAACTCCTCTACCATATATATATTCCGGATAACAACCGGTTTTTCACACTTCAATGTAACAGGAGCAAAATTGAGAAGGCCCTTTATTCCGCCCCGAATAAGCCTGTCTGCTACCTGCTGCGCCGATGACGCCGGTACCGCGATTACCCCGAGATCGATACGGAGCGCTTCGATCTGTTCTTCGATTTCATAGGACGGATACAGCGGAACAGGACTCGACGTTAATTCGATCTTGTTGATGTTCTTATCAAATCCGGCGGCGATATGAATGCCCCGGGGGATAAACTCCTGGTAGGAGAGAAGCGCCATCCCAATCCGTCCAAGTCCGACAATACAGGTTTTGAGCGGGGAAGAGATGCCCAACGCTCCGTCTATCTTTTTAAGAAGTAGTGAAAGGTGATACCCCTGGCTTGAACGGAGTGAGGTATCAGTATCATCTTTTTGCCTGAGGGAACCTGAACTGATCGGGCTGCCGGGTAAATAACTGATATCTTTTCTAATCGTATGTGCGGGGATACCCAAGAGGGTACTCAAGCTTGCTGAAGTAATCTCTTCTCTTCCCTGTTTTTCCAATTCTTCCAATACGGTGTACATTCTGCATAAACGCTGAAGCGAGGGATTCGGTATCGCAGGTTTTGGATCTGCCCGTTCAGACATCGCCGTTCTTTCCTCCATAGTTTTCGAATTGTATGCGTATCATGTTGTGAAATATTTCACAACAAAGTACCACTACCGTGTGAAAATGTCAAGGAACTTGAAATATTGATAATGATTCTCTCTATTGATTATTCGGTAAATTTCTGTTATATTAATATCATGATTGTTGAATATATATTTTATTATATTATTAAAGGAGAACTATAATGCAAACGTACGATGTTGTTGTAATCGGCGGTGGACCTGCCGCAATCACCATCGCCAAAAACTTGAAAAACAAGAAAGCTGCGTTCATTCGCCCGGAAGATCATTCCATGATCTACTGTGCAATGCCCTATGTGATCGAAAAGGTGCTCCCCTTCGAGAAATCGCTCAAAAAAGACAAGCTCATAACGGATGCCGGGGGTGAGCTTATTCGCGACCGGGTTGTCTCCGTTTCCTTCGAAGAGAAAACTGTTTCTACCGAAAAAGGCGCCGTCTACGGTTATGAAAAGCTCATTATTGCTACAGGGGCTGACCCCATCATCCCTCCTCTTCCCGGAACAGAGCTCAAAGGTGTATTGACGTTCAAGACGGAACAGGACCTCACCGTCATCAATACCTTAGTCGAAAACGGCCTCAAGCAGGCCGTCGTCGTAGGGGCCGGTGCAATCGGGGTGGAATTGTCCCAGGCGCTTGCCCGGATGGAGGTAAAAACCTCTCTCGTAGACATGACCGATCAAATCCTGCCCAATATGGTTGATTATGAGATGGTCGAGGAGGCTGAAGAACAGCTGATCAAGGCCGGGGTCGATCTTCACCTCAAGACCAAAGTGGTGGGGCTCCATGGAACCGAAGTAATAGAGCGGGTCGAATTGGAAAACGGAAAGGAGATCCACTTTGATTCAATGGACACCTGCAGTGCGGGTGAAGATCTTACCGATATTCGGGGCGCCGTTTTTTTCGCCGTGGGAATGCGGCCGAATGTGGATATATTCAAAGACACGGAACTGCATATTGAACGGGACGGTATCGTCGTAAACAGCAAAATGGAGACCAACATCAAGGACGTATACGCCGTCGGCGACTGCACCCAGTATACCAGTGCGGTTACCGGTGATGTCACCAGCGGGAAGCTTGCCACAAATGCTGTTCCTATGGCCCGCCTCCTTGCAAAAAACATAAATGGAGAAAACCGGGAGTATATGGGCTTTTTCAACGGCTGCGCTACAAAAATCGAAGACCGCTACATCGGCGGCACCGGACTTACTGAGAAGGCTGCGAAACAGTATTTTGATGTTGTAACCGGCTATTCCGAGTTTACAACCGCTTTCCCTATTATGCCGTTTGCCAAAAAAGTGCAGATGAAACTGGTCGTTGACCGCAGTACCAGGCGGGTCGTCGGGGGACAGGTCGTTAGCGGAGAGCCGGTAACGGACAAGATCGATGTCATCACTATGGCCATACAGTTCGGCATTCCGGTGGACAAACTGGTCTATTTCAGCTATTCATCCCAACCGTATCAGTCCTTTTTCCCGGCCAACCATCTGATCGTGCAGGCGGCTGAACGGATCGTGGAGAAACTTACAAGCGAGAAACTGCCCAATGAAAAAGCAGCCGGGGGCTCTATACGGTCCGCGTAACGAGCAGGTGTAACAAGGTTTGAGGCAGAAATTCCGGAAATCAGCCCTTACGATTCTTCGCTCGGTTTTTCCTCGGGTAATTTCAGTTCGAGGTGGAGCTCTTCGAGTTGTTTCTCATCGACAATAGAGGGGCTCCCCTCCATTTGGGAAGCGCCGAAGGTATTTTTGGGGAATGGGATCACTTCCCGTATCGTTTTCTCACCTGCCATGATCATCACCAGCCTGTCCAGCCCGGGGGCAATTCCTCCGTGTGGCGGCGGGCCGTACTTGAACGCTTCCATGAGAAACCCGAAGCGGCGTTCGGCTTCCTCTTCGGAAAACCCGATTACCTCGAACACCCGCCTCTGGAGCCGAGGATCATGTATTCTGATCGAGCCCGAGGCAAGTTCGTTCCCGTTACATACCATATCGTAGATTTCACCCTTGATAACACCCGGGTCTTTTTCTAAAAAATCTATCTGGTCCTCTTTCGGCATGGTAAACATGTGGTGGGCCGGGTCCCACCCCTCTTCCTCTTCGTTGTACTCGAACAGTGGAAAATCCACCACCCAGCAGAAGTGGTACACACTCGGGTCGGCCAACTGTAAATCTTCAGCCAGTTTCACTCTTACCGCGCCCAATGCGGTACAGGCGGTCATTTTCTTATCCGCGACAAAGAGGAGAAGGTCCCCGCTTTCAGCACCGAGAGCATCACAGATTTCACTCTTTTTGTCTTGAAAGAACTTGGCTATACCGCCTTCCAGCCCTTCATCGGTCACCTTCATCCAGGCAAGCCCTTTTGCCCCATAAATCTTGGCGGTCTCTTCGAGCGCGTCGATCATCTTACGGGAATAGTGCCCGCATTGGGGAGCAACCAGGGCCTTGACCTTCCCCCCGCCCGATACGACCGAAGCGAACACCTTGAAATCACTCGCCTCAGCGAAAGAACTGAAATCCTTCATCTCCAGGTCATACCTCAGGTCCGGTTTATCGGTCCCGTACAGTTCAATGGCATCATCGTAGGAGAGACGCGGAAACGGGGTTTTCAATTCCACCCCTAAGGCATGATGGAAGAGGTGGGCCATCAGCCCCTCCATTTCTAAAAAGATGTCTTCCTGAGAGACGAAACTCATCTCGACATCGATCTGGGTAAACTCGAGCTGACGGTCTCCCCGGGAGTCTTCATCACGATAGCAGCGGGCGATTTGAAAGTACTTGTCCATGCCTGATACCATGAGAATCTGCTTAAAAAGTTGGGGAGATTGCGGCAAGGCGTAAAACTTGCCCGGATGGGTGCGGGAAGGCACCAAAAAGTCCCTTGCCCCTTCCGGTGTTGATTTGATCAGGGTCGGGGTCTCAATCTCGAAGAAACCCCGTTCCGTGAGATACTCCCGTGTGCGGAAGGTAACCTCGTGACGGAGCTTCATCTTTTTCTGCATGGAAAAAGACCTCAAATCCAGATAGCGGTATTTGAGCCGCAGATCTTCTCTCGCCTCCGTCCGTTCATCGATCATAAACGGCAGTACATCGCACTCGGAAAGAACGGTAATACCGGCTGCCGCGACCTCGATCTCTCCGGTTATCATATCCCGGTTTATCATATCTTCGGGCCGGGCCCGGACCATCCCTTCGACTGCAATGCAGTATTCGAATTTGAGGGATTTCGCCGTATCTTTGAGGGCCTCATCGACATGTTCATCCACAACAACCTGGGTTATGCCGTACCGGTCCCGCAGATTGATAAAGTGAATACCTCCGTGGTCCCTCGACCGGTGCACCCAGCCGTTTAACACCACATTCTTTCCGATATCGTTCTTCGTCAATTCGCCGCATGTAGCTGTCCGCTTCATTTTTTCCATAGCAGAGACTCTAACACCTTATCTTGTTGAAATTCAATACCGGCTGGAAATCATTTTTTTGAGCAGCTGTTCCAACTGACTGCTGTTTTCCGCGGTCCGGACCGTTCCCCCGGTTTCACTGCTGTATTCCTCCGAGCCGTATTCCTGAAAAAAGGATGCAGGTTTTCCTGCTATGGTGTACTCTCCGAGAAAGAGAATTACGTCACTGCCGTATTCGAGCCTGAGCATTACTTCCGAGAAGGTCCCCTCCCCTCCCGGAAGGGCAACGAGGATATCCGCGGTCAGTACATTGATGTGGTTTCTGCTCCGGTAGTCTTTACCATCCGCACCGCTTAACGGCAAATGAGTGTAAATAGGTATTTCAATCGCATCATTTACCGTCCCGGGTATGAACTTCCGGCGCAAGCCCCCCAGGCCGCCCAGGCCCACCAGGCCCCCCTTTTGAAGAGCTTCTTCGCAGACCTCTCCCTTTATGATTCCGATGCTCGAGCCTTTCCTCCCCTCCGTTTTGACGAAAGCCCCGGCCGTCTCAGCCATAACTCCGCCGCCTCCCCCGGTCAGAAGATGACACCCGAGTCGGGCCACGAGTGTGCCGACTTGTTGCGATAGTCCCCGATACGGATCACTTCCCGAACCCATAACACCGACAATTGGTAATTTCTGCATGGTTTATCTCCTGCTCCCGCCGTTTTTAATACCGCGGCAGCCTGTACATCCGATTACATGAACATGTGTTTTCCCGGGCCGTTCGAACATTCTGGCATAGAGAAACCCGTCCGCAGAAATCTCTTTTTTACATACCGGACAGATTCTCTTGTTTTGCTGATTCGCCGGATAACAGTGGAGACAGCCGAAAACATGGGCTATCCGTTCTTCCGGTGCACCAGGACTGCTTTTAGGAGAGGGCCCGAATACTACGGTGCGCACCCGCTCTCCTCTCGCGAGACCGGATGAGCAGAGGGGACAAGTCCTGTAACCGGGGTCCACCTCTCCTTTTTGTTGGGGGATCATCTTTTTGTCGCTGAGCGTTCTTCCCGCCCCCTTGTCCCGTAATTTGAAAAGAAGAAAGAGGAGAACAGCGATCACTCCTGCTAACAGGAGAAGAACAAAACCTTCGATATAACGCCTCCTGTGTGTAGTTTTTTACTATACAAAAAGGTTGCAAAAATTGGAATTACCATGCACAATATGTGGTGAGGTCAACTATTATCTATGCAGGTGAATAATGAAAGAAATTTGTAACGGATGCGGAGCAGAAGTAGAGTGTATTGAATATGAGGTCCCTCCGGATACCGATGTGGCCCCGGGATGCTGGAAACTGTTCTGCGATTTGCTCTCAAATGAGTACGGCGAACACGCTTATCCTCCCATAACACACCGTCTTACCGTCGATGCCTACGCCTGTCAGCATCCGGGCGCCCCTTCAGAACAATCTATTCAGTCGATAGCGGTACATCTAATCAGCCTGTACCTCATTATCGAGAAAGGGGTCGAGAGCAGGACAGCTACTGACGCAATTCGAAAAGCACTGGGTAAGAAACTGGAGTTTTCCTGGTTGGAACCACCCGAAAATCGGGGAGAGATGACGATTCTCGATGTTTTTGAACAAAAAGATCCCGAATCGATAAATTCCGCCGTAAAACAGTGGGCCCAATCGGTGTGGGACGCATGGTCATCCCATCACGATACGGTAAAAAAATGGGCTGAAGAGGTCCACACTCAATAAATAGTTCGGATTGAATATTGGCAGCAGAGGGAAAAGTCTGTACCATGATCATATGGGGACCCTCTACATCGTTGCTACTCCTATCGGTAATCTCGACGATATAACCTTTCGGGCGGTTGATACACTGAAATCAGTCGATGTCGTAGCGTGCGAAGACACCCGCCATACCTTAAAACTGCTCAACCACTACGGAATCAAAAAACCGCTGTTGAGCTGCCGGTCTCATAATGAGGAGGAGGCTGCGAGAAAAATCGCTTCTGTACTCGCGAAAGGCGAAGATGTTGCTTATGCCAGTGACGCCGGTACGCCGGGTCTAAGCGACCCCGGTTCGACTCTAACTACGAAAATCCGTAACGAAGGATTTGCCGTTATTCCCATTCCCGGAGTTTCCGCTGCAGCCACCCTGCTCAGTGTTGCGGGCCATGTGGGGAAGACCGTTACGTTTGAAGGATTTCTTTCTCCAAAGAGCGGAAAACGCCGAAAACGGCTCGGGGAGCTGCTCGAACGGGGCGAAGGGTTTATTATTTACGAATCTCCCTATAGAATAGTAAAATTATTGGAGGATCTTGCCGATTTAAATTCTAAGCAGTATGTTTGTATTGGAAGAGAGATGACTAAACTGCACCAGGAGTTCAAATCAGGAACAGTTGAGGAGGTTTTAAGCTATTTTCAGCATGAAGGGACAAAAAAAGGCGAATTTTCGGTTTTTGTCTCTGGAAAGAAAAAGGCTTAATATCTATAATGAAAGTGTCGATATATCAAAATGAAAGGTAGGTTCTTATATGACGATTGAGGGATTAGGACCAGTTGATCCTGTTTCGAAATACAATAAAACCGAAAAGACGGCCAAGCCTACAAAGAAGGAAAATACCGATTCTATCGATGTTTCCTCCGAAGCAAAGAGCATGGGCGAGCTGTATAAAACAACCGCGAGTGTAAAACAGTCTCCCGATGTTCGTGCAGATAGAGTTGCCGAAGTAAAAGAGAAACTGAAAGACCCTTCTTACATTTCAGATACGGTAATCGATTCTGTTGCTGATAAACTCATGGAGATGTTTGAAATATAGGGCTCATTATAACTTGTAAGTGAGAGAAAATAGATAAGCAGAGGAAGGAGGCTCTTTCTCTGCTTTTTTTATGCCGATTAGGTTCGATTAGGTGTAAAATCCGGGGCTGTTGATACATTAGGACTAATCCGGCAATATCTACAGGAGTACTGCTATGGCAGATCTTTTGTTTACATTACCGAGTAAAGTGGTCTTCTCAATCCGTGCTGTCGAAAGAATCGGTATTTTTGCCTCCGAGTTCGGCAGCCGTGTGCTTTTGATGGTAGACGATATACTTTCCGACATGGAGCAGACCCAAAAAGTCAAATCACTGCTCGAGACGAAAGGACTAAAATGCATCGTTTTTGACGATATCCCTTTGCATGCTACCAGCAAAGCGGTGGAGAGTGCTGTTTCCATCGCGAAAGCGAGTAAAAGCCAGCTCGTAATCGGTATGGGAGGGGTGCGGACCCTCTCCATTGCAAAAAGTACGGCGAAAATGCTGGCTCTCGACAAACCGTTCGATACGTATCTGTCCGGAGAGCCGTTTGGACCGGCGTCACTTCCTTATATTGAAATTCCGACAACCTGTAGAAACCCCATGATGCTCACCGACCGGGCGATTGTAGTCGATGCCCGGGACAGATCCGTTAAGAAACTGACTCTCAATTCCTATCCGGAATACATCATCATCGATCCTCCCCTCTCCTTAACCCTTTCCGCGAAATACAGTGTTACTGCCATGCTCGACACCTTTCTGCATTCGCTCGAAGGGTTCATCTCGACAAAAAGCAATTTTCTCTCCCACCTGCTCTTTCTCGAATCTTTTCCCCTTCTGATTTCTAATATCAGACGGGCCCATGAAGAGCCGGGCAATATCACCATCCGTCAATACGCCTGCCAGGCTGGATTGTTGAGCGCCTTCGGATTGTCCATGTCCTTTCCGGGGCTCGGCCATGCGATTTCCCATATCATTAGCGGTAAATTTCGCGTACCGCAAGCGGCAGTAGCTTCGATACTCATACCCCATATAATGGAATACGGGGTGCGGATCTGTCCCGATAAGATCGAGGCAGTGGGAGAGTCTATCGGAGAGACGAGCCGTTCGGGCCGGCTCGAATCCGCAAAACATCTGCTCGAGTATATGCGCCACCTCATCGCTTCTCTTCGCCTGCCCCTTCGACTGAGTGATTTTTCGATTTCCTATGAGCAGCTTATCGGTACAGCGGACATGGTCTCTTCATTCGAAGGATTGTCGTACCTTCCCGAGCCGGTAACGACTGCTGAAATTGTGGAACTGCTCAAACAGGCCTATTAACATGATAACGGTCAGAAAGCTCTCATCTCTTCCTCCCCGAACACGGATGAGAAAAATCGAGCGGGTCTTGGCTGGAATCGAGCAGGAGCTGGCCCGGGGCAGCTCTATAAACATACCGTATACTATTTCTCTGCTTTCATTACTCGGGCAGGGGCCTCAGTTAGCACCCTGGGTTTACCAAAGTATCAACGACCTGGAATCTCTTCTGCGAAACACTGCTCATCACAATACCGTTATCCGGGCGTCTAGTAATGTCCGGGCCGGGATCAGACAACACCTCGGAGAAGAGCAGGCTGATTGGGACCTCATCGACCGGGAAACGGGTGCTCTCTCCGTGAAAGACCGCCGCGCCTTCCCGTTTAGAATCTATCTCGAAGACCTCCGTTCTCCATTCAATGTCGGCTCGATATTCCGGACCGCGGAATCGTTCGGGGTCGAGAAAATCAACCTTTCACCGGCTGCAGCCTCTCCGTCCCATCCGCGGGCGGTCCGCTCTTCTATGGGATGTACGGAGGTAATTCCATGGGAAACATGTTCCCTGCCTCAACTCGAAGAAGAACTCGAAGAAGAA
>CAZKZZ010000063.1:0-5437 GCA_964557375.1 uncultured Spirochaetales bacterium | reverse complement strand
AACTCGAAGAAGAACTCGAAGAAGAATTCGAAGAAGAGTCCGAAGAAGGGGAAAGGACCGGGCAGATCTTCGCCCTCGAATGCGGAGGCACCCCGTTAGGCGAGTTTTCATTTCCCGAGGAGGGGACCGTTATTATCGGCTCTGAAGAGTTGGGGATAAGCCCACAGGCGCGCGAGCTCGTAAAAAGCAGTCTTGGAATCGTTACGGTCCCTACAGGGGGTGCAAAAGCTTCACTCAATGTCTCAGCTGCTTTTGCGATTATGATGCATGCCTGGTGGTCTGCTGTTCGGACCGACTAGCACAGGCGGGAACAATCTCTGGGGGGGCAAGGTGCTATAAAAAAAAGAGCTGCAAGTCCGATCAAACACAACGTGGTGAACGAACTTGCAGCAGCAAGGAGGCTTGGAGGTACGGGTATCCAAAATAACCTGTATGAAGAGGTTATTCAGGACCGTTTTAACGCCCGTTCAATCTCCGGCTGATTGAACCCTACGATTATTTTACCGTTGATGTCTATTACCGGGACCCCCATTTGACCCGATTTCTTTACCATCTCATCTGCCCGACGCATATCTTGGGCAACATTGTAGTCGTTAAAAGGTACACGATTTTGTCGAAAATAATCTTTTGCTTTGTTACAGTAGGAGCATGTTGGAGTTGAATACATAATTACTGCCATTTTTCCTCTCCGTCTTTATGTTATATTAGAAAAATACTATATAACAATAAATATGTCAAGCAAAAATTTTTGACTGCAACTATTCTTCCCCGGTCAGTTTGGCCCGCTCTTTTTCAAAGGCCTGTCCGAGCCGTTCAACAATGGTCTTGAATTGCTCTTCAGAAGTGATCTTGAAAAAGTTCAGCACCTTCGGGTCGAGAAGTTCAAAATCGAGGATACCTTCCTCGACGTTGCAGATGGCATTGGCCAAATAAACAGTATACACGACCACTCGATATTCTTTTGAACTGTCGTTCGGTTCGTGGTGATACTTGATCGCCTCTACGAGTGAGTCAGGAAAGTTCCACTTCTCCGCAATGAGCCCACCGATTTCAGCATGATTCAATCCGGCGGAAAGGTCTTCGAAGAGGTCCCGATGGATTTCTCTGTCCTTGCAGAACGAAGTTATTTTTTCCAGCAGATTCGGGTGGATATTGGCAAAAATAATTTTTCCTATATCGTGGAGGATCCCGCCGACGTAGGCATCATCCAAGATCTCTTTCATCCTGAGGTTTCGAGCTAAGGTGTAGGCGTAAAATGCAGTGCGATAGGAATGCTCCCACAGCTCCTTGGTGCCTTCGGTCAATATCTTCTGGGTGCCGTACGAGTAGAGAAGATTTTTCAGCCCCCGCAAACCGACAAGCTTTACCGCTTCGACGATATTATCGACCCGCTTCGGCAGCATAAATTGAGCTGAGTTGACCACCTTGAGAAGATCGGCAGTTAGAGAGGGGTCAGTGCTTATCTGCCGTGCGATGTCGGTAATCTCGGAATCCGGGTCGGAGATAAGCCGTTGAAGCTGTACAATGTTGTCCGGGAATTGGGGCAATTTATCGATCTCATCAACGATCTTTCGTGAAAGGGCCTGCAGATTCTCGAGGCGCACTTCTGAGAAGGGAATGGTTATCCGGGCTACCGTTTCATCTTTTACTACGTCTATTTCAAAGGCCTCTTCATCGAGGCCGAGTTTTTTGAGCATCAAGATGAGGATGACAAGACCGAGCCCTGCCCCTTCACTGTCGTCGAGCACAGTGGAGAACGCCTCTTCCATCGATTCGAACGCACGAGAGCGGGCAATACGGTCATACACCCGCATTTGTTCTTTTCTGTTTATGGGGACGTTATTGTGAATAGAGAGCGTAAAGGCTTTTCCTTTTGTGTGAAATACGACTTTAACGTACAGACCGGCTTCCTTCATCTTTTGAAGGTAGTGATCGATGTTGTCGAGGGTCTCTTCTTTGAAATTCTGCATCCCCAGTTCGTAATCTTCTTTACTTTCGATATCCAGATTCAATTCTTCAAAGTAGACCCGTTTCGTGTTTGCTTTTTTGGCATTTACTGCCAATTCCCGCATACAGTAGGCAATCTGGTCTTTTATTTGACCCAGACCGAACTCGCGCAGGAACAGTCCGAGAACTTCTTCTAAATACACTTCTGTTTCATGGGGCAATGTATAGGTTTTGATTGCAAGCGGCTGGGAACTATGTACAGCACGTTTGATTTTTTCTACATCAAGCTTTTGGGGCATGTCAGGTCACCTCATTCCCTTTTATTTAGTCAGTATATTCGTCCCGGCAACGATGTCAAGATTAAAAATTCCTTACTGTTGCAGTACAAAATTTACGATTTGGTCTCGCTCGCCTTCCCGAATCTCATCAAACTCGAAGTGGACCCTTCTCCCTTTTCTGGAGATCCTTACCACCTTTGCCGGTATTGCAAACCGCTTACCATCCGGAACGGAGAACCCAATCGTATACCGTTCATTCTTGTTTATATCCGAGCCTTTTTTTTCATCAAACAGATCAAGGGCTGCACCTCCGCCCCCCAAGTCGTAGAGCCTGCCGTATCGTTTTGTGGCCTCCTTCTTTCCAGGTTCCCACAATTCCGCGGGGAGATCAACCGATCGTCTGTAAAAGTTTCGTCTCTGGACCCTATTTATAAACTCGGTGTGGGGCAGTTTTATTACTTCGTTCGAAGATGCAGCCACAGGTACTGAAAATAGATACACTCCGTCCCCGCGGTGAAAGTACACCTGAAGAAACGTTCCTTCTTCGATCGGTTTTTCCCGCTCCTGCAGCGTTACATAAAACCCGTCCGGCTGCTTTTCGCTTATCCGTCCGTGGAGTGATCGGCCCGCCTCTTCCGGCAGGATAAAGAGATGCTGACCTTTGGGTAAATCGAGGGTGGTGTTGACAATTTTTTCCGTATTACCCGCAAAATCGAGCTTCAACCGAAGCGAGTTGAGAGTCGTCTCGTCAAACGTGTCCTTCTCCATTTTAGAAGCCGCGCTGTTAAACGCTGCATGATTTTTCAAAACCAGCGGCTTTTTCAGCAATTCGGGCGAGATTACTTCGGCCATCCTTTCCGCGAGTTCTTTTTCCTGGTTCGTCAGTCCGGCTTTTTTCGCGGCCTGTTCAAATAGCCGTGCAGCATGTTCCTTCTGCTTTTTCAGTTTCTTTTTTCTCTGGATGATGTAGATAATTACGAGAAACAGTATAAAAAGCAGCACTCCGCCGACAATGATCAGAAGATCGACAACAGTAGCTCCGAATCCATAGGCGATGTTTTCGAGATATTTACCGACTTTGTCCATATCGAGAACAATCATACTAACTACTGTACGCCCTCATGTGATCAGCCATACTGCGAAGCCTCTGTTCGATGCAGAAATTTATACTCTGCTCAGGGAATGTACCCTGTGCATTACGGACCCCCCCTTCGAGACCGGTCAGAATCGAAAGGACCTGATCTATGGTATCCACTGCAAAGAGCCGCAACTCTCCTTTTTCAACTGCTGTCGCAGGTTCGCGAGAGAGAACGAGATTAATCCGGTTACTCTTAGGGATTATTACCCCCTGCGATCCGGTAATACCCCGCTTTTTGCACACCCGGTAAAAGCCCTCTACTTTCTCATTTATCCCTTTTACGGACTGTACCTCCCCCATTTGGTTGATGCTTCCGGTAACGGCGATATCCTGCCGTACCGGTAATTCGGCAACAGCACTCAAAAGGGCCGCGATCTCCGCTAAGGAGGCCGAATCCCCATCGATCATCATGTATGACTGCTCGAAACAGATACTCCCCCTGATCGAGAGAGGAAAATCCGGGGCGTATCTCCCCCTGAGATACCCCTCGAGAATAAGCATCCCTTTATCATGCGTTTCTCCGGAAAGGCCGGCTTCACGTTCGATATTAACGACTCCCTCGTCTCCGGGAGATACTTGGGCGGAGACCCGTACCGGACGCCCGAATGAGTACCGTCCCTGATCATAGACAGCAAGACCGTTAACTCTGCCCACAACAGAACCCTCGGTCTCCAGACGGACCTCTCCGTTAACAACCATCTCATCGAAATCCCTTTCAGTTCTCTCGGTGAAATACTTCCGTTTTTCGAGAGTCTCTTCTACAGCTCTTCCGTCTATAACCGTACTCCGCCTCTGACGTGCCCAATGATCCGCTTCTACCAAGACACTGCCGATGAGCGAAAAACAGGTGGAGTACTTGTTCTTGTTCTCCGCTATCCGGACCGCGTATTCGAGAATTGCGGCAATTCCGTGATCATCAATCTCGAGTAAGTGGTGCTCGCCGATAAACTGTCTGATGAAACCGCTATACTGCGCCGTTGTTTCGCTGTTCCGGGGCATCACTGTATCGAATTCCGCCGAAATACGAAACAGCTTTTCGAAACCCGGGTCCTGACTGATCAATGTCTCGTAGAGGTTTTCTTCTCCGATAATGATTACTTTTACATCGACAGTGACCGGTTCCGGTTTGAGTACCTGTCCGGAAAATTGCAGCGGTCCATGGATATGCCGTATCTCCACCGTGCCGGTTTGGAGAATTTTTTTCAGCTGATACCACGCCTGATCGTCATGGAAAAGGTCTTCCGCCCTCAAAACGAGAAACCCTCCGGAACTGGTTATAAGGGACCCTGCCCGTATCATCATAAAACTTGTCCGCACTTCCCCGCCGAGTTCTATGTGGGATTCAATACTGCCTAACAGGTTGGTTACTGTAGGATGATTTTCGAATACAACCGGTACATACTCCTGTTCGGAGTTATCTACGAGTATATTTACCCCGTATCTTATAAAACGGGGGTTTCCCCGTTCGTCGGTGAACTCACCGTCTTCTGTGAATAGATAGAGGTTTGCGAGCAGGTCTTCCTCGAGCTCATCGAGATAAGAGGTGGCTTTTTCACCCGTAAACTGCTCTCTAATCCGGTCCACTTCCGCCAGCACATCCGGGCGTACCGTTTCTACTTTCAGCGTTTCTATTTCCTCTTCCATGAGATTGCGGGCTGTACGAAGCTCTTTAAAGAGACTTCTCATCTCATCCATATAATGATAGTACTTTTCTCTGATCAGGTTCCACTCATCCTCCGAGAGCTTTCTCCTTATCACCA
The DNA here is from genome assembly GCA_964557375.1 of uncultured Spirochaetales bacterium. GTDB lineage: Bacteria > Spirochaetota > Spirochaetia > SPDA01 > CAZJBZ01 > CAZKZZ01. The sequence goes on along the minus strand of CAZKZZ010000063.1, from coordinate 314 downwards.
GGTCCTGGAGCTCGGGGAAACTGGTCCTCTCCCCCTTCCAGAGCGGGACAATATCGACGGCTCTCGCCTCTCCGTCCTGTACCTGGATTATTTCAAAATTGTCCTCGTCGAGTTTGGATTCGAAATCAGTCAATGCCGCATTCTCCTGCTGTTCGATGACTGCAATCGTCCTGTCCCGCTGTTCCTGGTACCTGGAACTTTCGAGCTTGACCCTGATAATACTCTTCAGGTTCTCGACCAGTTGATGTATCGCTTTTTTGAACTGCTGGGCCCGGGAAGGCTCAAAATAGAGTACATGGGGCTGCTGCGGCTTT
>CAZKZZ010000062.1:0-19082 GCA_964557375.1 uncultured Spirochaetales bacterium | reverse complement strand
GCGGTCAAACCGGGACATCCGGTGGTTCTGGGGATGGTGGAGACAGAACCCACGAAGGGGTCCGTACCGGTACTGGGTGCCCCCGGGTATCCGGTCTCCTGCGCGCTGACCGGAGAGCTGTTTATCGAGCCGCTTCTCTCCACGTGGCTCGGCAGACCAGGGAGGAGAAAACCGGAAATCGAGGCGGTATTTACCAGGAAGGTGTATTCGGCTGCGGGTGCTGAAGAGTATGTCCGGGTGACCTTAGGTGAGGTGGGAGGCCGTATTGTCGCCTCCCCGCTCCAGCGTGGGGCCGGCGTAATCATGTCCCTCGTCCGTGCCGACGGCATTGTAACCATTCCCGCGCTGTCCGAGGGAATCGACGCCGGAGAAAATGTACAGGTAAGTCTCTACCGCGATATTTCGGAAATCCGGAAGACGATCGTTCATATCGGAAGCCATGACATCTGTCTCGATCTTCTCGCTCAATACGCGGCAGGCCGCTCCGCCCGGTTTACGAGTTCGAATGTAGGAAGTCTCGGCGGTCTCATTGCTTTGAGACGGGGCGAGACCCATGTTGCAGGGTCCCACCTGCTCGACCCCGATACAGGAGACTTTAACCTTTCCTACATAAAACAGTACCTGCCGGATGAAGATGTCGTCCTCATCACCTTCGTGCATCGTGAACAGGGGCTGATCGTAGCTCCGGGGAATCCGAAACACATACACGCGTTTGATGACCTGGTACGTGATGACGTTCAGTACGTCAACCGGCAGCGGGGGGCAGGAACGAGGGTCCTGCTCGATTACTACCTCGAGCAGTCGGGGCTCGATAATGATGATGTATCCGGCTACGAACGGGAGGAGTATACTCACCTCGCGGTAGCCGCGGCAGTACAGTCCGGTACTGCAGATTGCGGTCTCGGGATAGCCGCTGCTGCCCGTGCTCTCAAACTGGATTTTGTTCCGCTGGCACAGGAGCGGTATGAACTCGTAACCTTGAAAACGTTCTATGAGAGTCCCATCTTGGACCCTCTATTAGAAGTACTCCAGGACCCCGGTTTTCTCCGCACCGTTAACGGGCTCCCCGGTTATGATACTTCAGAGACCGGAAAGGTGCGGGAAGTAAAGGCGGGGCAGTAAAACCGGGTCAGTAGAGCCTCACGGAAGATGTCTTGAATGCGGTCCATACCCGGACTCCCTCTTTCAAACCCATCTCTTCGACTGTTTCCTTTGTCACCCGTGAGGTAAGTGCAAGGTGCCCGGCGTCGGCGGGGGCGGAAATCTCTACTTCCACATCGACGAGACAACCACTGTCCTCGCAGACAGTGGTCCCTTGTACGGTCCCCGGAAAGTTGTTTTTCGCGGAGGACTCGATCGGGTGGATAGAAAGAATGATTCTGTCGTAGTCGATAACTGCTTTGGAAAACGGGCCTTCGAGAAGCGGGCAGCGAATCTCTATATCTCCCGATTTGAAAATGTGGAAGTTGGAATCCGTTCCGGCGGATGTCCCCTTGATGATATTTTCCGAGGGCGGGATGACCCGGCCCTCCTCGAGGTGGACCAGCCGGTCGCAGATTCGGTAGGCAAAGGGCAGATTATGGGTACTGATAATGACGGTGCTCCCGAGGTTCTCTTTTATCTCGAGGAGGATCTGTTCGATTCTCCCCACGTTTTCGCGGTCTACACTCGAGGTCGGTTCATCGAAGAGCAGTACCGTTGGTTTTAGAACGAGGGCCCGCGCAATTGCTACCCGCTGGGTTTCGCCCCCCGAAAGGGCACTGTTCTTACGCTTTTCGAACCCTTCGAGACCGACGATAGAGAGCGCCTCTTCGACCCTCGATTCGATTTCCTGCTTGGCCATTTTTCTCAGTTTCAGACCGTAAGCGATATTTTCATACACCGATCCGGAGAGGAGGAGCGGGTTTTGGTGCACGTATACCGTTTTCTCCCTGAAAGTGGGGTCCTTTTCGAGGGAGCTGCCTTCAAAACATATTTCCCCTTTTTGCAGGGGCAACAGACGGTTGAGCAGTTTGAGGAGAGTTGTTTTCCCTGATCCGTTAGGCCCCAAGAGGACATGGATTTTCCGTTCTTCAAAACCGAGATGATCAATAGCGAGGACCTGTTTGCTGTCGTAGCCGAAATAAAGATTGTCTACGGTATAGATCATCTCACACCTCGCTCTTAAAAAGGATGTGGGTAAGAGCGTTTACGGCAAGAGCTATGCCGAGGAGAATAAAACCGAGAGACAGCCCGAGCTCGAATTGCCCTTTACTGGTTTCGAGGGCAATACTCGTGGTCATGGTGCGGGTGTACCAGCGGATGTTTCCTCCGAGCATCATGGAAACCCCTACCTCTCCGATTACCCTCCCGAACCCGGCCAAAACGGCTGATATGATGATAAACCGGGCCTCAATAATCGAAGCTTTGAGAACATCTTTCTGTTTCGCTCCGAGGGTAATGAGGGTTTCATGAAACCGTACATCCATCTTGGAAAGACCGGAATAAATGAGAGAGGTGAGTATGGGAATAATGAGAAATATCTGTCCGAGAATAACTCCAGCCGGATTGAACAGGAGGTCGAGCGGGCCGAGCGGCCCCGACCGGGAGATGAACGAGTAGACGAGCAGCCCGATGACCACCGTAGGGACGGCCATGAGAGCACTCAAAACGGAGATCACAGCCCGTTTGAATGGAAATGAGGTGAAATGGAGCATGACTCCGAGCGGCACACTGATCAGCGATGCGATACCCGTGGAAATAAGTGAGAAGCGCAGGGAAGTGAACGCAATAAAGAACACTTCCCTGTCGAAACTTAAAATAAGTCTTAAAGCTTCTACAACAGCTTTACCCATAGAGCCTCATTAACGGGCGTCCGGATAGAAGAGCTGGTCGCCGCCCTTCTTGAACTGGGCGATCATGGTTTGGCCTTTCTCCGAGACGACCCAATTTACCAAGGCCATCGCTCCATCGTAGTTGATATGTGGATGTTTTTCCGGATTGACTGCAATAATGCCGTAGGGATTAAACAGCGTGGGATCTCCTTCAAACTTTACTTCGAGATCGATGCTCTCTCTCATGGCAATAAACGTTCCGCGGTCTGCAAGAGTGTATCCCTGCAAATCATTAGTCATGGTAATGACAGCACCCATACCTTGCCCGGCTTCTTTGTACCATTGGCCTGCAGGTGATATTCCGGCGGATTCCCATAATTGCTGTTCTTTGAAGTGGGTACCGGATTCGTCGCCCCTGGATACGAAATCCGACTCATTCTCTGCAATCAATGTCATTACTTTTGCAGTCGTTTCCGCATCGGCTATTTCGGCGGGGTCGGACGGTGGTCCCAAAATGACGAAGTCGTTGTGCATAACGTCTTTCCGGTTTACACCGTAGCCGGCGTCGACAAACTCATCTTCTTTTTCCCGGGCGTGGACCATAACAACATCCACATCACCTTTTTCTCCGAGCCCGAGAGCCGCTCCGGTACCTACCGCGATTACATCTACGGTGTAGCCGGTGTCGTTGGTAAACTCAGGCAGCAGATATTCCAATAAGCCGCTGTTGTCGGTACTGGTCGTTGTCGCCAGTTTTACCCGCGGATTTTCCGGGGCCGCCTGTTCTTCAGTTTGTGCTGCCTTGCCCTGGGGCTGTTCCTGTGTGCCTTCGGCAAACAGGGTGATCGAGCAGATCACCAAGAGGATTCCTAAGAATGTAACTACTCTTTTCATCCTTTTACTCCTTTTACAATGAGTAATTCGTGCAGGACTAGGTTGTCCGCTGCACGAATATCACCGTGAAGGAATAAAGGAAAACTCGTTCCGCTTCTTTGGGAATAAAAATCAAAGAGGGAAGATTTGTTCTCCTTTCCAAACACGGGAGGTCGCCGGATTTCTCCGCCGGCCCTGCAGTAATTACTGCAGACAGTTAACAACTGTCTTCGACCGATCACCATAGGCCGCCGGGCCCTTAGGATAGCGGTTCGGAGATTTTTTTAGATAGCAGAATAGTATTATATAAGCAGGTAATGTGCAAGAGCACGGAGCAAAAATTGCCTAGTTTACAAAAATAGTAAAAAATACTAAATTGTCGAGATAATGGTAAAAGTGCTCATAATTGATGACTCATGGATAGCGCGTCTGAAAATCGGGGAAATCGTCAAATCCGCCGGTTATGAGGTGCTGGAGGCCGGCTCCGGAGAGGAAGGACTTGCCCTGGTCGGAAAGGAAAATCCTCATGTGCTTCTTCTCGATTTACTTATGCCCGGATTGAGCGGTCATGACGTATTACAGGCACTCGGGAAACAGCAATCTGTAATTCCGGTAATAATTATTTCCGCGGACATTCAGGAGACCACACGGGCCGAATGTCTCCGGTCCGGGGCTGCGGCATTTGTAAACAAACCGCCGAAACGGGATGTACTGCTTTCAGAGATACAGAATGCTCTCGATAGGAACAGCTCATGACGGTTGAACACATTACAGACAAACAAATCGATGTCATCAAAGAACTCATCAACCTCGGGGCGGGGAAGGGCGCGGAAGTGCTCAATTCGTTTCTCGGTTCTCATATAGACTTGAGTATTCCTGATGTGCGTATCGTCACCGGAGGCGAGCTGCGAAAAGTTTTTTTGATCGATACCGAAGAGAATCTTTCTTCGGTGGAGATGAATTTCTCCGGGTCTGTTTCCGGTGCCGCGGAATTGATCTTTCTCTCCGAAAATGCCTCGAAATTGGTGGAGCTTATAACCGGGGAGCATGATATCGATCATGATTTTGATGAGGTCAAGAGTGCCACGTTTACCGAGGTGGGGAATATCATCATTAACGCGGTTTTGGGTTCGATCAGTAACGAGCTCACCCTGAAGCTGACTTTTACCATCCCTACGTATATCGAAGGGAGTCTGGACGATCTCTTTTCTCTTCTTCAAAAGAATGAATCGTCAGTGATCATCGTTGCAAGGACCCAGTTTATCATTCAGAAGACCGAAATCGAAGGAAGTATAGCCATATTTTTCGGGCTGCATTCATTTGATTCTTTTTTAGAAGCCATTGATACGTATATATGAATTTTAACTGTTTTGATTATGTAACGGTGGGCGTGTGTATCATCGATGAAGCGTTTACCATACTCTGGTGGAATAGTCGGCTGGAGGAATGGACCGGTAAAACCCGGGATGAGATTATCGGTGAAAAACTCGATACACTCTTTCCCCATTTTAAAGAAGAAAAATACAGACAGCGTATTACACCGCTCTTTAGAGGGGGGGCGCCGGTCATTTTTTCATACCAGCTGCACAGGGACTTGTTCAATGCTCGCACCGTCACGGGGGACAATTCGGTGCAGAAAGCAACAGTGAGTGCCTATCCCGGAGAAGACGGTACCTATTATGCTGTTTTTTCAATTGAGGATATTACCGACCTCTCCCGCAGAATTGAAGGCTATAGGAAAATGCGGGACGATGCGCGTAAGGCATCCGCAGAAAAAGAAATGATGTTCCGGGAAATGAACCACCGGATCAAAAATAACCTGCATATGGTTTCCGCTCTCATTGATCTGCAAACGTCAAAGAAAAACAAAAAGAAAAATTTTGATAATCTCAAAAACCAAATCAATGCAGTCAAAATCGTTCATGAAAAGCTGTATAAAAGCGATGCTCTTAACGGTATCAATGCGGCAGTGTATCTGCGAGAAATCGTAGAGGCTGCAATTCCCTATTCTCTCAAGGATGCTGTCAACGTACTCATCGATGTTCCGGAACTGTTTTTTGAACCGAGGGTTTTGCTCCCTATCGGTCTCATTTGTAATGAGATTGCAACGAACGCAGTAAAGTACGGTTTTCGAGGAGACAAGCACCCTCTTGAGTTTCGGCTCTCCCTCAATCCCTCCCTGCATCCGGAAAAAGAGAAAAATTACTATACTCTGATCCTATCGAATAACGGGAATCCGTTTCCCGAGGACAGCCCTTTCGAGAATCCCGAAACTCTCGGTCTGCGACTGGTAAGCTCCTTAGTTCAGCAGCTCCGCGGTACAATAGAATTGCGGCGGTCTCCGAGCCCGGAATTTACTATTAGGTTTTCCATTCTTTGAAAAAAGTCGAGCTGGTTCAGCGTATCAGAAACAATCGGGACGAATGAGGCGGGATATCTTTCAGCGTTATCTCTCCATTTGTGCCGGTAAAAACCTCACCGTTCCATACATCTTCGATCCGGCCGGATTCGACCTCGAAACTGATCTCTTTTTTATCATCCGAGCCGTTGAAAATACCGACATATCCCGCCGTGTTGTAGCATACCTGAGGGACTTCCCGTTCCATGATATCAGGGACCTCCGGTTCCCCGGAAGCGCATGCCGCGGAGAGTTCCGCTATTTTGTGATACCGTTCGAGCTCATGATTATCGATCTTTGTAAGATCGTCGCTCAAGAGAAGCGGTCCGCCGGAGAGAATAATTGCGTTTATCTGAAACATCCTCTCGTCTTCGTTGAGTTTGGTGTTCCGTCTTCTCAGCATAAGACAGTCCGGGTCGTTTAGCCAGATTCGTTTGTGCATGGGACTTCTGACCAGAATGTTGCGGACCGAGTTTCGTACACCGACCATTGCTCCCGTCCTCAGCAGTTTTATAATCCGTTTTATCCAGAACGGGCCTGTGTCCGGTCCGATCCTCATGGTGTCTACCGTGCCGATTCCGGGAGACAGAGGCATTCCGCAGCCGACGATAATCGCATCTTTGCCGGCTTCTTCTCTGATGATGTTCATGCCCCGCTTCAGGACTTCCGCCCTCGAGAGGCTCAGGTCTTTGTGGGTGCCGCCCCGCAGACATCCTCCGAAGAGAAAATCGCATTTCAGATAAGTGTATCCCCATTCATGGACAATGGTCCGTATTACTTTGCGGATGTACTCTTCGAACTGCGGATTGGTAATATCGAGACCGTAGTAAAAGTGCCCCGGCCAGAACACATTGTATCCCGCCATAATACGCTTGCCGTGTTCGTTACGGAGAAGAAACTCGGGACGGTATTTTACGATGTCCGATTTTTTGTCCGCAATAAACGGAGCGATCCAGATGCCCGGTATATATCCCGCATCACGGATTGAATCGGTAAGCATTTTCATCTTCCCTTCGAACTCAGGGGTGAGAGTGAGCCAATCACCGACAGCCCGGGCGTAGCCGTCATCGATCTGGACGAGATCTATAGGGAGGTTTTTCTCTTTTATCACATTGAGATTGGCAAGAATGTCCTGCGGTTTTATGCGGTTGTAGTAATAATACCAGCTGCACCATCCTCGTATATGTTTTCCGAGAGTTTTCAGTTTCAATGTTTTTTTTATCGTCTCGAAATAGAGGGTAAGCAGGTTTTCTGTTTTTGCTTTGGCAACGAAGATCGAATCGAGGGCAATTGTTGCTCCCGGTTTGAGCAGTTTTCTTCCGAAATCATACACAACTTCGAAATAACTTTTCGCGCGTTCGCTTCGGTGAAGATTGAGCCTTATGTAGAAAAACTGATCAAAGGGAGGCCCCTGACCGATAAAAAACGACTCCCCTTTCTTTATATCTTTTATACAGGAGTACATGTCGGAAGAGAGTATGCCCGGAACGTTGGAAGGGAGGTTGGCCAGATTGCTCGAAGCTAATGATATGATGGTAAGCCAGGGACGAAGCGGTTTTTCCTTCCGCCGGTAACTTCTTGCAGTCGACCATGATTGATAGCCGTTCCTGAGAAAGGAGAGAGTTTGAGGATCGAAGTCACTTATAAAATCGTCGAGACCGTTTTCGGTCGGAAAAATCAGCCGGGCAATTCTTAAAGAACTGCCCGATATATTTTTGAGCCGGAAGGACAATTCGGAACCATAATCAGAAAAATCTCTCCATTGTCCTTCCAGTGCTACCAGTTCGTTCGAGTATTTTAATTGATTCCGATGTCCTGTCTCTTCCCGTTCCAGGTTGTATAACCGTCTGAGTATCCCTTCCTTTATCTGGATTGCCGGTGCAATATCGAGTTCATCCCAGCTTATCGTATGGTGGGGGTGTTCTCCGCGCGCTCTCTTTCCAAAGGGCATAGACGATCATATTCCTCACCCTCCTTTATATAAGAAGATGGCGTATCATTGCAATAACCCGTTTCTCAGTTGCTCATCATAGCTTTTACATCTTTTTCCGGCTCTGTAATCGGTTTAATATCGAAATTGTCCGTAAGCACCTTTGCCACGTTCGGTGAGATAAAGGCGGGGAGAGTCGGTCCGAGTCTTATCCCTTTAAAACCGAGGGAGAGCAGAGCGAGAAGTACGGCAACCGCTTTCTGTTCGTACCAGGCAATGTCGAACTCGATGGGAAGCTCGTTTATATCTTCCAAACCGAACACCTCTTTTAATTTCAGAGCAATGACGGCGAGGGAATAAGAGTCGTTGCACTGGCCCGCATCGAGTACCCGGGGAATACCCCCGATATCTCCTAAATCCAGTTTGTTGTAGCGGTATTTGGCACAACCGGCTGTTAAAATTACCGCGTCTTCGGGCAGTTTTTCCGCAACTTCGGTAAAATAACTACGCGAGCTCTGTCTACCGTCACACCCGGCCATAACGATAAACCGCTTAATTGCCCCTGTTTTGACCGCCTCTACGACTTTATCCGCAAGCTGGAGCACCTGATTGTGAGCAAACCCGCCTACCAGTTCTCCCGATTCGAGCGACGTCGGTGCCGGACATGTTTTGGCCTGTTCTATGACTCCGGAAAAATCTTTGGGGCCGTTGGGTGCCCTGTCGGGTATATGAGTGACCCCGGGGTATCCAACGATATCTGTTGTATAGATCCTGTCCCTGTAGGTGTCTTTTACCGGAGTAATGCAGTTGGTCGTCATAATGATCGGTCCGTTAAACGAGGCAAACTCCTTGTTCTGTTTCCACCACGAGTTTCCGTAATTGCCTGCAAAATGGTCGTATTTCTTGAATGCCGGGTAGTAATGGGCCGGAAGCATCTCCCCATGGGTGTATACATCGACGCCGGTTCCTTCGGTTTGTTCGAGAAGTTCTTCCAAATCTTTGAGATCATGTCCCGAGACGAGAATACCGGGATTGCCCCGCACCCCTAAGTTTACCGTGGTAATTTCCGGATTACCATACGTGCCGGTATTGGCTTGGTCGAGAAGTTCCATCGCCTTTACCGCACAGCTGCCGGTCTCGAGTACCAGATTTGTCAACTCATCCGCTGATAAATCACCGGTAAGAGCTGTCAAGGTGTTAATGGTAAATTTGTAAATATCTTCATCCTCATATCCGAGTATCTCCGCATGATGGGTATAGGCGGCAAGTCCTTTCAGTCCGTACACGATGATCTCCTGCAGAGATCGGATGTCTTCATTCTCTTCGGTGAGGATACCGACTGACTGCGCCTTCTCCTTGAGCTCCTCTTCGGTATGTCCCTTCCATACGGCGCAGTCGGGAAGAGGGCCGGCGGAACCAGGAAGCCCCGCTGCCGATTCATCCCGCAGGGCAAGCCCCTCCCGAATGAGCGGGTAAAACCTGCTGTCGTCAAAATTGGTATTTGTAATGGTTGCAAACAGAGCTTTAGTAATAAACCGGCCTGTGCGTCTCAGCGTCGCCGCATCATTGTCCGAGCGTGCTTTTACGACGGTACTCAAGCCTTTTACTGTATAGATCAAAAGGTCCTGAAGATCGGAGGTTGACGCTTCTTTACCACACACCCCCCGTACTGTACATCCGCTGTTTGTTGCGGCTTCCTGACATTGATAGCAAAACATAGTGCATCTCCTTTCGTATTATTTTTATTGTCAGACCGAAGATAACAGAGGTGAGAATCGATATCCGTAACAAATGTTACGAGGTTGTAATTTTTTTGAATTTTCCTATAATGATAAGAGAATTACTCATAAAATCTGTAATCAGTTCTTGCCTATAGTATCCTTCCAGAACGTATCAGCAGCACACCGGCATGATGGAGAACGAGATGAAAATACTGGTTATCGAAGATTCGGGCGTAATGCGCCGTATTCACAAGAATACCCTCTTGGAAAAAAAGATTAAGGAAGAAGATATTATTGAGGCAAAAGACGGCTCGGAAGCTCTCGACATCGCGGAGAAAGAGACTATTGATCTCTTTCTCGTTGATTGGAACATGCCGAAGCTGAACGGGCTGACCCTCGTCAAGTATCTCCGTTCAATGAATAAGTATCAGGAAACCCCCATCATTATGGTCACCTCTGAGGCTGCAAAGTACAATGTCATGGAGGCAATCGAAGCGGGTGTTACCAATTATGTCGTAAAACCTGTCAGGGGAGACACGCTTTGGGAGAAAATAAAAAAATACATTCCGCAATAGGATGATGCATGCAGGTAAAATATATAAATCCGTTTACAAAAGCCACAGTCAATTTGTTTAAAAATTTCCTGGAAGTCAATATCGAGCCCGGTAAACCCCATTTAAAAGAAGATCCGTATGATCTCGAAGAAGTGTCCGGCATTATCGGACTCGCGGGGGAGACGGCCGGCGCGGTTGTAATGAGTTTTTCGAGAGAGACGGCCATTGCCGCCGTTTCAAGGATGGAGAAGACAACATATCAGGCCTTGAGCCGGGCGGTGATCGACGGCGTAGGAGAACTCGTAAACATTATTGCCGGAAACGCGAAAAAAGACCTGGTCGATTTTAGGATAGATATTTCATTGCCCGGAGTCGTTACCGGCAACAGTTATCAGATACATTGGCCCGAGGGTATTCCGGTTGTTGCCGTCCCGTTTACTACGGATGTAGGTCCGCTCACAGTCAATGTTTCCCTTCGCGATCTAGCTTAGGAGTCTTTACCCGTGAAAAACATTTCCATACAGATTAAAGTGGTTGCAGGTATCATTCTGTTTCTGGCCGTTAGTGTCGGTTTTTCCCTGTTTATTTCGGTTACGAACCAGCGAAACAACCTGCTCGATTCCACCCGGCGTAATTTGATTACCAACAACAACATGCTCAACACGCTCGTACGCAACATGATGCTCGACGGCGAGGCGCCTCTGGTTGTTACCACCCTTACTGAACTCAAAGAGCTGCCCGGTTTTACTGAATTGGAAATCTACAGAAGGGACGGAAATATAGCCTTCAGTGATTTCACTACCCTCGAAGAGGTCAATATGCGCCAGGATATGTTTGCCTTCGAAGAAACTCCCCGGGTAAAGGTCAAGCAGATCGAAGCGGAACCATTTGCCGCAGCCATCGAAAGCAACACCCCGAAGACAGTAGAAAACTTTGACATGCAGCGGATGGAGTACTACTTTCCGATACTCAATTATCAGCAGTGCAGACAGTGCCACGGGACCGACCATTTTGTCCGCGGTGTTGCCTACTACCAGGTTTCTTTAGAGAGGATTTTCGAACAGTTAGGCGATGCACGGAATACACTCATCCTCTTTTTTGTTCTGTCAGGAGCGGCTATTGCTTTTCTGCTCATCATGATCATAAGGGGTTTGATTATCAAACCGATCCTCTCGATCGGAGCGGTTGTTACTGAGGTGGGAGGCGGAAACCTCGAAGTGCAATCCGACGTCCGTTCTTCCGATGAGCTGGGAATGCTGTCCGAGAAGATCAACTCGATGATATCGGGTCTCAAGGAGAAAAATAGACTCGAGATACAGAACCGGGTAATCGAGGCGAGAAACGCGGAAAACCGGAAATACTTAGATAATATCAATGAGGGGCTTCTGCTCCTCAACTCGGACTATACAATAAGCAACCAATACTCCTCATTCGTCAAAGAGCTGTTTTTAGTGGATACGGTAGCAGGTTTCCCCTTTACGGACCTTATCTATCCTAAAAGGGAGGAACAGAAAGAGGACCGGTCCGAGCTCACTACTTTTTTAAAGGCATTATTCGAAAAAACGGCCACGGACATGGAGATGATCATGTCGATCAACCCCCTTGCCGACAAAAAACTGACGATCGACCGAAATGGAAACAGAAAAGAAATTGTTATTGATACCGATTTTCAGCGGATTTTTGGGGAGAACGGGGTGGAAAACGTTATGGTGATATTCGAAGATAAAACAGATATCATGCGTATTCAGCGTGAATTGGAACGGGAGCGGGAGAGAAGTGAAACCGAACTGGAACAGATCCAGGCAATTCTCAAAGTAGGACCGCAGTCGTTTATCGATTTCGAACAGGACGCACTCAATACACTGGACCACGTGGAGGGCTCTTATTCCAAGCAGGCATCGGGACGCATTGACGAAGAAACTGTTCATAAAATGATGCGTGACCTGCATTCCCTCAAAGGGACTGCCCGGTATCTCGAATTCCGCAGGGTTGCTGATCTCGCCCATGCCGCAGAGGATGTACTCAGTGCTGTTCGAAAGGGAGAACGTTCCTGGGAAGACGGGGCACAGGAGGATATCGAAGAATCCATCTCAGAGATCCGCAACGAGTTGAAGAACATCGACAAAATAAACGATACTTTCAAAAATTTTGCCGTGACACTCTCCGCGGAAGACAGAAATAAGGCACAGCTCGAAGACTTTCTTACTAATCTAAAAAAAATGACTGAGGGAATTGCCGAAGAACTGGAAAAAGATGTGGAGGTCTCGGTTTCATCTGAACTCGAAGAGCTTCCCCACTTGAGCATACTTCGAAATCCGATTATTCACGTTGCGCGAAACGCGTTGGACCACGGCATAGAGGATGAAATCGAACGGGTTTCACTCGGTAAACCGAACACGGCCAGGATTCGGTTTCGCCTCGTTAAGATGGACAGGCAGAATAAAATTATTATAAGCGATGACGGGCGGGGAATCGATTTTGATACGGTACGTAAAAAGGCGGTGGAGAGGGGTCTGATAAAGGGCGATCCTTCCCGGTACAGTGAACAGGACCTTCTCCGGTTTTTGTTCAAACCGGATTTTAGCACGAGAAACGATGTGAGTGACCTGTCGGGACGGGGTGTGGGTCTGGATGTTGTCCGAGATGAAATAAAGAGATTGGGCGGCCGAATTTCGGTCTATACGAAAAAGGGGGAAGGGACGCGATTTACCATATCGGTCCCGGAGGAAACTATCCCGGAGGAATCTGCCCCGGAGGAGATTGGAACGTGATGAAAAAACTGATTACAGTAGCAATACTCGGGTCATTGCTTTTGATGTCCCTTTTACTTATCTCATGTAGCGAAAAGGAAGAGACGGAAGTGTCTCCCTTTTCAGCAGCCGAGATTTCAGGGAAAGTGCTCTGGACTCGAATTACGGAAGAGACCGATTATACGAACTACGAGTTTTGGCCTGACCACGAAGGCCTCAAGCCGGGCCAGGCGCCCCACGGAGCCTACCACAAGGTGTATATCAATACTCCATTGCTTGACGCGCTTCCCGTCGAGGACAGGACTGCACCGGACGGGAGCATCATCGTAAAGGAAAATTACTCTCCTGATGAAAAACTGGCAGCGGTTACGGTGATGGCCAAAGTAGAAGGGTACGATCCGGAACACGGAGACTGGTTCTGGGCCAAATACTCGCCGCAGGGAGAAGTACAGGTAGCGGGAAAACCGGACGGTTGTATCTCCTGTCATGCAGGGATGAAGGATAACGACTACGTCATTATCCAGCCGTTAGATAAGGCGGAGTGACCCTGTAAAGACCAGATAACCCTAATTATTATAATAAAATAAGTTAACAATTATCGTATACTTGAAACTTCGAGAAACATGTAAGAAACTGAGACCGGTATGACAGGGATTACAGCATATATACCGAGCGTTTTTGTTGTTGCCGGGTTTTTTGTTTTGTTTATTGGGGGACGTCTCTTTTTAAACCGGCTGTTTTCAGGTAAAAGCGGCCTTCCTTATAAAAAGCAGATCTATTCACTTGTACTGATTTTCGTCGGGATAATCGCCCTGCTGCTTGCTCTCCCGGTCAAAGATGTGGTACGCGGGCAGCTTTTCACGCTTTTTGGAATCATTATCAGTGCTCTCATTGCACTTTCCTCGACTACGATAATCGGGAATGCAATGGCCGGATTGATGATCCGCTCCACCCACGGTTTTAAACCGGGAGATTTTATCGAGGCGGGAGAGGTATTCGGCAGAATAACAGAACAGGGGTTGTTCCATGTGGAAGTACAGACGATAAATAGAAATCTCATTACAATACCGAATCAATATATCCTTCAAAACCCGGTCAATGTAACCCGCTCTTCCGGAACCTTTATATCAGCAGAGGTCAGTTTATCGTATGACATACCGAGAACTACAATAGAAACGGTTTTAAAAGAGGCGGCAGAGACGACAGAGCTGCGAGAACCGTTTGTACATATTCAGGAGTTAGGCGACTACTCCGTACGATACCGTGTGTACGGCCTGCTCGAAGAGGTAAAACAGCTTGTCACTGCCCAATCGACGCTGAAAAAATCCGTGCTGGATGGTCTTCACGAAAACGGTATAGAAATCGTCTCTCCCTCGTTTGTGAATAGAAGGCAGGTTCCCGAAGAGAAGCAGTTTATCCCTGGACCGGAATCTCCCGGCGGGACCGGAAAGGGTCCGGACCGGGAACAAAAAGCAGAAGAAGAGACGACCGAACTCGTTTTTGATAAGGCCGAAGAGGCGGAGTCGCTCGAAAAATTGCGGGAGAAATATCAATTACTCGATACCGAGATTTCAGAGAGAAAAGAGAAGATGAAGGCCCTCGAGAGTGCGGACGAAAAGGAACGGGAAAAGGAAGCTATCGAAGAGAGGGAAAGACGAAAAAAAGGTCTCGAACAGCTCATCCAGCGCAAACAAGAGGAACAGAGTGAACACTCTTCATAAATATCGGGAGTTTATTAGAGAAGTCGACCGTGAAAGCACAAGGCTTTTTAATGCGCATAAACGGGAAATCCGGTGTAGAAAAGGGTGCGGTGAATGCTGTGAGGACATCAGTGTACTTCCGGTAGAGATAGCGTCGATTCGTACATGGCTTGCCCGGCATAAGAAGGTCCGCTCCGAATGCAAACCCCGGGACGGGGACAGTAATCACAATAGAACCAGGAGCTGTATCTTCATACACCCGGACAATGCGAGCTGCACGATCTACTCTGCGCGGCCTTTTATCTGCCGGGTCCACGGTCTTCCTCTCCGTTATGCAATAGAAGAGTACGACCAGCGTGGAGAGAGGACCCGTCAAAAGGATCCGTCCTGGCAGCTCGTCTGGTGCGAGAAGAACTTTTCCGCCACGGAAGAGACCGGCGGCCCTGCATTTTTTCCCGCATATATGACTGTAAATATGGAAGAGTACTATTCACGTTTGACTGCCATCAATAGTGCTTTTCTCGAAGAGCGTGAGCAGAACGGATCGGAGATCCTCACTTTTCCGCTTTCATCTGCTTGGAATTTTTTATCTTAAGGTGATATGTTACTCTCACAATTATGTTTACGTTGATGCATCGTAATAAGAAGCTGCTTCCTGCCGTTGTTCTCATTCTGCTTATTGGCGCGGGATTTGCGGCCAATATATTCAAACTCACCCTTTTTTTCAATGTGGACCTCATTTTCGGCAGCTTCTTCGTCATGCTTGTCATATCCTTATACGGACCGGTATGGGGCACTGTTGCAGGAGCAGCCGCTGCCTCTTATACCTACATATTATGGAACCATCCTTATGCAATTATCATTTTTACCTGTGAAGCGTTAGCAGTAGGAATATTTTACAGCCGGAAGAAGGCTAATCTCGTATTTCTCGATGTACTGTACTGGTTCATTATAGGGATGCCTCTGGTTTATCTATTCTATCACGGTGTGATGAAAATGGATAATACCGGATCGGTCCTCATCATGTTTAAACAAGCTGTGAACGGGATACTCAACGCTCTTCTCGCACGAATTGTTCTGATGTTTGCCGGAGATAAGGTTGCAAAACTCCATCCGCCTGTGTGGAGCGGGAAGTGGCAATTCACCAATATTCTATTTGATACGATCATTGGGTTCGTAATCCTTCCTTCTCTTGTGTTTATTACTCTGAGCGGATGGTTCGAATTGAATGACATTGAACAAGAAATTAGAGCTAATGTAGTTGCGAAAGGCCGCTCCGCTTCCCACGCAGTAAACTCATGGATCGAAGAGGCGCGAATACAAACGGAAACGCTGTCCCGTTCGATAGAAGAAGCTGTGAAATCCGAAGAAAGGGACGCTCGTATACAACAGATTGGTGATCAATTCATTTCCGGAAGACCGGAAATAATCGAGCTGCATATAACGGACGGCGGTGGAGCGACGGTCTACCGCTTACAGTCAGGTAATACGGAATTGGATATGGAGAGAACAATCGATCTCTCCATATCCGAGGGGACCGGGATAGAAATTACTGCACTGAAAAAACCGCTTTCCCCCGCTTTTAATAACCTTCTCCTGTTTAAAACTCACTACCAATATCCGGTAGAAAGCGGCTCTTCTACAGCAGGAACCGGGTCCGTTCTGCTGGTCAAAAAAACGGATATAATCCGCGGTCTTATCGAAGACATGCTCAGCGGCAATAAAAGCGATATTCTGGTCCTCGACCGGAACGGGAACGTTGTGATAAACACCGGAGATGATACTTCCCACTATGTTGAACTTGTTGCTGACATCGAGCAGGACCCGATGAAAAAAGCCGATTCGGAATCGGATGTGCTCAGGTGGATCCCGCCGAAGATGCGGAATATATCGGTGATGGAGAGGTGGGAGAAAGCTGTCTATGTTTTCGAGACTAACGTGGAGCAAGCGACGGGCTGGAAGATCTACAGTATTGCATCAATTGCTCCCTACCAGAACAGAATCTATTATACTTCACTCTGGAAACTCTCGATTATAATTGTTGTTATTTTAATATCTGCTGTATTGTCCAGGATCATTGCCGACCGGTATGTCCGGCCGATCCGGACCCTCCAGACAATTACAACTGATCTGCCCGAAAAACTCGACAAAGAAGAAAGTCCGGAATGGCCGAAGACAAAAATTAGTGAAATATCGGGTCTCGTAGTCAATTTCCGTCACACCACCGCGATGCTGAATAAGGCCTTTACCGGATTGCGGACGACAAATAAGGAGCTCTCCGAACAGAAAGAAAAGGCTGAGGCGGCAAACCGGGCAAAATCGAGATTTCTTGCCAATATGAGTCACGATATTCGCACCCCGTTAACAGCAATAAAAAGTATGGTTGAGCTTCTCCTCGATGACACCAAACTCCATGTGGATTTACGGGATGATATGGAAACGATACAAAAGTCGACCGAAGTACTGTTGAGCATACTCAACAGCATTCTCGATCTCTCACGGATCGAGGCGGGGAGGCTTTCTATAGAAGAGAAGAATTTTGAAATCCATACACTGATCGAGAGGATCGTACGGCTTTTTACGGTAAGTGCAAAGGCAAAAGGAATCGATTTTTCATATTCCATCGATTCTGATGTTCCTTTCCGTGTGCGCGGCGATTCTCTTCGAATAGAACAGGTGCTGCTTAATCTTATCGGAAACGCACTCAAGTTTACTGAAAAAGGCTGGATATCTCTGGAAGTAAAACGGGACAGGGAACTGCCCCTGAGACCGGCCCCGGGAGAAACCGTTCCGATAACGTTTTATGTAAGAGATACCGGAATAGGAATACCCCGCGATAAAGCTTCCGTTATTTTCGAGAGTTTTTCACAGGCTGATTCTTCGATTACCCGTTCCTATGGGGGGAGCGGCCTCGGGCTTACCATCAGCAGGGAACTGGTTACTCTTATGAAAGGGACACTTTCCTTTACCAGTACACCTGGTGAGGGCAGTCTCTTTTTCTTCACACTCCCTTTGAAGACCGCGGCTGAGGAAATCGGCGGGCAATCTTCTGCAGACAGGGAAAGTCGGGAAAAACAAAAAAACTCGAGGGCTTATTCTATTCTGGTTGCTGATGATGAGGCAATAAACCGGACTGTAGCGAAAAAAATATTAGGCGGTGAAGGCCACAGTGTAACAACTGTAGCCAACGGTGAAGGGGCGATTGAAACACTCAAAGAAACGGCTTTCGATCTTCTGTTTTTAGATATTTACATGCCCGGATTGGGCGGTATAGAAACTGCGCGAAGAATCCGGGGCGGAGAGGCGTCCCGAAAAAACAGGGAGATTCCTATAATCGGCTTGAGCGGATCTTCTGAAGAAGATGTAGTAGAGGATTGTAAGCATGCCGGGATGAATGAAGTTGTCCTCAAACCGCTTTCACGCGAGAAGGCAGAACATGTGATTGCTCAGTTTATCCGGGATTGAATCCACTCTTCGATGCGGCTGCGTTTGAGATATGCGAAAAGCGTAATGATGAAAACGGCAGTACCGATGAGTGCTACCAACCACCACCTGCTGAAGCCGGCAAAGTACCCCAATAAAAAAGTAATAATGACATTAGGAACTCTGCATACTGTTGTTACCAGGATAAACTTGGAAAGAGGCGCTTTGGACAAACCGAGAATATAACACATAAAATCGTTCGGCAGGCCCGGGACGATGTAGATAAGACCGATAATCCATAGTCCCTTGCCGCTCGACAGCTTGGAAAATGTCTGCCACGCTTTTTTCCCCTCCAGTTTTCGGGCCACCCAATCCCTGAAGAAGTATCTTCCTATCAGAAAAGCAAGGACCGACCCGGCTGTAAGCCCCGCCATCGTGATCAAAATTCCGGGGATGAGCCCCCAAGAGGTCCCGAATACTCCCGCTAGAATTGTTGAAACCTGTCCGGGTAGCGGAAACAGAACGATTTGGATGATCTGTATAGCGATAATAAAGAGGTAGCCGCCTGCACCCATCTCCAAAACAGTATTACGAAACCGCTCCGGATTACGGAAGAATCCGGTAACCATACCCCAAACCGTTTCGTAGAGACCGGGAAAGAGAAGGTACCCGGCCCCGAAGACGATGAGGATAAGGGCCCCGATTATCCATTTGCGATTCAGTATTCGATTCCGCACGTCCCAACTATACGTCGATTTCGTGGGTTTATCAAACGATTTCTTACTGCCTCAAACCTTGTTACAGCGAGAAGCAGCAGAGCGGAGAACGCGGTATTACCTTCTGTAGACCAACTACTAAGAATACAGGAGGTACACGATGCAGTTTCCATTCTGCCCTAACCCAGACTGTCACTACCACAG
>CAZKZZ010000061.1:0-19125 GCA_964557375.1 uncultured Spirochaetales bacterium | reverse complement strand
GAGTTCCGCGATTACGTTTTCTTTGCCTCCGATGTAATAACGGATAACGGGACTGAATAAAAAAGGTGTTTTTATCTTTTCTCAGGATCGTAGATTCTCTGTCCGTCGATAATAAGGGCTTCACCTTCCACTTTTCTGTAAAAACAGCTTCTAAAACCGGTGTGGCACGCGGCACCGCCGATTTGCTCGATTTTTATCAACACACAGTCGCTGTCACAGTCGACCCGAACTTCCACTACCCTCTGGAGATTTCCTGAACTCTCCCCCTTTTTCCACAGCTTCTGCCGGGACCGCGACCAGTAATGCACGAACCCGGTAGAGAGGGTCAACTCCCACGCGGTGCGGTCCATGAAAGCGGCCATCAGCACTTCTCCGGTTTTATAATCCTGAGCTATTGCGGGGACCAGCCCCTTTTCATCAAACTTTAACTCGATCATATCCTATTCCTGCATATAGTATTGAACCGGCTGCAAATCTGGAGAACCAACTCCTTTCTCCGCGACAAGGAACCTGCGTATATCATAACACAACTCACACTTGGACACATACGCCGGAGCAGCTTCGAACCCGTAGGTCTCGGCAGCAGCTTTGTAGAGACCTCCTATTCCCTCCGTCATGAGGGTGACGAGAAAAGGATACTGGTTTTTATCCAAGGGAGTACCGACATCTCTATGGAAACAGGAGAGACCGGTACAGAGCCCCGGTACATAGTTGCCGAAGAGGTCCACATGAAAATGGGTTGTGTCGAACAGTTCGCTGCACCCGCCCCTGTTGCGGGCAAGAAGATTCTCGAGGGAGATTTTTTTCATATACGGCGCGTATGTTTTGAGCGCGCGCCCCCGCATTGTTACCCAATAACGGCTAGGTATTTTCTCTACGTAGTCTCTTCCGTACCTCTTTTTGTACTCTTCGAGTGAATGGGTCGTAGTTTCATCGAACGCGCGCAGATCTGAGAGAAACCCATCGACCCAGGGGAAGACTGCTACTCCCGCCTGCGCTGCCGCGGACATTACTCCTTCAATCTTTTGTAGAGGAATGAACTCATTGTGGAATGGACTGATTGAAACGAGAATAGTCGAGAGTCCCGCTTTTTTAAGTCTTCGCAGTATCGTCTCCGCCTGTTCTCTACTGCGATACCACGAAGAGTTGGTCTCTACATACTCGAGCCCCATCCCGCCGGTACGGAAGGCTTCGAGTACTTTTTCCAAACCATCACTATCGAGAAACGGCTCTCCGCCGCCGATGTGAACCGATCTGCATCCGAGACCGGTTAGATGCCCGATTATTTCCGCTGCCGTCTCGGGGTCCATATATTGTTTTTCCCATGTGGGACTGCAGAAATAGAGGCAGTGCCTGCACCGGGATGTACAGTAATAATTCGTAATCAGCCCTCCGGAAATGAGCCGGGGGATGGCAGGCTGGGGGACGGCAGGCCGGGCCATATCAATCTCCTTTAACCGGTTTACGAAACAATCCGGTAACGGTACTATTACTGAGTCCCCTGAAAAAACTAAAGTTTTTTCAGGAAAGTCATTACCCTATACTATACAATTTTGAAAGAGGCAGCTACCATGTTCTATCACGAACCTACAGGTTTTCTTGTAGGCAACCCCGATCTCGCACCCTTCGACAATGACATTACATTTACCGCAGATGAGATAGAAACCCGGTTGAACAGTTTTATTCTCTCCGCTTCCGGGTGGAGAAAAGTGTTCGCGGCAGACGGAGAGGAGGAGAGTATACTCGAAGAGATACATCCCGCCGACAAACTGCTGGTAGCCCACATGGCGGATGTATTTACCCGTTTTCTAAAAGAAATGAGCCGCAAGGAGCGGCCGACTGTGGTCATGGGATGCGATACCCGCTATACCGGACCGGCTATAGCGGAGGTGATGATTCGGGTCTTCCTCTCTGCAGGTATCTCGGTCCGATACCTATTCATTACCGCAGCTCCCGAGATTATGGCATACACGAAGACCAGCAATGATATAGACGGATTCGCCTATATTTCCGCGAGCCACAACCCTATCGGCCACAACGGTGTAAAATTCGGGCTCGGTGACGGGGGAGTGATAGGAGGAGACGGAGCGGCCCGTCTTATAAACCTTTACAAAACATCAGTACGAAACGAAAAGATATCTGCCGCCCTCGTTCACCGTTTACGAGAGGTTTCACCACCAAAAGTAGAAGACGTATTTTCCCAATCAGCTGCATGGAAAGAAGATGCTCTTTTGAGTTACCGTAATTTCTCGCGTGAGGTAATTTCCGGGTTGACCGCTTTGGAAGAGCAGACACTGTTTTTTCGAGATCTAACGAACAAAATAAACGAGTATCCGATCGGAATACTGGCGGAGCTCAACGGCAGTGCCCGCACCCTTTCCATTGACAAACAGTTCTTAGAGGCAGCGGGCGTAGCTGTTACTGTAATAAACGGTAACCCGCGCGAGATAACGCACGAGATTCTTCCTGAAGGAGCTTCGCTCTCCCTCTGTAAACAGGAATTGGAAGCGCTCTACAGGAGAGACCCCAGGTACCTCTTCGGCTATGTTCCGGACAACGACGGAGACCGGGGAAATATCGTCTTTATTGATCAACGGACCGGCAGAGCGCAGGCGCTCGAGGCGCAGGAAGTGTTCGCCCTCTGCTGCCTCTCAGAGTCGGCAGGCATGGTGTACAACGGTGGAGAGGACAAGCCCGCAGCAATCGTAGCGAACGGCCCTACCTCACTGCGAATCGATCACATAGCAGGACCGTTCGGAATAGAAGTACATCGGGCCGAAGTAGGAGAAGCGAATGCGGTCTACCGCGCGGCCGAGCTCAGAGAAGAAGGCAAACAGGTACGAATATTAGGCGAAGGTTCGAACGGGGGCAATATCACCCATCCGGCAACTGTGAGGGACCCGCTGAACACGCTGTTCGCATTCATAAAACTACTTACGATCCGGGACGGGCCGGGGCGCAAAGGGCTTTTTCACATCTGGTGCGAAAAGAGCGGGCAAACCGGAAAATACAAGCCTGACTATACCTTTACCGATATAGTGCGTACGCTTCCTGCCTTCTCCACAACCCCGATTTCAGAGCAGCGGGCAAAGCTTGCCGTTAAGACCCCGGATTATGTCCAGCTCAAGCGGAATTATGAACGGATTTTTGGGGAGGAATACGAAAAGCGGAAAGAAGAGCTAAAACACAGTTACGGGTTTTACTCCTGGGAGATACTCCACTATCTCGGGACAAAAACTCTCGCAGGACCTCTGGAAGAAGCTCTGGAGAGGGAAGCCGGAAGCCGGGACGGAACTCGATCAATCCCTGTCCCCGGTTCCGTTCTGGACCGATTTCAGCGGGGCGGGTTTAAAGTGCTCTTTCGAGACGGAACGGGGGCACCTTGCGGGTTTCTCTGGATGCGGGGTTCGGGGACGGAACCGGTATTCAGAATTCTTGTCGATATCACCGGAGAGGACGGCGAGAAAGAGAAACGGCTTCTCCGGTGGCATACCGAGATCATCAAAAAGGCCGAATCCCTGCCGAATTCCTAATCGGCAAGGGCGGCTGAAAGCTTCTCTAACGCCCAGTCGGCCTCTTCATCCGTAATGGTGAGAGGAGGTGTGAACCGAATAACGTTCGCTCCGGCCTTGTTACAGAGCAGTCCGTTTGTCAAAAGTTTTGCCACAGCCTCGTCTGCGGGGCCTTCCATCTCGAGTCCGAGCATAAGACCGCGGCCCCGCACCTGCTTTACTCCCGGAAGGGAAAGTGATTCGATGCGGGATTTGAGGTATTCCCCTTTCTCCCGTGCGTTAGCAATCAAATCGTCCTCATCGATTACAGCAAGTGCGGCCAGTCCTGCCGCACAGGCGAGCGGATTACCTCCGAACGTACTGCCGTGATCACCCGGCTCTAATACATCGAGCATTCCGCCCCGTGAGAGGACTGCGGAAACGGGAAGAAATCCTCCTCCGAGGGATTTCCCGATAATACTCATATCCGCCCGTACCTGCTCGTGTTCTTCGGCCAAAAGATATCCTGTGCGACCTAAACCGGTTTGTATCTCGTCGAAAATGAGCGGAACATTCTTGTCGGTGCAGATAGAACGGACTTCTTTGAGATACCCGTCGTCCGGTATCTGTATCCCCCCTTCGCCCTGGATCGGCTCGACCAAAAAACCGGTGGTGTTTGCGGTAATCGCTTTTTCAAGAGCCGCGGGATCATTATAGGGAATTATTTTGAATCCGCCGCCGTAAGGGCCGAACTTCCCTTTTACTTTTTTCATCGTGCTGAACCCGATCACCGTGACGGTCCTGCCGTGAAAATTATTTTCGCACACAATAATCTCGCCCTTGTTCTGGGGGATTTTCTTTACCTCATATCCCCATTTCCGGGTCGTTTTCAGGGCAGTCTCTACAGCCTCAGCTCCCGAGTTCATAAGAATCACCTTATCTGAGCCGGTTTTCTCACACAGCTCTTTTGAAAACAAACCGAGCAAATCGGTCCTGAAGGCCCTGGATATAAGAGTAAGCTTCTCCGCCTGGGCGGTGACCGCTTTATAGATTTTATTGTTACAGTGGCCCTGGTTCAAAGCGCCGTACCCGCTTACACAATCGAGATATCTATTGCCTTCTACATCCCACACCCATACTCCTTTTCCTTTTGTAATTACCACATCGGCAGGTTTGTAGTTATTGGCGGCATACCTGTTCTCAAGCTCAATAGATTCGCTACTCATCATTTCTTTTCCCTTTTTTTCTTAACCTGTTCGGATTTCCTGCTTATCTTGTTCCACACTCCGGTCAGCCCCATCGCCTTCTTCATAGCGGTCAAGGTCTCTCTTGCCATCTCCCTCATCTTCACGGTGCCGTCAAAAATCACCTCGTCGACAAATCCGGACTGTTTTTCGTACTCGGCGCGTCTTTCCCGAAAAGGGTCGAGAAACCGATTGAGTGCCGCACTCAATTTCTCCTTTACTTCGACATCACCGACCTTTCCGGCCCTGTAGCGCTCCTTCAGCTCTTCTACCTCTTCTCTGTTCGGATTAAAGACATCATGATAAATGAACACCGGATTCCCTTCCACTTTTCCGGGAATATCCGCCCTCACTCTATTCGGGTCCGTGTACATGCTCTGCACTTTTTTCTTTACCGTTTTCTCATCATCAGAGAGCAGGATCGCGTTGTTGAGCGATTTGGACATTTTTGCACTGCCGTCGGTGCCCACCAGTGTGGGAATATCTCCGACCATTACATCCGGTATTGGGAACACCTCTCCATAGAGATTGTTGAACCGGCGAGCAATTTCACGGGTTATCTCCACATGGGCCTCATTGTCCTTACCGACCGGCACGAGGTGGGCCCGCGGCATGAGAATATCTGCAGCCTGCAGAACAGGATACCCGAGGAGTCCGAACGGCATCTCGCCCAAGTGCGCGTTTTGGGCCATCTCTTTGAGACTGGGCATACGCTGCAGGCGGGGAACTGTTACCATCATTTCGAAGATGAGATTCATCTCATACACTTCATGTACAGCGGACTGGAGATAAATAACGGAGAGAGCCGGATCTATACCGCAGGCGATATAGTCCAGTGTCATCTGACGCGCATTTTCGGTTACGGCTTCGATATTTTCCTTGTCAGGACGGGTTGTAAGGGTGTGAAGGTCTGCTATAATAAAATGGCAGTTGTACTCCTCCTGTAGACGTACTCTGTTCTTTAATGATCCAACATAATGACCAAGGTGCAGCCTTCCTGTGGGCCGGTCGCCGGTCAAGATCCGTTTCTTTTCCATGAAAACTCCTGCTTGCATCAACTAACAAAACGTGGTTTCGGGAAAACATACCATAATTTGAGAATGGGGTGCAACTAATTTCGCGGCTTTTTGAATAAACGGAGCCTCCGTTTGTAGCCGGTACCCATGAGAACACTTACCGGTTTGAGGAACGGTATATTGGAGCAAATGATTTTTATCGTTGCTGCAATCGGAACAGCGATAAAAGCACCTATGACACCCCAGAGCCAGGCCCAGAAAACCAGAGATGCGAGAATAATGACCGGACTTAAGTTGAGCCGCTCTCCGGACATGAGAGGATCGAGAAACTGTCCAAAAAGAAGCTGTACTCCGGTCATGGTAATAGCAACGGTAATAGGATCTCCTATCGAGGGGTAGAACTGTACGATACTCATAAGAATGCTTATTACAACGAAAATAATCGAGCCGACCTGGGGGATAAAATTGAGCAGAAACGCGAGGGCCCCCCAGATAATCGGGAAATCCATACCGATAATGGCAAGGGTAACACTTACCGTAAGCCCGGTCATGAAGCTTATAAACATTTTAACCCCGAGATACCGGCTTACCTGTCTGGTGATGTGCTCGAGCATGATACCGATTCGTTTACTGGTATGAGGAGGAAACGCCTGGGAGAGTTTTACTTTGAAATGGGGCGTTTCGAGAAACAGAAAAATCAGGACGATGGTTATGATCACGGTGACCCCTACAAACGACATAAACGAACCGGAGACCGAAAACAGATATTCCCGAATTGTTCGCTCCCAGTTGAATCCGCTCAAGAGGTTTTCCGACAAATCCAGCCTGGCCAAATACTTACTGGATATAATATCGGTAAAAATTTCTTGGAACCGGGCCTCATACTTGCTGTACTGTCTGACAAACGACTGAACGCTGCTGAACACGAACCAGCCTAACAGGAATATGATGCCGAAAATTAAAATAATGATCAGCAATATGGCCAGTCCGCGGGGGAACCGCCACCTCTTCATCAGATGATTCATAGCGGGGGTAAGAAGAAAAGAGAGCAGAAGCGCTATAACGAGCGGTAATATAACCGGTTGAGCGACATCGAGAACCAATCCGATAGCAAAAACAACAATAATACCGACTAAAAACGCGGTTACCTTCTGTACATCCATAGCGGTACAGTATCACATTGGTTGTTTTTTTTGAAGTAACATCCTAAGATGATTTTATGGATTATGGAATAAATGCATGGAAGGTTGCAGAGACAGAGTTTAACGAAGAGCTTATTCCGAGAAGTGAAACGATTTTTGCATTGGGAAACGGATATGTCGGTGTTCGCGGGGCACTCGAAGAACAGGCCCCTGTTTTTCATGCGGCCACCTATTTAAACGGCGTGTATGAAACCCTTCCCATCCATTATGGGGAAAAAGCGTTCGGTTTTCCGGATACAAAACAGAAAATGATAACAGTACCCGACGGAACGGGGATAACGGTTACCGTTGACAATGAACCGTTCGACCTGCGTACCGGTACGGTCCTGCACTATAGGCGGGAACTGGACCTTAAAGCCGGTACGGTACATAGAGTTGTGCGGTGGAAATCCCCCGGCGGAGTCGAAATCGAGGTCGATACCACCCGTCTCGTCTCTTTTTCTCGTAAGCAGCTAGTTTGTTTTACCTGGCGCTGCACCGTTTTAAACCGCAATGCCACAGTGACCATAACCAGCGATGTGAGTGAGAAAAAAGCGACGAATAGAACCGATACTTTCGATCCGAGAGCGGGAGGAGACCAACGAATCAATCTGATCGAGCAGACCGCGGCATGGGACAATGACATCGGGATACTATCGTGTTCTACCGAAACAAGCAGGATTACCGTTGCATGCTCGCTGTACCATGTATTGACCGTATCCAATAAGCAGGCCGGTAGCATAAAGCGATCAAAGCAGAGCAGGAAACAGAGTATTGTCGAACAATTCAATATAGAAGCGGAGAAAGGGCACCCAATACAGCTTGGAAAGTATCTTGCCTACGCCGCTGCTCGCTCTTCAAACCCCGTGGAAGCGGAAAAATCCGCACTACAGGCCGTTGAAGAGGCGAAAGGAATCAGCTTTGAACAGCTCGCAGAAGAGCAGGCCCGGTATCTCGAGAAGTTCTGGAAAGCGGCAGCCATTACCATCGAGGGCGAAGAAACTATTCAACAGAGCATGCGGTTTTCTCTGTTTCATCTGCTCGGTTCCGCGGGTTCTAACGGATCGAGCTATATACCTGCAAAAGGGCTTACCGGGGACGGTTATGAAGGCCATTACTTCTGGGATGCTGAAATCTATGTCCTTCCCTTTTTCTCCTACACAATGCCGGAGCTTGCCAAGAAGCTGCTCGGTTTTCGCTACCAAACATTGGAGCAGGCAAAAGAGCGCGCGCGCCTTCTCTCTCATAGGGGTGCTCTCTACCCCTGGCGTACCATCGATGGTAATGAGTGTTCTGCTTATTTTTTGGCCGGCACCGCTCAATACCACGTGAATGCCGACATTATCTACGCCTTGGAAAAGTATTTTCTCATTACAGGTGATTTCGAGCTGCTAAGAGACCGGATTGCAGAAATTGTCTTCGAAACGGCCCGGTTCTGGACTGATTTGGGTTGTTATGTGGAGGGAAAAGGCTTCTGCATCCATGGGGTTACCGGACCGGACGAATATACTGCACTCGTCGATAACAACGCTTATACCAACATCATGGCGGAGGAACACCTTCGGTTTGCCTGCACCGCTGCAAAAATAGTGGAAGAGGAAGCTTCTGATGCTTTTTCCGCACTGAGTGACAAACTCTCACTTACAGAAAAAGAGATAGACGAATGGAAACAGGCGGCGGACAACATGTACGTTCCTTACGACCGCGGCCGGGGTTTGTACCCTCAGGATGATTCGTTTTTCAATAAAAAGGTGTGGGATTTCAAGAATACGAGCAAAGAAAAATACCCTCTTCTACTCCATTTTCACCCCTTGAATATCTACCGTCATCAGGTGCTCAAACAGCCGGACCTCGTCCTCGCTCTTTTTCTGCAGAGCAGACGGTTCTCTCGGGCCGAGAAAAAGAGGAATTTCGACTTCTATGAACCGCTTACTACGGGGGATTCGTCGTTGGGACCTTGTGTGCAGTGCATAATGGCCGCCGAACTCGGGTATACAGACCTGGCATATTCCTACTTTATGAAGACCGCGAGAATGGACTTAGACGACATAAACGGGAATACTGCCGACGGTATCCATCTTGCCGCTCTCGGAGGCACATGGATGTCCCTCATCTACGGATTTGCAGGGCTTCGGGATGATGACGGAATTATGCGGTTTTCTCCAAAACTGCCCGCGTCATGGAAGAAGTTGGCCTTCCGTTTGACGACCGGGGGGACTCTTGTAGAAGTTACAATGACCAAAGACAAAACAGAATATTCTCTCATCGAAGGAGAGCCGGTGATCCTCTATCACGAGTATACCCCCGTCCATATTACCGAGGAAAAACCGGTATCCGTTTCCATGGAACCAAAACTCGAAGGGATCATATTCGATCTCGACGGGGTCATCACCGATACTGCCGAATATCACTATCAAGCGTGGAAAGCGCTCGCAGACGAACTCGGCATTCCGTTCGACCGGGAGTTCAACCAAAACCTAAGGGGTGTGGGCAGAGTAGATTCTCTAAAACTGATTTTAGGCCAAGTGGACCATTCGTACTCCGAAGATGAGATCTTCGAGCTCGCCCAGCAGAAAAACGAGCATTACAAAAGACTTATAGAGCAAATTACACCCGATGATCTGCTTCCGGGAATAGAACAGCTTTTGACCGACCTGCGGGAAGCAGGAGTGAAATTAGCGGTAGCATCGGCGAGCAGAAATGCTCCCACCGTAATCGATGGGCTTAAAATCGGAGGTATGTTCGATTTTATAGCAGATGCCGCTAAAATCGTTGTAGGGAAACCGGACCCGGAAATATTTTTGACATCCGCGGAAAAACTGGCCGTTCCCATACGCAACTGTGTCGGAGTCGAGGATGCAGAAGCAGGGATTACCGCAATCCGGGAAGCGGGCATGTTCTCGGTCGGAATCGGAGATTATCTCGAGAACCCGCACTGGAAACTCTCCTCGACAGAAGGGCTTACCTACGAAGAGCTCAAAGAACGGTTTTATTCTTACTGGGAAAACACGTAATAGGCCAATAAAAGGGGTCTAATGCTCACTCGAGCTGCTTGTTGGCGGTCCGGAGCGACAGCGGAGGGTGCATTGGCACAGGTTTTTGCATGAGCCGATGTCTTCAACGTGGATGAAGCAAAAACTGATGGTTTTAGCCAATCCTGCTCCAAATTTTTGTTATATGCGCTACCCTCCGATACGACATTTTAAGATATTTTCTTTAAATGTATTTCAGGTTTTGCCCCTAAAACTTTTCCCAATTTTCTTAAAAATGAAAGTGAAATATTTTTATAATTTCCGGATTCAACGCGTGCAATTGCAGGTTGTGAAGTTCCCATTTTTTTTGCTAATTCTTTTTGTGTTAGATTTTGTTCTTTTCGTAGTTGGAGTATTTCTTTTGCTAATACGAATTCTTCCTCAAGCAATTCATATTCTTTTTTAAAAGTTTCATCTTTTAATTCTTCATTTAATATTTCGCTAAAATCTTTTAATTCATGCATTTGTTTCTCCTTCAAGGATTCCATTTAATATTTTTTCAGCTTTAGCGATATCCTTTTTGTTGGTTTTATTTCCTTTCTTTTTATATCCAGATGTCACTATATATGTCTTGTTTTTATGATAAAAATAAAATAATCGAACAATATTTGAGCCTTGTTTTATTCTCAGTTCTTGCAATTTTTTGGTCCCAGTAATTGATTTTGAATGTGGTTCCGTTAAAAAAGGTCCAAATTCTTTTAGTAATTCAATAGTTTTATAAACTTTTGTCCTCATTTTGAGTTCGAGGCTTTTGATGAAAGCTGTCACTTCTGCTGTCAATTTTACAGAATACATAGATTATTATTATAACAATTTTGATATATTTGTAAAGTCTTTGACTAGCGTCCCCAAACACAGTGAGCGGGGAACCGGCGCGGTTCCTGCTGCTACCGATTAGCGAGCGACCTAACAGCAACAGTAACGTTAGACAATCCCACTCCACCCGATTGGTATGTGTAAATAATTTTAATATTGAAAATTTAAAGATTCCTTAAGCCTGTCATTATACGGTTTTGCTGTAATAGCTGGAACAACGGAAATCAAGCAGTTGTAATGCGGTTTTCCATTGTTTAACAAATCTACAAGTTTTTGTTGTCCAAATACCGGGAGCTATATGGAAGGTAGTAGACTTCTAAAAAGTTCTGTTTTTTTGAAGTCCCCTTATATTAGTAACTTCGTTATTATTGATCGCTTTTCTAATCATAAATTTTATACATATAACATCAAAGATCAGTTGATAGAGGCAATCTTAGAGAAAACCGGTAAAAGGGCATTGTAGCTTTCAGCATACGCTTCGTATAACCGGTCGTAGATTTTCCGGTTGTCCGCATTGGGAGTCCATTCATCTTCGACCTTGATAAGCCGTGCCGCCTCTTCCAAGGATGAAAACATCCCCACGCCCACACCGCCCGCTATGGCAGCGCCTACCGAAGTTGCTTCTTCCAAAAAATTGAGTTTTCGCACCGGTTTTCCGAGTACATCGGCGAAAATCGAAAGCCACAAATCGTTTCGCGCACCTCCTCCGATAATACGGTGGGCAGGACTTTCAACACCCTGTTCCAGGAGAGCGTCCTCTATCAGCCGAATGTGAAGGGCGACCCCTTCCATGACCGAACGGACCATCTCCGCTTTTGTGTGTACGGTAGAAAGGCCGATGAAACATCCCCTCGCCTCCGGGTTCCAGTACGGGGCCCGTTCCCCCATTAGATGGGGAAGAAAGAGTAATCCGCGGGACCCCGGTACCGCGTGTTCCGCCTTCATTCGGAGTAGACCGTACGCATCAATGGTGCTCTCCGATACTGCTGCTGCTTCGAGATTACCGAGAGTGTTCTTGAACCACTCCATTGCCCCGCCTCCGCTCTGCATGGTGCCGGCAACAAAGTAGAGACCTTTTTTGAAGTGGCAGAAGGTCACCGTCCGTTCTTCTTTATCGAGTGTCGGAGCAGCTACTGTAGATGCAAGCCAGGTGGAGGTCCCGAGGCAGATATATGAATCCCCCTCTTTTACGACACCGGCCCCGCTCGTCGCGCAGGCCCCGTCTCCCCCGCCTATAACGACAGGGGTACCGGCTTTGAGCCCGCACGCTGCGGCCGCTTTCTCGGTTACGTTCCCGATAACAGCGGTGGATTCGGCCACATCGGGGAGTTTCTCTCTATCGATTCCGGCTGCATCAAGAATCTCCTCCGACCAAGCGAGTTGGTTTATATCAAAGAGATTCATGCCGGAAGCATCGGAGAGATCGGTTGCAATTACACCGGTCAATTTTGCCGCAATAAAGTCTTTGGCGTGGATGAACTTGCAGGTCTTACGGTAAATCTCAGGTTCATGTTTTTTTATCCACATAATCTTGGAAGCAGTATACGAGGCATTCAAGCGGTGGCCGGTAATGGCATATACAGCCTCCCGTCCCACCGATTTCTCCAGCCGGTCGACTTCCTCTGTCGACCGTAAATCGGCCCAAATGAGGGAATTTCTAAGGGGCTCGAGATTCTCATCGATAGGAAGGGCCGCCTGCATTTGTCCCGAAAAAGCTATAACACCGATATCAGCAGGGTTGATACCGGTTTTTTCGATCAGCTCGGCAGTTGCAGTGCAGAACGCCCTCCAGTAATCTTCGGGGTCCTGTTCGACCCAATTAGGGCGCAGGTTAATAACCTGGTATCCGCTGAAGGTACTTGCCTGCAACGTACCGTTTTCACCAAAGAGAACGGCTTTGTCCCCTGTGGTTCCAATATCGTGGGAGATGATGTATGTACTCATGCCGGACATGCTATACCATTTGAATGAACGAGTTCAATACTTGTTTTTACCCTTTTCCCGTGGTAAAATTATTATTAAATTAGTCCTAAATAGGAGTAGTGTTGTGGACCATAAAGACAATCATATAGATAGACGGGAGTTCCTCAAAAAGAGCGGGACCATTACCGCTGCTGCTGCAGTCGGCGCCTTACTCCTGAGAAAACCGAAACCGCTTTTCGCCCAGGAGAGAGGGGTGCGTGACCCGGACCTCGTTGCGGTACGCAATGGGAGTCCTGAAGCCATGTTCGACAGGGGGATCGCTGCTCTCGGCGGCATGGAACGGTTTGTCCGGCGTGGTAATACAGTCGTCGTAAAACCCAATATGGCCTGGAACCGCGAACCGGAAGAAGCGGCCAATACCAACCCCCGGCTGGTACGAAGAATTGTCGAGCATTGCTACAATGCCGGCGCAAAACGGGTGTATGTGTTCGATCATCCGGTAAGTTACTGGAAGAGCACCTATTCTACCAGCGGAATCGAGCGGGCGGCAAAGGAGGCAGGCGCCCAAGTGGTCCCTGCAAACTCCCACCGCGACTACGAAAAGGTGAGAATCCCCGGCGGTAAAGTGCTCAAAGAAGCGGAAGTACATGAGCTCATACTGGAAAGTGATGTATTCATCAATGTTCCCATTTTAAAACACCACTCCAGTACCCAGCTGACCATGGCCATGAAAAACCTCATGGGTGTGGTGTGGGACCGCAGCTACTACCACCGCAACGGACTGCACCAGTGTATTGCCGATTTCGGACTGTTTCGAAAACCGGACCTCAACGTCTTAGACGCCTACCGCATCATGCTCCGCCGCGGTCCCGGGTATGCCGGGCCGGACGATATCCAGCTGCGAAAAAACCTGCTCTTGTCCAGGGACATTGTGGCAATCGATACAGCCGGTGCTAAGATCCACGGGACCGACCCGCAGAATGTGCATTACATCCGGTATGCTGAAAATAATAATCTTGGGACGAGCGATCTGGATCGACTCTCGATCGAAAAAATCGTACTATAACTGTCACGTATGAAACGTAACGCAACTCATCATCCTCTACGGGTCATAAGGATAATAACTGCCGCCGGAGTATTGGGGCTTTTTACAGCTTTCTTTATGGGTCTCTTTTCTCTTGCTGCTGTAATAAATCCTCTCCAGCAAATACAGTTTGTCCCGTCACTGTTCGGGGCCGGATTTATCATCATCCTCATTGTCACCATCATCACAGGACGATCATACTGTTCTTTTCTCTGTCCTTTAGGAATATTCCAAGATGTTTTGATTGCTTTTTCCGGTAAGCCCCGCAAAAAACCGCATAAACCGCAACCGCGCCTCATTACCGGATACATCGTATTAGCGGCAGCCGTGATCACATTCGCGGCAGGTTCACTCGCCGTAGTCAATCTCGTCGACCCGTACGCACTATTCGGCAGAATCGTCACCAACGGGTTAAAACCGGCATTTCTTCTTGCCAACAATGGTCTTACAGCTTTAGGCCGTGAAATACATATCTATTGGCTTTCATATGTTAAAATCCATGCAGTATCCGCCTCCCTGCTTATCGTCTCTCTAGGCGGTTTGGCAATTGTTGCTGTCATGTCACTTATGAGAGGGAGATTATACTGTAACACCGTTTGTCCGGTAGGTGCACTTCTCTCGATTCCAGCACGGTTTTCCCTTTTTACGATTACAATCGATACTGAGAAATGTACCGCCTGCAGGCAATGTGAAAAGGTGTGTAAAGCGGGCTGTATCGACATCGACTCCCGCACAGTTCTTACCGACAGGTGTGTGGCTTGTTTCGACTGCCTCTCCCAATGCCCGTTTGACGCACTCTCGTACAGTTTTTCACTTCCTTTACAGGTGAAACAGCCTGAGAAACATGAAAAATTTGTTGGAAACGGAAATAAAAAAACTCCCGAACCTTCGAGACGGGACTTTCTGATAGGTGCCGGTACCTTAGCAGGCAGTGCCGCAGCAGGAATTGCTGCAGGAACTCTTTTTCGAGGCAGGCTCTCCGGAGGAAGCAAAGTACCTTCGGAGGAGAACCGCGAAACACTTTCACCTTCCGAACGAAGAGAAACGGCCAGGTTTGTCAGGGCCACCCCTCCCGGTTCTGAAAGCTTGCGCCGTTATACTTCACGGTGCATCGGGTGCCATCAGTGTGTCTCAGTTTGTCCTACCAGAGTATTGAAACCCGCGGTTTTCACTGCCGGAATCGCAGGAATGATGGTCCCGGTTATGGACTATTCCGTCGGTTTTTGCGAATATGAGTGTAATCGATGCAGTCGAGTCTGTCCGACCGGGGCGATCTCATCGATCGAACCGGAGAAAAAGAAGCGTACTCAAATCGGTACTGTTTTCCTGATAGACGATGACTGTGTCGTTTTTAAAAACAAAGAAGATTGCGGCGCCTGCGCGGAGGTGTGCCCGACTCATGCAGTAACAACCGAGAAGCGGGAAGGTCTTTTCTATCCGGTCGTGGACAACGATCCCTGTATCGGCTGCGGTTCCTGTGAACACGCCTGCCCGGTCAACCCGAAGGCAATTTTTGTCGAACCGAAACGGATTCACGGCACAGCCGAACCGCCGAAACAGGCCGGTCCTCTCTCGAGAGAGAGATCGACAGGAAAAACCGAGACTGAGACCGAGACCGGGAAACCTTCTCGGTCCGAAGAAACACCGAACGGACCGAAAGAACCGCAGGATGCGGGTGAAGAAGAGTTTCCCTTTTAGGGTTTGCGTTCGGGTTTGAGTTTGATTTTGAGTTTGATTTTAAACCGAAAATGATTGCTGAACTATTATAATGTAAAAAAAGGACACTGGATATGATTGATTATAAACCGGCCCATGTTATCGGCTGTGGAGTACTCAAATATGATTTACCCGATGCAGTCCGCCGCACCGGCGCGGAAGCGAGCACGGAATACTTAGAGGGCGGGCTCCATGCAGTTCCCAACGAATTGAGGCGCAGGCTCCAGCTCTCCATCGACGCGGCCTCACGGTCCGGTAAGGTCGAACGTATTATAATCGGATATGGCATCTGCGGGAGAGGCAGCGTGGGAATTCACGCCCGGAATGTCCCTCTGTTCATTCCGAAAGTGCATGACTGCATCGCCCTCTTTTTAGGATCGGACAAGCGGTACCATGAAGAGTTTGCCAACAATCCCGGCACGTACTACATATCCGCAGGGTGGTTCGAAGAAAACGTCCAGCCGAAAGGCAACAAAATATTCGTCGAGAAATCTCGGGAAGAAACGCTGCGCCACAAGAGTTTTGATTACTTTAAAGAACGGTATGGAGAGGAGAACGCAGCCGCCATTACCCGGTTCTACAACAGCTGGCAGAGAAACTATAAACGTTCCGCCTTTATCGACACCGGGGCGGGAGAACGTGAGAAATACCACTCCTATGCGCAGAGTCTGGCAGATGAGTTCGGCTGGGAGTATAAAGAACTCGAGGGAACGACAAACCTTCTCGAGCAGATGCTTACGGCAGACGGGGGAACTGAAGAAATACTCTATGTCCCTCCTGAACATGTGACCGAGTTCAACGCCATGACCAAAAGCCTTATTGCAGTCCCTCTCTGGGACCGCTCCGCAGATACCCAAAAAAAGGGAAGAGGCCCCGGGGGCCGGGCTGTGAAGGACAACCGTCACGAGCCGGGCAAAAGCCGCGATAAAGGCTCTTCGACATTGTCGGAGCCGGAGAAAAGACGTCTGGGCCTGGGCATCGATGCCGGAGGCACCTATACCGACGCGGCAATTTATGATTTTTCCACCAAAAAGGTACTTTCGAAAGCAAAAGCACTTACCACCAAGTGGGATTTCACCATAGGAATAAACGAGGCGATCGATAAACTCGACCCCGAGACACTTTCTGCAATTGATCTGGTTTCTGTCTCGACCACTCTTGCAACCAATGCCATAGTAGAGGGCCACGGACAGAAGGTAGGCCTCATCCTCATGCCGTCCCACGTGTTCGACCCTGAAAAAATTGAGAACAATCCGAGCACGGTTGTAAAAGGCAGACTCACCATAAGCGGAAAAGAGGTAGAACCGATCGACGAAGAAGAGATCCGTCGGGTTGCAACCGAGATGAAAACAAAGGATAAAGTGACCGTATTTGCCGTCTCCGGCTACGGCGGCTCGGTAAACCCGGTACACGAATTGGCAGTAAAAGAGATCATCATCCGGGAGACCGGGCTGTATGTGTGCTGCGGACATGAACTCTCCGATCTTCTCAATTATTACGTGCGGGCCAATACGGCAGTCCTGAACGCGCGCATAATCCCTCTTCTCGAACAGTTCATCTACGATGTAGAACAGTCGCTCCACCACCGCGGTATTGACATTCCCATTATGGTGGTAAAAGGGGACGGTAGTCTCATGAGCACGGAATTGGCCCGTTACAGGCCGATAGAGACGATCCTCTCCGGCCCCGCAGCGAGCATATCCGGCGCCCGGTTTCTTACCGGCAGGGAAGACGCCGTTGTCATCGATGTCGGCGGGACCACTTCGGATATCGGGTGCATCAGCAGCGGCTCGGTTGAAATCTGCCCGCAGGGTGCAGCTGTGGGGGGATGGCGTACCCACGTAAAAGCACTCAATATGAGTACCGTCGGGTTAGGAGGCGACAGTGCGATCCGGATAGAGGAACAGGACCTGCAGATAGGGCCGAGAAGGATTGCTCCCATGGCCTGGCTTGCTTCCCGGTTCGATCTTACAAAACCGATCGCGTATCTGCGCTCCCATATCGATTATTTTCTCTCCACTACCAAACCGATGCAGTTTTTCGCTCTGACCGGTTCGGGTGAAACATTTGAGCTCACGGGGGAAGAAACACGGATCATGGAAGCCCTTAAACAAGGTCCCTGTTCTCTTCTCGAACTGGCGGAACGGACGGATGCGGGACACTGGATGATGCTCCACACCAGCCGCCTCGAACAGCACTATCTCATAACAAGGTGCGGACTGACCCCGACCGACCTCCTCCATGTGGAAGGGAAACTGAACTTATGGGACTATAAGATTGCCCATGAAATGGCGGAACTCACTGCAGGCCGAATAAAGATACCGCTCGGGACATTCATCGAACGGGTATTCGATAAGATAAACAACAAAATAACTGAAGAGCTTATCAAAAAACAGCTCAGCCTGGATTTAGAAGATGAAAAATTAAACGCGAGTCTGCCCTGGCAGGTGGTAATGACCAACATCATAGACAGAGGGAACAACAAGAGAATGCAGCTCAAGGCGCAATTCATGCATCCGGTTATCGGGCTCGGCGCTCCGGTACACTTTTTCTTGGAACGGCTCGACCGCACGATCGAAGGCGAGGTTATCGTGCCCCCGAATGCCGAGGTTGCAAACGCCATAGGGGCGATCACCTCATCAGTGACCGTAACCAAACGGCTTCATATCGTACCGAATGCAGAGGGAAGGTTCTCCGTACAAGGACTTGCCGAACAGAAGCAGTTCGG
The DNA here is from genome assembly GCA_964557375.1 of uncultured Spirochaetales bacterium. GTDB lineage: Bacteria > Spirochaetota > Spirochaetia > SPDA01 > CAZJBZ01 > CAZKZZ01. The sequence goes on along the minus strand of CAZKZZ010000061.1, from coordinate 894 downwards.
CACGTTCGAAGAGGCTGCCGGTTTCGCAGAAGAGAGCCTGAAAGATGAGGTGCTCCGCATGGCCCGCACGGCGGGAACGAGCGAACAGTATATCGATCTCGACGTTGACGACAGGATTACCAAGACAGCGGACGGAAGCGAGCTGTTCTTAGAACGGATTTTGGAAGCAACGATTACCGGAATCCCGGACCTGGTTCAGTGACATTACCGCAGGTTTAGCGGTCGTCCGGTTTAGTGGTCGTTCGGTTTAGCGGCCACCCCGTTCAGTGACCGGCCATCTCCCTCGCTTTTTGGACATACCGGTCTGCGGATGCCTGCAGGCGGGCAGCCTGTTCATCGCTAACGTTCCGGAGGTTTTTTGCAGGACTGCCGATAATAAGGCTCCGGTCGGGATATTTTTTATTCTCAGTAACGAGAGCACCCGCACCGATTATGCACTCCTCTCCGATATCGGCCCCGCTCAATACGATTGCCCCCATACCGATCAAACTGTTGTTCCCGATTCTGCACCCGTGCAGAATTGCTCCGTGGCCCACGGTTACATTGTCTCCGATAACAGCGGGCTGGTCGGTATCAACATGCACAACCGCGTTGTCCTGAATATTGGTATTCGCCCCGATCGTAACAGGAGCAAGATCGGCCCTGAGGGTAGCATTGTACCACACGGAACTGTTCTCCCCGAGTGTCACCTCTCCTACTAGATCCGCGCTCGGTGCTACAAAAGCGGCATCATCGATTTTCGGTTTTTTATCGTGATATGGATATAACACTATTGCATTCTCTCCACTATGTTAAGGTAGAAGGCCCCTTACTTTTTTTACGCTTACGCCCAGGTGTCCTACGCCCAGGCAGTGCCCGCAGCCCTGCGGATGTTGATATCATCTATTACAGCAT
>CAZKZZ010000060.1:0-19219 GCA_964557375.1 uncultured Spirochaetales bacterium | reverse complement strand
GTTCGGGGAACAGTTCTAAGTTCGGTTCATCTTCCGGCGATTCCGGCTCATTGACCAGGATTTCGATTTTTCTTTCAACTTTCGCGAGATCTTTTTCCAGTCCCTGGGCCAATGTTATCCCCTCTTCGAAAAGGGATATCGCCTCTTCGAGCTGGATTTTTCCTTCGTTTATTTTATTCGATATTTCTTCCAAACGTTCGAGCCGCTTTTCAAAGTTTTTCATCGTCTTCCTCCTTTGGGAGAACCTCCTTGGGTTGAATCTTCTCCACCACAGCAGTGAGTTGGTCTTCAGAGAACCGTACTCTGATCTCCTCGCGGGGATGTGTTTGCCAGGCGGAAGTAACGAGCCGTCCCGATTCTTTTGATGTGACGACCGCGTATCCCCTCTCTAAAATAGAAAGCGGTGAACTCCCTTCGATTTTTCCTTTAAGGATTTCGAGATTATGTTTGTATTCCGTTATTCGGTCTTTGAGCTGATTGATCAGGTCCTCTTTCAGGTCATCGAGGCGCATCAGTACAGGCTGAATGATCATGCTGAAACTGCGCTGCAGCTGTTCCGGCCTGAATTGTCTGAGAAGCAGGGATATCCTCTCGGTCCTCCGCTCGACTGCGATAATGAGTCCGTTTTTCTGCTCGCGTATTCTCTGTATCAATTCTTCTCTGCTCGAAGACACGATTTCGGCCGCCATGGACGGGGTCGCGGCCATTTTATCGGAGGCATAATCGGCGAGGGAAATATCGATCTCATGGCCTACCGCAGAGATTACCGGTATTTCCGATTCGGCGATCGCCCTCACAACCGCTTCGTCCGAGAACGGAAGAAGGTCTTCGAGAGAGCCTCCGCCCCGGCCTACGATGAGTACCTCTCCTAAATGAAACATGTTCGCCCGTCTTATCTGGGCTGCAATACGGTCTCCCGCCTGTTCTCCCTGGACCGGGGCCGGGAGAATTACCAAATTGAGTCCGGAGTTTCTCCGCTGCAGTACCCGGAGGATGTCCCGTATGGCTGCACCGGTAGGGGAGGTGACCACTGCGACCCTGGAGGGAAACACGGGCAGCGGTTTTTTCCTCTCTTCTTCAAACAGACCTTCCGCGGCCAATTTCCGCTTGCGCTCCTCGAGCATTGCCAGGATGTTTCCCTCTCCCGCGGGCTGCATCCGTTCGCAGATAATCTGATAACTGCCCCGCTTCGGATAAACGGAGAGATTCCCCTCCACGACAACCAGTTTCCCGTCGGCCGGTTCGAAGGTGAGCTTGCCGATCCTGTTTTTAAACATGACGATCGAAATAACCGCCTGATCGTCTTTGAGCGTGAAATAGTAATGACCTGTCGAAGAGGGTCGAAAATTGGAGATTTCTCCTTCTACCGTGACGTACCCGAAACTCTCTTCGAGTACGCCTCTGATGAGGGAGGTAATTTCACTTACCTTGTACACCTTTTTTTCGGTTTTCTCTTGGTCAAAAAAATCGAACGGGTCGCGTAGTGCCATAAGCGGTATCACTATAGCAGGGAACCGAGGCCCCCGGCAAGCGAGTGATTTGGGGTTGAAACCTCTCCTGATAATGTCGATACTAAAACAAATGAAAAATATTGCGGTAATAAACTGTATCGACTGTAATGAATACAGCGAACTGCCCGTAATTGACGGCAAATCGAGCATTGACCGGGTTTTAGAAGTTGCCCGCGGACTTCCTTACGTTGAAAAGGTGATCATCCTCTCGAACCCCGACTTTTTGCGCGGAGAAAACGGCACTGTGCTTAGAAAAGAGAGCTGGGATATCGAAACACTTTTTTCAGTTCTCGAACAAGAAAGCCGAGACTTCGATCACCTGTTCTATCTCTTCGGTGATACGCCGCTTCTCGACCGGGCTCTTTGTGAGAAGATGTTTCAAAACCACATCCGTTATTTTGCCGGATATACGTTTGCGGACGGATATCCGTACGGATTAACGCCGGAGATAATAAGCACCGGTATTCTCTCCGCTCTCCTTCATCTTGCTGAGGGGAACGGAGGGAAGATCACTCGGGATACGGTATTTACCGTACTCCAGAAAGACCTCAACTCCTTCGACATCGAAACGGAAATCTCTCCGGTTGACCTTCGTCTCTTACGGATCGAACTCTGCTGCGATACGAAGAGAAACCACCGTCTCACTGCAAGGGTAATAGATGAGGGGGCAACAGATGCTGAGGGAGTCCTCGATACGGTCCGGGAAAAGCCGGAGATCTTACGGACCCTTCCCGCCTTTTTTAATATTCAGATTATCGACGGCTGTCCCCAATCCTGTTTTTACTGTCCCTTTCCTTCGTTCGGAGGGAATGTCCTCAACAACCGTACTACGATGAGTATCGAAGATTTTACTCTCATCTGTAAAAAGATCCATCAGTTCGTAGATGATGCCGTTATCTCCGTGAGTCTCTGGGGTGAACCGGCCCTTCATTCCGAAATCGATCAGATCGCCGCATTGGTTGGGCAGTACAGCCGGTTTTCCCTCGTCATAGAGACCTCCGGAGTCGGATGGAAACGGGAGAGCATTGATGCCGTCAAGAAAAAAGGTCCGGAAAAAATAAGCTGGATTGTCTCTCTCGATGCCGATGATCCGCGGCTCTATCAGCAGCTGCGGGGTGACGGCATGGAAGAGGCGGTACAGACAACCGAACAGCTCACCGAACTGTTTCCCGGCCGGGTCTATCCTCAGGCGGTGAGGATGAATATAAACGAAGATAATTTGGAAACCTTCTACAGAAAGTGGAAAGAACGTACCGATACTATAATTATACAGAAGTATGATTCTTTTGCCGGGGAACTTCCGGAGCGGAAGGTGACTGACCTCTCACCGCTCAATCGATTCCCCTGCTGGCATCTCAAGCGGGACATGGCCGTTCTGCTCGATGGGACCGTTCCCCTGTGCAGAGAGGATATCAAAAGAGAGTATGTGTTAGGAAATATCTTTAATGACGATATTGAACAGCTGTGGGAGCAGGGAGAACGGTATTACCACCGGCACATTGAAGAGAACTATAACAAACTCTGTGAACAATGTGATGAATACTATACCTTCAACTTCTAAACGACTGCAAACGCCTTATACCGTTGTCGGCGGCGAGAAAATCGACAAAAAAAGACGGCAGCCGCTCAACCTTTCTCTGCTCCTGCTCAATCGAGGGGGGAAAATTTACCGCCAAGATCTCTTTACCGAATTGGAGCGGTTGGGAATAGAAGAGATCGTCTCCATAGAGGGGCCGAGCAGTTCATACGATATCGAACAGCTTTCGGGCCGGTTCCCCCGGATAAAGTTTATCATTCTTCATTCAATTGCTTCGGTTGGTGAGCAGATCAATATTGGAATAGAAGAGACCCACAGTAGACTGATCTTCGTAATCTGGAATGATATCAAACTGCCCGCCTCGGCCCTCTCCTCCCGTTTTATCGAGCGGGTGTTGGACAGCAATGTTCTCTGTACTGTTCCGCTTATGCAAAACCAGAAGATGCAAACCATACCCACGATACAGGTGCCTGCTTTCCATAAAAACCGGCTGAAAGTTGTTGCCCTGCCGCCGAAGAGTGACGGAATGATGACGCTGTTCCCGTTCGATTTTGTCGGTATCTACGATAAACAGAGGTTTACCTACTCCGGCGGGTTTGATCACAATTTGTTACATCCCTATTGGCAGAAGATGGATTTCGGATTCCGGGTGTATATGTGGGGAGAAACGATAAAGTACAATTCCGGTTTCCGTGTATCCTACGAAGAAGGCCCTCCGGTCGAAGATACCACCCCTGATGACAGTTACAAGAGCTTTTTTCTGAAAAACCTTTCCATTCGGTTCAAAGGTGATACGGGGGAGCTGCCGTTTTCCGCATTTATCCGGTATCTGTTCAAGTCCGGTAGTTCGTTGATACAGGCTTACCGCGAATACAAAGAGGCAAAACGGTGGGTAACGCTCAATCGGTTCCGTTTTAAGCAGGATGCACGAAGTGTCACGGACCTCTGGGAGGTGCCCGAATTATGATAGCCGTATTTCTCCAGGCACGGCTCGATTCTTCCCGGCTCCCAAGAAAGGCCCTTCTCCGCCTCGGTGAGAAAACTGTGGTCGAACACACAATGGAGGCGTTAGCCCGGGTCAACGCTGATGTCCATGCACTCCTTACCGACTATAACAGTTATGAGGAGCTTGCCCCGTTTGCAGTTGCCTGCGGGTTCGACATTTTTCCCGGGCCGGAGGATGATGTGCTGGAAAGATTTGCTCTTGCCGCCCGCTTTTTCGCGCCGGAGACAATCATCCGGGCAACAGGCGATAATCCGCTAACCTCGCCTCTGCTTGCTGAGCGGATCGTAGATATACACTGCAAGCATAAATCGGATTACAGCGGATATCTCGGTATGCCCCTCGGCACAGGAGTAGAAGTTTTGGACCGGGGCGCACTGTTGACTGCGGCCTCGGAGGCGGCTGACCCGTATGAGAGGGAGCATGTTAGTCCTTTTCTCTACAGGCGTCCGGAACGTTTTACTATTACCCGTCCGACCGTGGAACAGGAACTGCTGCTGCCGGAGGCCGAGGTTACTCTCGATACTTGGGAAGATTATGTTCTTATTTCGAAAATTTTCAAAGATCTTTACGACTGCGGACCGATAGAAGTACCGGAACTCGTTCGATGGCTCAAACAGAATCAGCACATAAAACAAAACCATCACGTATACCTGTAAAGCAAGGGACAATTCTTTTTTACCCGGTAATCGAAACAGGGAGCGGGACAGGTCATCTCAAACGGTGTCTCTCTTTTATGAAGCAGGACCGCACCAGCAAGCTCTATCTGCCTGAACATGGATTTACACATCTTGCCTCTCATCTGCCGAAGGACCGAGTGGTAAAAGAAATAAAACCCGGAAACCGGTGGAGGTGGATTGTCTGCGACCGCCGCGCCATGGATTCACAAGATATAGAGAAACTCTCCGAGTTCGGCACTGTTGTCTGTTTAGATGAAGGAGGCAGTGCCCGGGAGGCGGCCCCGTACTGTATCGATACACTCCCTCATCCGAACTGCACAACTTCCGCCAATCTGTTTGCACCTGCTCTGCTCGATCTGCCTGCCAAAACCCACTCCTTTACGGGGACGGTAGAAAGAGTCCTCATCACCTTTGGTGGTGAAGACCCCGCGGACTTAAGCAGTAAAGTAAGCCGGTTCCTGATAGAAAACCGGTTTTTTGCACCGGAACAGCTCACCGTTGTTCGGGGCCCCTTGTTTTCAGACCGTCTGAAACTCCCCTCCGGTATAACGGTTACAGGACCGCATCCCGAATTAAAAGGGATCCTTCCGGAGTACGATTTGATTATTACCTCCTACGGGCTTACCTGTTTTGAAGCGATTGCCGCGGGCGTCCCCCTCCTTCTGTTAAACCCGAGCAGGTACCACCGGTCCCTGAGCAGATACGCCGGATTACCCCAAATCGGGAGGCGGAAACCGGAGCGCTCGAGAACAGAGAAACTCCTTAAAGGACTGCACCTCGTTTATAAAGACGAGCAAGAGAAGGCGTTACGGGAGTGGGGCATGGGAAACTCTTCGCCCGGCCACAGCGAACGCACGCAAAACGAGCATGAACCTGCTGTATCGCTTCCCGGATATCTGCACAAACTGAGTCCGCCGGATGATTTCTCGTGCCCCGTCTGCGGGAACCGTTGTTCTACAGCAGCTGCCAGGTTCCCGGACGTGACATTTTTCTTCTGCGGGGAGTGTTCTCTCTTTTTTCAGAAACGCTTTACCCCGCCGTCGGTCCGGTATGACCGGGACTATTTTTTTTCCGAATACCGGAAACAATACGGCAGAACCTACTTAGAAGATTTTTCGCATATCAAATCTCTTGCTTCTAAGCGGTTGGAACTGTTTACCAGGTCCGCGCATCCCGACCACTATACACTCCTCGATGTCGGCTGCGCCTACGGCCCGTTTCTTCAGGCAGCGGACGAAACGGGGTTTGCTGTTTACGGTATAGATGTCTCAGAAGAGGCTGTCCGATATGTAAAGCAGGAGCTCGGACTCAAAGCCGCACAAACCTCCTTTCTCGATTACGAACCTGAGCTGTTCGATGAACCTCCGTGCAGTTTCAATGTCATCACCATGTGGTATGTAATCGAGCATATGGAGCGGCTGAAACCTGTTTTAGAAAAGGTGAACCGCCTGCTCGCAGATGGCGGTCTATTCTGCCTCTCTACACCGAACAGCAGCGGTATAAGCGGCAGAATTGATGTAAAATCCTTTCTAGAAGCCAGTCCGGCAGACCACTACTCGATTTGGAACCCGAAAGCGGCAAAGAAAATCCTCAAACGGTTCGGTTTTCGCATTGTCCATATACGGATAACAGGTCATCATCCGGAACGTTTTCCCCTGATCAACAAAACAAACCGCCTCAGCTATCGAGTCGCCTTCCTGTTGAGCAAACTGTTCCGGTTAGGAGATACGTTTGAGGTATACGCCGTAAAGAGACGCCATGAGTAAAAAGGTCCTTATCTTGGGTGCGGGAATCATGCAGATACCCGCGATCAGAAGCGCAAAAAAATTGGGCTGGAAGGTGACGGTGGCAGATGCGGACGAAAATGCCCCCGGTATACATCTTGCGGACAGGTTCGAAAAGGTAGATTTAAAGGACAAAGAGGCGATGGCGGTATTGGCGGCAGGATTGAAGGCTGAAAACGGTCTCGACGGGGTGTTCACCGCGGGGACCGATTTTTCGACCACCGTAGCCTGGACTGCCGAACAGAACGGACTGCCCGGAATCCGGTACGAGGCGGCATGCAACGCATCAGATAAAGCGCGCATGCGGACTGTGTTCGCCGAAAAAGGGGTCCCCTCACCGCGATTTAGAGCCGTCACCGATGACGATAAAGAGACGGTTTTCTCCTGTCTCGAGGAGCTCGGCCTGCCTGTCGTCGTAAAACCGGTCGACAATATGGGAGCAAGGGGCATAAGGAAAATAGACTCACCCGATACCGTTTTGAAAGCAGTAGAGACAGCACTCCACAACTCCCGCAGCAGTACCGCAATCATCGAACAGTTCATTCCGGGCCCAGAGTACAGTCTCGATGCGATCGTGTATAACGGTACGGTAACGGTAACCGGTTTCGCGGACAGACACATTACGTTTACTCCCTATTTCGTCGAGATGGGACATACCATGCCTACTGAAGAGAAACCTGAAATTGTCGATGAGGTTGTCTCTGTTTTTACGGGAGCGGTCAACAGTTTGGAAATAACCGAAGGTGCGGCAAAGGGGGATATGAAGTGGACCCGGAACGGGCCGGTAGTAGGAGAGGTGGCTGCACGGTTGTCGGGAGGGTACATGTCGGGATGGACGTACCCGCTCTCTTCGGGGGTTGATCTAACTGAAGCCGCCCTTCGTATAGCGGTTGGGCTGCCCCCCGGTGATTTGACCCCGAAGATCGGCCGCACCTCAGCAGAGCGGGCATTCATCTCTATTCCCGGTGTGGTAGGTTCCATCCATGGAAGAGAGGAGGCGGAGGAGATTTCCGGTGTACAAGAGGTGTTCATTCTCCGGGAACCGGGAAACGGCGTTCGGTTTCCCACCAACAATGTCGAGAAGGGGGGGAACGTCATCTCCGCCTCAGCAGTAAGAGCTGAAGCCGTTGAACAGGCGAGAAGAGGATGCGCCGAGCTCTTTTTCAGGCTCGAACCAAACAACCGTCAAACGATAGAGTTTCTCTTTGGCAATGTTCCTCCCTGGGCCCCGGATGCGTATCACCTCGAGTACCGGGAGAACAGAGATGCGCTCGAATCGATGCCTCTGTATGAGAACCTCGAAAGCTTCATGCCTGATGACGGCATCCCGATAGTCCCGCTCCCCCGCCAGGAAGATGAAGCTGGAAAAGATTGGCAGGGCCGCACCTTCGGGGAGGCACTCGAGCTGATAAAACGGTATACCGCTATTCGTTTCGCGTCGAAAATAGAAAAAGAGAATATGTATCTTGGAAGACTGTTTTGGCTCTGTTTTCTGCGGGGCGGGCTGCAGGGCGGCTTGTGGCTTATCGATTCACTCAAGGACGGGCAGGAGAGCTCGGAACAGCTCCAAAAGGTCGTTACGGAATGGCTTACTCGAAACTGAAACTGGTGCTGATCACACTTTATCTTCTCATCTACGGTATTTCCGCTGCACCGGCCGCGGAGACTCCGCTTCTCTCGTTGATGGAAGAGCTCGATATCACCCTCAGGTGGCACAGCGGCCGAAACATGGGAGTACTCATGAAAGACCGCGAGCGGGTCGTTTTCCGCCCGGGGGAATCTCTCTTTGTTCACAACTATTCCAATACAATAACGAGTGACGCGATCAACACCAGCGACGGTGTCTTAGTCCTTTCGGAAAAAACGGAGACGGTACTGCGAAACATCTTTACTTCAGTACCCGATTCCGATACCTCACCCCGCATCGCCGCCGTTCTTATCGATCCGGGCCACGGGGGCAGAGACCCCGGGGCGGTCGGGCGCCACACCGTAGAGGGTAAGGAGGTCCGGCTTCAGGAAAAGGATATTGTACTTACTGTATCATTGGCACTCTACCGCATGCTGAAGCGGAGGTTCCCTGAAAAAGATATGTATCTCACCCGAAGCGGAGACAGTTTCCCCACCCTGGAGGAACGGGTAGAAATGGCGAATCGGGTAAAGCTCGAACCGCATGAAGCTATTATCTTCGTTTCGATCCATGCAAATGCCTCTCTCAACAAGAACGCGAAAGGGTTCGAGGTGTGGTATCTCCCCCCCGAGTACAGAAGAAATCTCTTGGACCCCGAATCTGTCTCCGATGAGCCGGAAGAAATACTCCCTATTCTCAACACGATGCTCGAAGAAGAGTACACAGTAGAGAGTATTCTCTTGGCGCAGAATATTTTAAATAATTTAGACGAGCAGGTCGGAACTGTGAGCGAAAACCGGGGACTCAAAGAAGAGATATGGTTCGTAGTCCGGAAAGCCAAAATGCCTTCGGTACTCGTGGAGCTGGGATTTATAACAAATAAAAATGAAGCAGTTCTTCTGACCGATGATAAGCACTTGATGAAGCTGTCCCGCGGTATCTATAATGGGATTACGCAGTTTATCGACCGATTCGAAAAAACTGACGGTTTTACTGCGACGGAGTAATGAATGAATAAGCGATTGGTACAGCTTGTGATCTCTTTAGGCGGGGTCCTGCTCGTGTTCTTTCTGGGTTCCCTGTTATTGTTTATATTTGTTAACGGAAAAACGACTGAAAGGGTCCTTTTTTTCCCCCATGACATTACCGGAAAGCTGCACGGGGAGAGAAGAACGTTGCCGAAGCAGAACACTGCGGAAGAAGATGTGGAACTGTATTTACGGGAACTGCTCCTCGGCCCCTCCGCTTTTGTCCATCGTAACCTGCTTCCCGAAAATACCGAGCTGCATTCGGTCATGTTAAGAGAAAAAACACTTTTTGTGGATTTTGGAGATAAAATTATTTTTGCTCAAGAGTATATAGATAAAAATTTCGAGTGGGTAATGGATGCTGTAAAAAAAGCAGTTAGGTTTAATTTCCCCTTTATCGATACTATAATAATAACGATTAACGGACAGCAGCCGCTCACAGAGGAGCAACCACTGTCCGAAGAAGTATAGATGCCGTATATGAGGTGCGGCTGGATACGGAATGTACAAAAAAAATAAAAATCGTTGACAAATTATATGCATTCTGTATAATTTTAGACAAATACGGTAATTACGAGAAAAGGAGTTTTGGATGAAACGTATCGCCATTCTTCTAACAATTGGACTTATTTTAGTAGGATTTACAGTTTTTGCAGAAGAATCAGTGCTCATAGATTTCTCCCAGCTGGAAGCTGATATTGCAGTCGGAGATGCAGAGGACCCCAATGAAAATGAAGCAACCATCATTGATTTTGCCGACAAGGCAGGCACGGGGTTCACTGAAGAAGAGAAAGCTATGATGAAGACATCTCTTGCTATTAACAACTGGGAAGTTGAACTTGCTTCATCTTCGAGCACGGTATTCAACCTGGCACATTCGATGGCCAAAGAAGTACCTGTACGTGAAGACGCGACAAGATATGCCGGTGAGAGAGTATTGGGAGTGCGGGTACATTTTCCCACGGAACCGTATAATTCATGGGCAATGGTTAGACCGCCGTTTGAGATTCCGTTCTATATGCGGAAAACCACAGTTCAGGATGATGGTACGGTCGTGCCGGACCAGGAAGATGTTCAGCGGACCAAGTTCGACGGTTTCGGCGTCGTGAAAAACGTCGGTGTCATCAAATCGCTGTCAATGAACGTGCTGGGTTTGAATTATCCGCACGGAGTGGAAATTGTCCTGAAAGACCAGGACAACAGGGAACATTCCATCTTTATGGGGTATCTCTATTTTGATGGGTGGAGGACCCTCACCTGGCAGAACCCAAATTACATCACCGAGGTCAAGGACAGGGAGATCCGGCGGTATCCGCTCTATCCCAAGGCTACTCCGGCTATGAAGCTGATGGGTATCCGAATTCTGAGAGACAAAGAGCAGGTCGGTGGAGATTTCATTACCTATGTTAAAGACATAACCATGACCTACGACAAGGCTGTTCTCACACTCGATATGGATATTAACAACGAAGAAGTATGGGGTATCCTCGAGCAGAGAGAAGAGTCGAGAAGAACAGCAGAGTTCGAACGGCTTGGTGAAATCCAAGTGTTGAGAACCTTAGAGAGAAAGAAGATGCATGCTGTTGAAGAAGAGGCAGGCGGAGGCGGAGCAGCAGAAACTACTACTGAAGAGTAGTAGGCTGCCAAGGTAGTCGACTCCCGGAAGAATAACCGGAGTGTAAGTGTAACAATTGCTGCTTCAATCGGTAGGAACTAAAATATTGCATATGGTCTAACCGATAAAATAGAAAAGCCCCGATAATTCGGGGCTTTTTTTAAAGTCCTCTCTTATAGTCCTTACTGTTTCGGTTTTGTCTTTTGGATAATAGCATCAATATCCAGTACTACACCTGCCGTTGCGTCGAAAAGAAAGCTTCCCGGCCCCGGATTCGATATACCGAGAAGCTCATTTTGGCCGAACGTATACACGCTGCCGCGGAACTGCACCATCAGAGTAAGATAATCCGTGATATAGAAATCCAATTTTGTGTCGATAAAAAGTGTCCCTAACGTATGGGTGGTCGTATCAGCATCGGTTACGTACAGCTTTGATAAATCCTGATAACCGAATGTAAGCAGTACCTTATATGGTGAACTCTTCTGGAATACATCTGCCGAAAAAGAATATTCGGTCAGCGTATCGATAACATCTTTCGAAGATTTTTTCTCAGTATATTTTTTGGTGATTACATTGAAAGAACAGATGGCATGCGGTACGTAAAATCCCGCGGAAATAGCGCTCTTCTCCTGTATGTAGTCGCCCTCCTGAATGATTCTCCCCCCGATAGAGCTTTCCGCCCGAAAATCGATAAAGACGACACCGGGAAACTCGAGCCTGACATTGGTTGAAATACCCGGTTTGAGGATGGTGGTTAAAGAATTGAATACGCCAAAATAGGGGCCGACGCCTAAGGTGAGAAAGTCGTGTTGATAGATAAACTCGGTGTAGATCGTATTTCTCAAAATGGGGTCCATGTAGTAGCCCGCGTGAAGGGAAAGGTCCTCGGACAAATCTTGGTTGAGATAAGCGGAGATTCCGAAGGGAAAATACGTTCCTTCGAAATCGGTATTCGATTCCTCCCTCCCGGGGTTAAATGTCAAGTTCCCAATATTGAAATTTCCTCCGATTTCAAGTGCAGAGGCTGCACCAATTACTAAAAAGAGAAGAAAAACAGATGTGAATGCTGCAATAAAACGTTTGATCATGTTAAAACTCCGCTTTTACCCCTACGTACGCCTCGATTAGTTCATCGGTGGTAAATGGAAATACTTTCGTTTTGACTTTTAGGTTCCATATAACACCCGAGGTGATGGCGCTGAAATATGGAGATACGACCGCCTGGATCTGTTCCGTGTCAGGCTGGGTACTGAATGAAAGTGTAGATTCTATTCCTCCGCTGATTGGACTCTTATTCGGATCTCCGAAGAGGAAATTGATATTGATATCTGATGTACCGAGTTCACCGGTCTCAGCCTGGTTGTAATATTCAGGGTGCCAGAAAAGGGTCAAAATAACGGAAAAAATACCGATGTTCACCCTCGGTTCGAAAAGAAAATAGAAGAGATCTATTGTAAAAGGGTCCATCCAGGGGTCGAAGCGTGGTATGCCGACCTGGGTGAGAAACTCACCGATCCCTTCCCCGGTTTTATAGAACATCATCAGCCCCCCTCTGAAAAGGCCGAGTTCGGAAACGGGAAAGGAGTAGCCGAAAAACGTGTCCATTTTAAACAGTTCAAAATTGAGGATTGTTCTCAGGTCGGCTGAATAGAACCCCTTACCGAGGTAAGAATCCTGATAGATGTATGTTTCGGCCCGAAAGTTCTCAGAGAGACTCGGAGAGGTTGCAAAGCTTAAACCTGTTCCGGCAACGTTATAGATCCCGTTGTATCGAATACTCTCGGGGAAGTAGAGAAAGCCCCGTACATTGGTGGCAATCGGTTCCGAGCCGAAATATTCGGGGAACACGTCACCACTGGAGAAGGTTTGATATTCACCGATAAAATATGTCAATTCAAAAGGTATCTTGAGCGGTTCACGGGCGGTAACACTTGCCGATTTAAAATTGACCGTTGTTGTGTTTGTGACATCCTCGAGGTTATCGCTTTCCATATTGAGGATGAGCCGTCCGCCGAATTTATACCCCCCCGCTATCTGGAGATCTACCGTCCCCCGTGCACCTAAGACGAAAGCTCCGCTATCCATATATCCCCGGGTCATCAGATCGAAGCTGGGCACGATCAGGTCCGCGGCAGATACGGCAACGAGGGGAATTGTGAGAAGAAAAAGAATGCTCAATAACAATGCGCTCGTTTTCATGAACAGACGGCCTCCCTCTTAGGTAGTTTATACCAAAATCTCTAAAAAAAAAAGGTTTTCCTCCTTATTATCGATAGAAAAAGGAGTTGTCTTGATTCATAACTAATGCTTTACTACCTTGACTTTCTCCATTTTATATATAAGAATTAATCCGACATGAGCGATTATCTTGACCCAAATAATGAAGAATTATTAAAAGATTTTTTCATCGAAGCCCAATCCCAAGTGGATTTATTAGAGCAGAATCTGCTCGTCCTCGAAAACGAGCCTCAGAACAGAGACGCGGTCGATGAAATCTTCCGCGCCGCTCATACTCTCAAAGGCGGTGCCGCGACCGTACAGATGATGGAGCTCTCCGAGTTCACCCACATTGTCGAGGACGTCTTCGACGGTATTCGTAACAACGAAGTCAGTGTGGATGAAGGGCTAATCGATACCCTGCTCAACTCAATAGATGTTGTAAAGGCAATGCTCGAGGCGAGAAGTGAGGGCACTGTCTATGATGGGGACATCAGTGAGATAGAAGATAAACTCCGCGGTTATTTGTCCGCGGGAGCAGAAACGGCCAAGCCGTCAGGGGGGGCGCAGGCCGGTTCGCCGGAGACCGAACAATCCGCAGGTCAGGACCCTGAAGCAGAAGCGTCTGCGGCGAGCGGATTGACCGAGTATGAGGTCCTCGAGATGCAGGAGATGACCGGGGAAGGAGAGGCCCTGTACCGAATATCCGTTACGTTTGATGAAGACAATCCTATGAACACCGTAGGCGGCATTCAGGTGTTTGCAGCCGTCAAAGAACTGGGTTCGGTCCTCAAAACGATTCCAGAGTTCGACGAGCTGTACGAAGACAAATTCCATCCTGTAGTGGATTACTTTGTCTCCTCCTCCGCTCCGGAAGAAGAGGTAAACTCAAAACTGGATATCCCAGATGTAGTGGAATCGGCTAATGTAGAACTTCTCACCGCGGTACCGGGGCCGCAAGGAGAGGCTGAAGCCCCCGGCGGTGAACAGCCTGCGGCGGGTGAAGCGGCGGACGCAGCCGGAGCTGCAGAGCAGGAGAGTACAGCGGCAAGGGCCGAGACGGCCACAGCCGAAGCAGAAACAGCAGATCAACCCGAAGAGAAACCGGTGGAAGAGAAAAAACCGGAAGAAGAGGGCAAACCGAAGCAGCCGGAGATAAAAAAGAGCAGTATGAAAAGCTCAGTCCTGCGGGTCGACAGCAGCAGGATCGACACCCTCTTGAATTTGGTAAGCGAGGCCGTTATCAACAAGGCCACATTCAATCAGTTGACAAGCCAGTTTGCGGAAGCGCTTGGTGAGTTTCAAAACGCGGAAGAGCAGTTTCAGGAGAAACAGCGGGAACTTTTCGATTCCCTTCCCGATTATCTCGAGCGTATCCATAATGGGGAGCAGATCAAAGAGATCAAACGGGAGATTTATGAAACCTATGGAGATATGTTTTCTCTTTTCGAAAATTTCGAGTCTATGCTCAAAGGCACTATCGGCAATTTCAGAGGGACCGCTCAAAATCTCGGACGGATTACCACCGAGATGCACGAAAGAGTACTGCAGATCAGGATGGTACCGATCTCCCAGATTTTTTCGAGGTTCCCCCGTCTGGTTCGGGACCTTTCTAAATCTCTCAATAAACAGATAAAGCTTATCATCGAAGGTGAAGAAACGGAACTGGACAAATCGGTCATCGACGATCTCCTGGACCCTCTTATTCATTGTGTGAGAAACTCGATCGATCATGGAATCGAGAGTCCGGAAGAACGGCGAGCCGCGGGAAAACCTGAAGAAGGGCGAGTTTTGCTTCGGGCGAGCAACGAAGGAAATATGATCAGCATCGAGATCTCGGACGACGGGAAAGGAATCAGTGTCGACGATGTGAAAAGTAAAGCGATCGAGCGGGGAGTAATACATCCTAATAAGGAGCTTTCCGACATCGAGGCGTTTAATCTCATCTTTGAGCCCGGTTTTTCTACCGCAAAAGAGATTACGAATGTTTCCGGACGCGGGGTCGGTCTCGATGTCGTTAAAAAGCAGATCGAGAAATTGAACGGAAATGCAACTGTGTGGTCTGAGAAAGGAGTAGGGACGAGGATTACGGTTAAATTACCGCTTACTCTGGCTATCATCCAGGGACTGCTTGTCCGCGTTGGAAAAGAGATTTACGCGATACCGATTACATCGGTGCTCGACAGCCAGCGCATAAAACCGTCTGAAATCAACATGATCGACAACTATGAGGTGTTCAATCTCCGCGAGGATGTGATCTCCCTCTTGAGGCTCAACAGGCTCTTCCGGATCCCCACCGATGAAAACCAGGAATACAACTTTGTCGTTATTGTCGGAAGCAGTGACGACAAAAAGATGGGGCTCATGGTGGACAGCCTGATTGGTGAAGAAGATGTCGTCATCAAACCCCTGAAAGACAAATACACCAATTCTCCCGGAATTGCCGGAGCAACAATCTTAGGGGACGGGACGGTTTCACTGATTATTGATGTCAGTCAACTTCTCGAATTGGGACTCAAACAGGAACGGGAACAACGGCGCATACGGGAAGCGACCATCGGATAACGGTATGGAACAGGTAAAAAACAAAGTAGTAAACAATCAAACTGACGAACAGCAGGAAGCACTCGAAAATATCGATTTCAAAATGGTCACTTTTTCTCTTGCAGGAAAGGATTACGGAATCGACATCATGAAAGTCAAAGAGATCGCTAAAGATGCCGATTTTACCTATGTTCCCAATACTGCCCCGTTCGTTCGGGGAGTGTATAATCTCCGGGGAGATATCATCTCGATCATCGATTTGCGTGTAATGTTCAATCTGCCGATAGAGGAACGGCCGGAAGGAGAGCCGGAAAATATTATCATTCTCAGGCTCGACAGCGGCATCATCGGGGTCATTGTCGATTCCACCGATAAGGTAATAGGAATTTCTTCGGAAACGATCCAGCCCACACACCCGCTCTTCGGCGATATCAATGTCAAATATATCAGCGGTGTGGTGGAAAATGATAACAGGCTCTACATCATCCTCGATGTCGAACGAATATTTACAACTGAAGAAGCGATGCCCGCTGAACAGCCCCGGGCATATACCGGTGAACCTGTACCCGGTGCAGCAGGGGCTGAAAAACCTGAAGCCGAGGTGAGTGCTGCAGCCAAAGCGCAGAGTGAGAAAGAGACCGCGGCGCTGCAGCTCAACTTCATCAAAGAGACTCTGGCTACGTTTAAGAAGTTCTATGTTACCGAGTTGAACGAACAGTGGCTCAGAGCGCGGCTTACGGAGTGGCGAAAGCTCAGGGAAAGTCAGGGTAAAGAGATTCAGCTCAAATCGGTGGAAGAGGCGAACGAGTTTCTTCATCCGTTTTATTCGAACTATACAGGAAGATTGTTCGGCGAAGAGTATATAAATGAAATAAAATCCGTTCTGCCCCGGACCGAAGCAAAAACGATTTCGGCATGGAACCCCGGCTGCGGGAAAGGGTATGAGTCATACTCTTTGGCCGGGATACTGCAGGACAGTTTTCCGGAAAGCAGGATAAAAATCTGGGCCAATGATAATGACCTCTTGAGCATATCATCGGCCCCGGGATTGTACTTTGATATAACGGAAGTTGCTCCCACTCTCCGGAAATATCTGGTAGAGGGGAATAACGGGCATCAATTTTCGGGTGAGATCAAGGAGAGCATTCTCTTCGAATATCACGATATTCTGCATCAAAATCCTTTTCCTGCGGTCGATGTTATCATGGCCCGAGATGTTCTCTCTTTCCTACAGCCGCAGGACCAGCAGAAAATAGTTTCTGAGTTCGAAGAGAAACTAAAACCGAACGGTATTGTCATTGTTGGTGAAAATGAGATACTTACCGGGGCCGGCTGGACCCGGCTCGAAAGCAGCGGAAGAGTGGTTGCGTTCCAAAAAGAAACAAGATAAAGTAGGTGTGAAAAGACGAGCAACCTTAAGCTTTTAGCTCGAGGAGTAAACAAAAAATGAGAATAGAGTACATCAATCCGTTTGTTGAATCAGCTTTCAATGTATTAAAAGAAGTGTTGAATGAGGAAGTAAAGCGCGGTGAATTATATTTAAAATCAACCTCGCAGCCCATACTCGGCGTTGCTACCATCGTTGGTCTTGCCGGTGATGTAGAGGGAAGGGTCTTATTTGACATGAAAAAGGAGACCGCCTTAGGAGTTGCTTCCGCAATGAACATGGAGGAGTTTTCCGAAATAAACGATATGGTAAAAGCGACGATCAACGAGCTGGCGAATATGATCACAGCACAAGCTGTAACTAAGCTCCACGAGCTCGGGTTCCAGTTTGATTTAACACCCCCTTCGATCATAACCGGAGAAAATATGGAAGTGACCGATGCCGGGGTAGAAGCCCTCATCGTACCAGTAGAGCTTCCACAAGGCAAAATCGAAATAAATGTAGCAGTTAGGGAGAGAGCATAGGAGGTCCACTGTTATGAAAACAAAACAAGATTTTCCAAGCATAAATGAAAGAACACCCGACGGCCAAAAAGATAACGGCGAGCCGTATCGCGTTCTCATCATTGACGATTCGATGTTTGTCACGAAACAGATCGGCCAAATCCTTACGTCTGAAGGGTTCGAGGTTGTAGGTACAGCCGCAGATGGGCAGGCAGGAGTAGAAAAATACAAGGAACTCTACCCGAATGTCGACCTGGTCACCATGGACATTACCATGCCCAAGATGGACGGAGTAACGGCCCTTGAAAAAATCATCGAATTCGATAAAAATGCAAAAGTAATTATGGTAAGTGCCCTCGGAAAGCAGGACCTGGTAAAGAAGTCCCTTCTGATGGGTGCCAAAAATTATATCGTAAAACCGCTCGACCGAAAAAAAGTCTTAGAGCGGATTGTAAATACGCTGAAAAAGGATTAGTATATCAGCCGGCATTTCTTTGGGCGGTTAGCTCAGTTGGTTAGAGCACTAGCTCGACACGCTAGGGGTCGCAGGTTCGAATCCCGCACCGCCCAATTCTTATTGTACATTTCTTAATATTCACTTAAAAATATCGACCATCGTGTCCATTGTCGGTCGGAGCTCTAGGTCATTTGCTCCGATTGCAAACCAGTTATCGGGTGGTTGATAGATATCGAGACCGCGACCTATTGGAAAACGAAGGAGTTTGAAAAAGCCTACCGGGTAGCGAAGAAGATGCTGCGGATTTGTCCGGGGGATAATATCGGAGCACGGTTCCTCTTAGATCCTATCGCCCGCCATGAGGAATGGCGGGAAGAGGATTGGGGGTAGGAATCCTATTCAAATATTTCAGAAATCCGGTCTTTTAACTGTGCCTGTGTGTTCAAAAACAGGTCTGAAAGAGGTCTATATAATGCAGCCTTGGTATTAAAGAGTTCTTTGTTAATTACCGGAACCTGTTGAATCCATACGATAATTTCCTTGTTTCTTGCCATTGCATTCTCAATAATCACTTTTTTCGATTCTAAGGTATTCCCTGAAATAGTATCTAGGTATCTTCATCAGTCAAATAGACATTATTGTCTATTGGCAAATAGCTCTCGGGATTGATGAGAAACAGGGTCTGTGTCAATTTTGAACAACCTACAGCTTTCAGTTTCAGGAAGGCCAAGAAATCATCACCGGCGCATGCTATTCCAAACATATCCCATGGAATTTCGTTATGGTATGTCTGGCCATCATGATAAAGGGTTGTAGAATTTGGTGTTTCTCTGGGCGAGAAAATAGATAAATGAGAAGGGATCAACATATTCATACTTACATATTGCAGAGTCTTCGCTGAATGATTGTTGTGCCAATTCAAACAACGAGGAATCTCTGTCTTCATTGTTAATCAGTTCGTTGATCTTCTTTGAGAACTCTGTGAAGAAATCTACCCAGTCATAAAGTTTTACATTTGAAAAACCCATTTTATTCTCCATTTTTCAGATTCTGATAAATTGGTTCCAGCCTATTTTTAATCAGCTCAATTACCTTTCCGAAGACGATGTGATCAGCTTTGATACGATTAAGGAAGGATCCCCACATCTGTATGTTTCGTTCATTTTTCTCGAAACCTTCAGTGAAAATTGCCGGGGTAGCAGGCAGCGAAGTGTTCCTGGTATGAAAGGTCAGCCGAATTGCTTCTTTTAAAGAATCAGAATCAATGGCTATATTGCCCTTTGGATATATAAAAGGAAATGTTCCTAAACCAACCTTGAGAAA
>CAZKZZ010000059.1:11393-19262 GCA_964557375.1 uncultured Spirochaetales bacterium | reverse complement strand
TGGGCCTGGACATCGCCTATCTTTTGGGACTAATATTCGGTCATGGAAAAAGCACAAATTATATTAGATGTAAAAGCAGATTTAGGTGAAGGTCCGTTTTGGGACGTTACCCGGAAAGTACTCTACTGGGTGAATATCAATGCCGGAGAGGTCCATATCTTTGATCCGAAAACAGGTAACGACACCATGGTCCCAGTCGGCAAGATGATCGGTACGCTGGTCGTTAGGGAGAACGGGGGCCTGGTGGTTGCTCTGGAGAACGGATTCCACTTCTTGGATGAAGAAAGCGGGGAACTTACCTTTATCGCAGACCCGGAAGCAGACAAACCGGAGAACCGGTTTAACGACGGCAAGTGTGATCCTGCAGGCAGGTTCTGGGCGGGGACGATGGGCATCGAACACCGTAATCCGACAGGCTCCCTGTACAGGCTTTCACCTGCCAAAACCACGGATGCCGGTAGCGGCGGCTATTCAGTAGAGACCATGATCAAAGGGGTGACTGTATCCAACGGAATCGTTTGGACTCCAGACGAGACAGTCATGTACTTTAACGATTCACCTACCGGGCAGGTAGCTGCTTTCGATTATGATAAGGAGACGGGTAATATCAGTAACCGGCGGGTTGTTGTAAACATTCCCGAGGGAGAAGGGAAACCGGACGGTATGGCCATCGATCGGGAAGGTATGCTCTGGATTGCCCAGTTCGGCGGGTGGAAGGTGGCCCGATGGGACCCGCAAACAGGGAAACAACTTGCTGAAGTTTCCATTCCGGTCGGGCAGGTTACTGCGTGTGCGTTCGGAGGGGAGGAGCTGGATGAACTGTATATCACAACGGCCAGGACCGGTCTCGATGAAAAGGAACTCGCCGAGCAGCCCCACGCGGGAAGTATGTTCCTCGTAAAAACTGATGTGCCGGGCTTACCGTTTTATAGGTTCGCCGGATAATAAAAACAAGGAAAACAGATGATACATACCATTAAAAACCAAAAGCTCGAGGTCGGTGTAAACAGTTTCGGGGCGGAGCTTTCCCAAATCCGCTCATTGGAAAACGGGGCAGAATATTTATGGCAGGGAGACCCGGTGTGGTGGGACGGTCAGTCCCCTGTGCTTTTCCCTATCGTCGGGGCCCTCGAAGATGATGTTCTAAAAATAGGTGACAATAAATATACGATGGAGGCTCATGGATTTGCCCGCATCTCCGAGTTCGAGCTGGTCGATTCTGCAGCGCTTGCAAAGGAACCCTCGCTCGTGTACCGTTTGACTCCGAATGCCGAGATTAAAAAAGAATACCCTTACGATTTCGAGTTTACAGTTTCTTATTTGTTGGAAGACAACTCACTTGTAAATCGGTTTGAAGTTATCAATACAGATACGGATACAATCTATTTTTCGGTGGGAGGCCATCCCGGGTTCAACGTCCCGCTTCGACCGGATGAATCGATGAAGGATTATATCCTCGAGTTCGAAACATCGGAGTCCATAAACAGAAGAATGCTCGTAGACCGGCTTCTCGACGGATCGGCGGAACTGTTTTTGGATAACGAGCGTGAGGTCCCGATTACGCCTACTCTATTCGATAAAAGTGCGATCATTTTGGACGGATTCCAATCCGGGTACGTAACCTTGAAAAGCAAGAAGAGCAGTACGGCTGTCCGGGTGGATTTCCCCGGGTTTCCCTATCTCGGTATCTGGGCCAAACCGGGCGGTGCGCCGTTCGTGTGTATCGAACCGTGGTACGGTATTGCATCCACGAGGGGAAAAAAGCCGGATTTCCGGGAAAAAGAGGGTGTAATGGCCCTTTCTCCCGGAAAAAAATTCCAGTGTCAGTTCAAAATAACTATTATCGGTTGATCCTTACATCCTCTATCGATAGTATACCTCGGATATGATTTCAAAAACTGTTAAAGCAGATTTTCTCATGCTTCTCACAGCTGCTGTGTGGGGTTTTGCTTTCGTAGCACAGCGGGCCGGAATGGAGTTTGTCGGCCCGTACACCTACAACGGCGTTCGGTTTGCGTTGGGGGGAGTATCGCTGCTGCCGTTTTTGCTGAGGGCGAAGTATAAGAGCTCCCGAGACCGGTCGGCCCGGCAAAACGGCCGAAGTGAAGGGGAGGGGAGCACAGAACCAGTTCATCGCCGCACAATCCACATTCTTCTCGCCGGGGTATTGGGAGGGACGGTCCTCTTTCTAGCTTCTTCATTTCAGCAGGTGGGTCTGCTCTATACCACCGCGGGGAATGCGGGCTTCATCACCGGACTCTATGTTATCCTCGTCCCCCTTACCGGTCTTTTTTTTAAACAGCGGCCCGGTATCGGGGTGTGGATCGGGGCCGTCTTGGCCGTTGCAGGAATGTATTTTTTAAGCGGAACCCAGGGACTGCGTATTTCCAAAGGAGATTTTCTCGTCCTCATCTGTGCTTTTTTCTTTGCCTCGCATGTGCTTCTCATCGGCAAGCTCTCTCCGAAGTTCCCGGCGATCCCCCTTTCCATGACCCAGTTTTTTACCTGTTCCCTTCTCAGCATAGGTGTGGCGCTATTTCGTGAGCAAATTCTCCTTCAGGATATTCTAAACGCGGCCATCCCCATTCTCTACGGCGGGGTCGGTTCGGTAGGTATAGCATATACGCTGCAGGTTATCGGGCAGAAGGACGCCCCTCCGGGGCACGCGGCGATCATTTTCAGCCTGGAATCGGTGTTCGCGTTTTTCGGGGGGTGGCTCATATTGAGCGAGCCGGCTACGTTTACCACCCTGCTCGGTTGCGGGTTGATGCTCGCGGGCATGATTATTGCACAAATCCAGCGTTATTGGGGGAAAAAGTCGGCGGAGAAAAAGGCTGCACTTTGCAACAATCTTTGAGGCACTATATAATAATAACTCGGAGGAAATAATGGCCCAAACAAACATCAAAGAACTTACCCTGGATTCGTTTGCCGCTTACGGCACATTTCGGAATATGATCGACCCGGATACACCTGTTATAGGGGAGAAACCGGTACAGTTTTTCCGGGATATGCTGCAGCTCGAACTCGGCACAGCTACCCGCGCTTCCTTTTCAATATGCCGTGTGGAAAAGCGCCCTTTGGTAGTAGATACCAGCGAGTACCACAACAACTGCGGTGAAGGATTGCTGCCGTTAGACAGTGATATTCTTATCCATGTTGCCGTTGCAACACCGGATGAGCTCGACACCGAAACGATCGAAGTGTTTCATGTACCGAAAGGGACGATGGTCGTCCTCGATGTCGGGGTCTGGCACCACGCCCCGTTTGCCTATGGAAACGATTCAGCCAATGTGCTGGTTGTTCTTCCTGAACGGACATACAAAAAAGACTGCTACGTAACAGAGCTGCCCAGGCGCAAACAGGTAGAGATAACGGAGTAAGGTTTCACCGTGCCTTCTGCGCGGCTTTTTGGGCAAAAGAGTACGCCTCTTTGGCTGCACGGTCTAGAAAGATGTCATCCATCCCCAATGCGATAAGTGTAAACCCTGCCTCGATCGCTCCGCCTATCTGTTCTTCAGTGGGAAGGACCACGTGGAGGCCGGCACTCTTTCCGGCATTTTTACATGCCCCAACCACCCGCTCTTTGGCTTTCACAATCGTTGGATGATCGATCTGGCCCACGATTCCGTACGAACCGCTCATATCGTAGGGGCCTAAGAACACTCCATCTACGCCTTCTACAGCCAGGATCTCATCGATATTTTCGACCCCTTCTTTGGATTCTATCATGATGATAACGACGATATTATCATTGGCTTGTTCGACATACTCGGTAAAATGCTCACCGTAGTCGTTTGACCGGTAATAGGCAAAACCCCGAACCCCCTGCGGCGGATATTTGGCCGCAGCTACTGCTTTTTTTGCCTCCTCCGCGGAGTTTACCAGAGGGACGAATATGCCCCACGCCCCTACATCGAGCATCTGCCGAATTGCCATCGTGTCATTCTCCCGTACTCGGACAAAGGGAAGCGGTTTTCTCCCCGGTTTGTCCCCATCCTGATGCGAAACTGTTTGGGAAACTGCCCGGCTCTCTACTCCACGGGCAAATTGAACAAACTCGGCAGGCCCTGCTTCCGAGTGTTCGCAATCCAGTGTGATCCAGTCGTACGGGGTGTTCGCAAACACCTCGGCAATGCCGGGATGGGGTATCTGCAGCCAGGTCCCGATAGTTATTTCTCTATGCAGTAAGGCATGTTTTACAGGGTTCGTGTACATCAGCTTCTCCAATTTTCAGGTGTGTAGGATAGTTCACCGCGTATGTCAAAATATGCTTCGAGATTTTCCTGCGGAATATTTCCGTGTAATCCGCCCGGTGAGGAAAGAGCAAAACCGGGAAAATCTACGGTTTTCTCATGGACTTCGCGAATGTGCTGTTTGATCTGCTCCGGCGTACCGAAAGTGAGGATACTGGTATCAGCTCCGCCGATTACAATTTTACCTTTCATTTTCTCGAGAATGAGATCAAAATCAGTCGCGGGATTTTCGAACATCACCCCGTCGATTCCGGACTCGAGAAGCGGGTCCATAAACTGTTCCATATTACCGTCCGCGACAAAGATAACTTTTTTCCCCGCCTGTTTGATCGGTTCCCACAGCTCGGGGTACCGGGGTAAAATGTACGATTCGTACCACTCGGGCGAGAAGATCGGACCGTTCTTGTCGGCCAGGTCATCATGACAGAATACAAACGGGCAGTCCAATTTGCACAGCTCTTTTATTAGATGGAGTGATTTTTCGAATACCACATCGAGAAATTTCTCCTTGAGCTGTTCCGGGTCGAGAGCGGAAGCCATCATAAACACTTCCCATCCCAGATATTCGACTCCCCACATAAAGAAGGTCGTATAAATCTGGTAGTAGTAGATCCCGATATCTCCTATGAGCTGTTCTTTCCGCTGTATTTCATCTGCATCGAGCCGGTGTGGGACCGGAGTCAGCAGTTCATGATAATCGGGATCTATTGTATCGGCGGCAAAGAACTCATCCACATCTTTGAACGGATACTCGTACCGGGCCACCGTGTCATACACCCCGAGCGGTGATTTTTTGTAGCCGTTTCCCATATCCACGACCTCACCCGGGTTTAACGGCTCCGGTGCATTTTGTTCCGGCACCCGATTAATGATGTCAATTCCGAGTTTTCGGTACGCTTCCCGATAGGCTGACGGGGTGTCGGCGAAAGGGTCGATTCCGGTGGCGCTTTCTATGATTCCCGGATGGTTCAAGGTCTCCTTGCTCGGTATTTTATGCGGTTTTTCTCCGGTAAGCATCTGCAGTACATCTTGTTTCACAGGGGCTGCTCCGTCATTTATACCTCTCCCAGATATCGTGTGCTTCTTCCGAAGAGGCGACAACCGTATTGACAGCAACCCCTTCGGCAGGGAGTTTGTCAAAGATCCAGTCGAGGTCGGCTTTACTCATCTCTCCCCAGATGATAAGGGGTGCTTTTTTCAAAATCTTCATGTGAGTGTCGTAGAGCTCTTCCGCGGAAGGGCCGCCGGCATCGATGTGATATTCGACAGCAGTAGGCCCGAGCTCCAACACTTCTTCGACCGGGATATAGCCCCCGACTGAGTGAAAGTGCATAATGTTTCCTGAAAAGGCCTCGAAGATCTTCCGGTCGCAGGGAAGAATAAACTCGCGGTAGAGGTCCGGTGAAAGGAGCATGACCGAATCTTCCTGGTGCCACACCGTCCCCGCAGGCGCCCAGGCACTGTAGTAGAATGAACCGATCCCTCCGTGAAAGTCGGGAATACGTTCCAGCTGATACTTCCCGTATTCGATATAGAACCGGGTAAGCTCCTCACATACCCGGTGCATCTGTTCCGGGGCTTCCATCAGCTTGAACACGAACTGTTCGCCCCCGTACAGTGCGGAAAGCAGGTCGGCTACTCCCCGCATCCTGGTGGTGGCGAGAGGGTACTGCGCAAGAGGATACCGCCCCTTACTTGCAGAAGCGAGGGCGTCTAAAAACTCACCGGTTTTTTTGATCCACCGGTTCTGTTCGTCGAACTCGGGGATGACCATATCGGGGAGAACGGTCCCGGAGCTGTCCGCTCCTGGAGCACCTGCTCCGGGGGGTTCGGAGTGGATTGAACCGGAAGAGTGGCTCGCTTTGAGAGGACATCCTAAAGCCGCCTCCAGCCAGGGAATGCCCCAGAAGGCGTTGGCCGCCCAGATAAAATCTCCCCCGCACGCTTCATGCCCTTCGAAAAGCAGGTTGCTGTCTGCAACATACGCTTCGACGGGGAAATCGTCCGGGGTAAGGGGACGGTCTTCGGGAAGGGTTTGCGATGCTTCATACCGGAAGAGGGGATACTCGCTGCCCAAGAAAAACCCCAAGAGGTGTTCTTTATTTTCTTTCTTGTAAAATTGTGTAAACTGTTCTACACGCTGTTCGATTGTTTTCTGCATTATAATCCGGCCCGGATGTGCTGGAGCCTCTTCTCCTCTTTTTGATGGGTATACTGGGTGCACGTAATCCTGTGGCCCAGCAGTTTTTCGATGAGCCGGGCAGTGATCATCTCATATCCCGCACGTCCGGCGAGGTTTTCACTCTCATGATGGTCAACGGTAAGATTGTAGAGATGCGTCACGCCGCCCTGTTCCGGATCGAATACCAGCTTCCAGCCGGCGGTACGGACCATCACTGAGGTAGCAAGTTCCGCGAACACCGCATCGTGGAACCCGGCAGGACCGCCTCCGTACTCGTCCGCGAGGGTTGAGAGCAGGCTCCTTCCCGGCCTGAACAGGTTGTGTCCGACCCTCCTGCTGTAGTTTGCAGCGTCGCGCTCTATCCCGGCCAATTCGAGCATTGTCGGGTAGAGGTCTAGATGGGTTACCAGGGCTTTGCTCAATCTCGCCCCGTTTAACCGCTCCTGCCTCGGCACTCCCGGTCCTGCCAGGATGAGCGGTACACCAACGCTCTGTTCGTAGAAAAACCGCTTGTCCCAGATACCGTAATCTCCTAAGTTATCGCCGTGGTCGGAAGTAAAGATGATGACCGTGTTCTCGAGCAACCCCCGTTCTTGTAGGGCGGTCGTAAGCCGCTCGATCTGTCTGTCGATCAAGCTGCACTTGTCCATATAGTGGGCCCTGTTCTCCCGCGCGCTAAGCCCCTTTGCTTCGTAGAGTACCTCACCCCGGTAGAGGTGTTCGGGACAGTCGGCCCCGAGCGGTTCTTCCATCACTTCAGGCTCATGCCGCAGATTACCCGGATGCCAGTAAGGCGGATGCGGTCCGATAAAAGAAAGGTTCAGGTAAAACGGTTCTTCCCGGCCGTATTCCCGGACAAACGTTTCCCCATGCATACCGATAAATCCGTCCGGGGTGTCGTCCTCGGGAAAGGGATTTACCCCGCACTCCCAGGCCCGCTCTTCGAACACCCGCTTGAACTCCTCGAATCTGCCCGTGTCTTTCATGTACTGGGTATATTCGTCATTGTTATAGAGGTTGATGTGATCATCATCAACGGTAAACACGTGATCGAATCCGTACTCTTTGACGGTCGGATAATCGTCGCGGACATCCATGTTCATGCCCGCCCGGTCGAGATAGTGGTGTTTGCCGATCATAGCGGTGTAATAACCTGCTTCCTTGAGCCGGTGCATGAAGGTTTCTTGGCGCAGCCCCGAAGAGATCGGGGGTGCCTGATTACCGCAGATGCCGTGCTGAGAAGGATAGAGCCCCGTTATAATCGAAGAGCGGGCCGGCTGGCAGAGAGGAGAGGCGCTGTAACAGTTTGTAAACAGTGTTCCCCTGTCTGCAATACCCATAAGGCACGGCATGGTTTTCCGGCTCTGAGGCCCGGTCAGGACGTCGGGGCGGAAATGGTCGGTGAGTATCAACACGATGTTTGGATTTGAC
>CAZKZZ010000059.1:0-11383 GCA_964557375.1 uncultured Spirochaetales bacterium | reverse complement strand
ATAGTTACTGTGATCATATCATATATTAGCTAAGTAAATTGACTAAGTCAATCCGGCGCGTCGGAACCATCCATCTATTTTCATTTATTAACATACTCCGGGCGCATGGGAGAGAAACACTCGATCACTTCACTCTCTTCCAACACCTGTGCCCCGTGATATTCTTTTGGATCGAAGACGTATCCAGACCCGGTCTCCGCTATAAAACTTTCATCTCCTTCGAGAAGGAACTTTATTTTTCCTTTTATCACGTATCCGTTTTGGACTGCTTCGTGGTTATGGAGAGGGATCTCGGCCCCCGACTTCATGGTGAAATGGCACAGCATGGTCGCATCGTTGAAGGCGAGGGTTGTGCGGCGGATGCCCGGCGGATTTTCAACTGTCTCCTGCTTATCGAGATGGGCGTGTTTTCTTATTCTTCCTTCCATATTGTCTCCTTCCATACAAAAACTACTCTTATTGGTCTATTCGACAAGATTCATCTTTTCGATTTCACCTGCAAGAAAATACTCCATATTGGCAAGAACCGAATATTCCATCCGATCGTTCGATTCCCGAGTATCTGAGGCAATGTGGGGAGTGAGAACGGTGTTCTCCAAGGTGCGCAGGTCTTTTTTCGGGTCGACCGGTTGGTACGGTTCGTTCCAATACACATCCAGAGCAGCACCTGCAAGGTGTCCGGACGCGAGTAAGTCGTAGAGAGCGGTTTCCTCTATCAATTTACCTCGGGAAGTGTTGATAACGTACGTACCTTTCCTTAATTGTCCCAGCCGTTCTGCATTGAAGTAACCGGTCGTATCTTCGGTTACCGGCATGTGGATCGAAAGAATATCGATCGAAACGGCGAAGGTGTTGAAATCGATATAGCACGCACTCAATCCGAACTGTCCCATAAACTCTTCCGAGCTCACGCCGGCCTGGTCCGCCTGATGTTTGATGGATATGCAGTCGAAAGCGGCTACTTCCATGCCGAATCCGATACCCGCACTCCGGGCTACTATCTTGCCGATGTGGCCCAACCCTGCAATTCCTAAGGTTTTTCCTTTCAGCTCGAATCCGGTTTTGGGGACAAACCTTTTCTCCCGCATGAGTGCGTCCCGTGACGGTACGTTTCGAAAAAGGCTTAGAAGCAAGGCCATGGTGTATTCAGCCACCGATTGATCGAGGGTCCCCGGTGTATTGGCAAGGAGTACGTTGTACTGTCTGCACAGATTTGTATCGACCCCGTCACAGCCGACACCGTGCCGCACGATCAGGCCCGCGCCGTCAGCGGCACTCTCGGAAAGCGCTTTATACAGCTCACCGGTATAGGTATCTACCCCCAGGACCACAATATGGGCCTTGTTTTTTCGTACCGCCTCAGCTACCGCTTCTTCCTCCGGAGAAGAAATAATCCACCGGTACGTATCACCCCGTGCCTCGAAAATTTTTTCACCTTTTTTGTACTCTTTATCCGTCACGATGACCGGTATACTCACGATATTCTCCTTAATTATAATGCTGTGCCTGCTGTGTAATACTCACAGAGCGGCGTCCTGGTATCGAAACTCTCGTGCCGTGCGGTACATCATATCGATATTCTCAACGGGGGTATCGTCCTGCAAACTGTTGCAGGAGACGAATATGTATCCCCCGTCCTTACCCAGAATCCTGATGGTCTCTTCGGCGTGTGTACGGACCTCTTCCGGTGTACCTTTAGGAAGTATGTGCTGAGTGTCGATTGCACCGTGGAAGACGATACGGTCGCCGAAACGCTCCTTCAGTTTTTCAGGCGCCATGTCCGCGGCCGTAGTCTGGACCGGGTCGATGATGTCCACACCCGCATCGATGAGCCTGTCTAAAATCTTGTAAATAGACCCGCAGGAATGGGCCATGGTTTTAAACCCGTAGCTGTGGGCCAGTCCGCACAGCTTCTTGTAGTTTTCTCCGAAATACTCGTCCCACATCTCTTCGCTGAAGAGAAGCCCCTTCTGGGAGCCGAAGTCGTTTCCGAAGAAAAAGATGTCCAGCTTGCCTTTGAGAACCGAGAAGGCCCGTTCATTCAATTCCAGATAGAAATCGGTCATCCGGTCGACAAGCGTTTTGATAATATCCGGCTTCATAGCCAGATTGAGAAGGAAGTTCTCGAAGCCGTGCATTCGGTAACTGTCCCCCAAAATACCGGACCAGAACCCGCCGATTATCACCTTGTCGGAGAAAGTATCGCACTCTTCTAAGAGCGGTTCGACGTCGAACCACTTCGGGTCGGGCCAGGGGTAATCGAGAATGTCTTTCGCTGATGTGGCGTTCTCTAAAGGCCCTTCGATTGCCTCGTCGGCACCGAACTTGTCGGCCAACACGCTTCTGTTAAAACGGATCCCGAAGGGGCAGATCCGTTCAGTGTCACTGAAGTAGAGTTCAGGGCCCCGGTAGATGGGAAGTGCCGTTTCGTTCTGACTTA
Organism: uncultured Spirochaetales bacterium; assembly: GCA_964557375.1. Lineage (GTDB taxonomy): Bacteria > Spirochaetota > Spirochaetia > SPDA01 > CAZJBZ01 > CAZKZZ01. The sequence goes on along the minus strand of CAZKZZ010000059.1, from coordinate 8,943 downwards.
TGTCTCGTACCGAGAGATAATAGAAATCACATCCTAAGGTATCGAGAATCTCCCGTTCCGAACTGATCCCGTAAAACGCTTTGAGCTTCTTGTCAATTGCGGTTTTCGATTGATAATCGATCGGTGCCCGGTCCGGAGCACGGTGTTCGAAGGCCGTGGTAAACCGTTCACGCGAGCTCATCGCAGCAGGTTCTCTGTTGGACATAGACTATAGCTCCTCTTTCGCTTATCCTTTCATCCCGGACAGGGAGACACCCTCGATGATCCTCCGCTGAAAGAGGAGAAAGATAATGAGTATTGGAACGACCATCAGTGTTGTCAGTGCCATAACGAATCCGTAGTCGACCCCCATTTCAAAATCGACACTCTGGGCAAGCATGACCTGAAGGGTCATCTTGCGTTCCCGTGTCAACATAATCAAGGGCCAAAAAAAGTCGTTCCAGGTCATGAGAAACTTCAATACACCGAGGGCTGCCCATCCCGAAGCAACGGTAGGAAAGACGATCTGGGTAAATGTCCTAAACTCGCTTGCCCCGTCTATCCTGCTTGCAGCCAGGAGATCATCCGGGATGGAAATACAGAATTGACGCATAAGAAAAATTCCGAAATTACTTACCCCGAAGGGAATGATTACCGCGAAAAGGCTATTTATTACTCCGATTTTTGCCGCCACCAGATAGAGCGGGATGGCGATGACAAACGGCGGAATCATCAATGCAGTAAGAATAAAAACAAAAATGACGTTAAGCCCTCTGCTGTTGTATTTGGCAATTCCATACCCTGTCATGGTAGCGAAGAAAATGGCTATCGCGGTCGTTACCGAAGATATAAAGAAACTGTTGAATAGGTTTATCCAATAGGGGACCCGCCTGAACACGGTTTTATATGGATCAAGAGTCGGTTCCTGGGGTAAAAGTCGCACATCTCTTGTCAATATCTCCGGTTTCGGTTTGAATGAAGTACTGACCATCCAGAAGAAAGGGAGCAATATGGTCAAACCGATGATAAACAGTACGATGTAGATTATTGCGGTATTGATTTTTCTTTTTCTCTGTTTTGATAGTGCCACAGTCCTCTCCTAGTACTCTATTTTTGTTCCCTGGTTGAAAAACCGGAGCTGGATAAGAGTTATTATCAGGATAATCAGCAAGAGGACCACAGCGTTCGCCGCTGCCCTTCCGAAGCTGATAAACACGAATGCGTTCTGGTAAATCCTGAATCCAATGGTGGTAGTAGCATGACCCGGCCCGCCACCGGTCATCACGAATACCTCGGTGAACACCTGCATATTTTTGATTGTATTGTAGATGATGACAAACCAGAGAGCAGGTGATACGAGAGGAAGGGTAATAGAGATGTGTTTCCGTAACAATCCTACTCCATCGATGTCCGCGACTTCGTAATATTGGGGCGGGATTGCCAGTATCCCTGCCAGAAGAATAACCATGTTATACCCCATGGTCCTCCAAATAGTCATTGCAGCAATACACCCTAAAGCAAGGTTTTCATCCCGTAGCCAGTTGAGCCTCGGCAGGCCTATTGCCTCAAAAACCAGATTGAGCAGTCCGTTATACGGCTCGTAGAGCCACCCCCAGATAATACCTACTGCGACAATACCGGCAACGCTGGGAATAAAGAAAAAAGCCCTGAAAAACCCTTTGCCTTTCCCAATATTTTGCAGTGCGATAGCAACGATGAGAGAAATGAAAGTCCCTACGGGGACGGTCATCAGGACATATACGATCGTGGTCCGAAGAGACTCCCAAAAAATTTTGTCTTTGAATATCGTTTGATAGTTGGAAAGCCCCACGAACTTCCAAGGATTTGCCGCGCCTGTGACTAAATGGAGTGACTGCCAGAGGGTGCTCCCGATCGGGTAAAGAGTAAAAAGAAGGTAAGCAACAACCCCCGGTAGAGCAAAAATATAACCCCATTTGAGCACAGGATGGCGTAAGTCTTGTACTATACTCGATTTGAATCCGTTAGCCATTGTAATTGATCTCCTGGAAGAAGCCGGGGCAGGTAACATATACGCAACACAGCACCTGCCCCGAGCAGTAAGATGTAGAATCGTAATTATTTCACTTCGCTGAGACGCTGATTAGCATAGTCGTTGATTTGGAGCATAAGTGTTTCCGCGTCCGCGTCCGGATCGGTAAGCAGTTCTATGGCAACCTCTCCGACTTTCGTTTCGAGTTCGGCAACAAGAGTATTAGGATCGAGATACGGGTTTCGCACGATCGGACGTTCTTGGGTCATCTTTATGAATGTCTCATAGTAGGGGAGTGTTTCGAAGAACGGATCATCCTGGTGGACTTTCAGTCTGGAGAGTCCTCCGTTGTTTTTTACCATTCTCAATTCGTTTTCCGGCTGCAGCATGAACATATTGAAGTCCCATGCAACGTCCGGGTATTCGGAATCCACGGTTACCCCTTGGAACGCGAGCCAGGGCATGGCCCCCGTTTCATAATCACCGTTTACCAGAGGTGCAATACCGTATTCTGAATCCGGAAAGTTCTCATTGAGCCATCCGGCAAAGAAAGATTCCCGGTTTGTCATGGCGGCAAGGCCTTGTCCGAAAGCGTTGATCGGTATAGGAAGATTGGTATTTGTCACTTTGTGTTTAAATACAAGGTCCTGGTAGGACTGCCCGCCTTTTATCCAGCCCGGATCGTCGAAAATGACTTTACTGTAATCTTCGTTGTAGAAAAACTGTTTCCGTGTGTCGAGGAAAGCGGAAGCGTATTTACTGAACTTGTCGCCGATTCCCTGCGGACCGCCGGCGTAGCGGAGGGCGATACCTGCCTGGGTCATGTTCCCGCTCGAATCGGTTTCCGTAAGCCGTTTGGCGTACTCGATGAGTTCATCGACTGTTCCCGGAGGATCGTTGGGGTCCAGTCCGGCTTCTTTAAAAAGGTCGCTTCGGTAATAGAGCATCTGCCCCGCATCGATTTCACAGCCGGCCCATCCGTAACTTACCCCTTTTACCTTACAGAGACTCAAAGCGTAATCGGTAAAGTTTTCTTCCAGGTAATCTACTACCCACTCCGGAGCGGGAAGCAGCCCCTCGTTGATAAGGCCGACCTGGGCTTCGATCCAGGCGATGTCCGGCGCCGTGTTCGATTCGAATGCTGTTGTCCAGATTGCCCGCTGCTGTGCGTTGGGAATCTGACGGACATTGATCTTTACATTGGGATGGATTTCACTGTACTCCTCCGCAAACTCTTGGGCCAGTTCGTGAAAGCCTTCGCGGCTGCCGAGAACGTGCCAGTAATCGAGGGTAATACGCTCCGTGGGGTAACTGAATCCCGGGTTGAGCACCTCGATCGGGGTCTTCGGCCCTTCAGGACCTTCTTCGGCTGGAGCTTCCTGCTGTCCTGCAGCAAACAGAACCATACTGCTCAACAGAAGCAGTAATGCCAGTACAACTAATTTTTTCATAAACACCTCCTATATTGGATGTTTTTTTGGATTGATACTAGAATACCATATCGATTGGAGGGACACCATGACGATTTCTGTCATTTTTTGACGGATTTTTACCTGACTGTAAACTGTTTCGGGCTTTTCCCCATAATTCGTTTGAATACGCGGCTAAAATGCTCCGGGTTGTTATACCCGACCATTTCCGCGATTTCATAAATCTTCAAGGTGCCGGATTTTAAGAATTCCGCCGCTTTTTCCATTTTTATTTTTGAAATGAAATGAGTCAGATGTATTCCTAATTCATTCGAGAACTTTCTACTCAAATACGGTTCACTCACCTGCAGGTGCTCGGCAATAGTACTGAGGGAGATGTCTTCGTGGAGATGATTGTGGATGTAATGAACGGCATTGTGAATCAATTGGCTTCTCCCGCATGCCACTTTTAAAATGGAAGCAATAACCGAGTCCAGCCAAAGGTTGTGATCGTTGAGATCTCCCTCCGGTCGGACCCATTCGTTGAACTCATCAATTTTTTCATAAAGAACTGTGTCTCCGGAAAAGGGATAGCGGTCAAAAAAATCGTGTATATAAAAAGAGTAGAGAATAAATAGACGTTTCGTTTGATCGATCTGGGGAGGAGCTAAATGGACCGTTTTTACGTAAAATGCTTCACGCTTCTCGTGTAACCCGGTAAAATCCTGTCTGTTTAGCAGCGTTCTGAACAATTTTGCTTTTTTTTCCGGATCAAAAGAGCTGTTCATGTGTTCGTTTTGTATGGATGAATAGGTTATAATCTTCCCTTTTCCTCTGAGGAACCCATAGTGAAGGGCAACCGAAGCCTGCCGATAACAGTTTACCAGCTCTTCCATCCCTGTTCCTTTACTGCTTAATCCCGCCATAAGGCGAGGAACGTGCAGCCGCTCGGACAATGTTTTAAAAAACCGTTCGGCTACAGAAAGGATCGAAGACCAAGAAGCACTGCCCGAAAAGGTGAAAAAAATACCCCATGTTTGTTCTCTGCTGCCCATGAAAAAACAACCCGGGTAATCTCTCATCAGTTCGAATAGTTCGAATTGCGAAGATTGTTCTTTCGTTTGTTTGATAAGAAGTACAACGTATGTAATATCGTCGTTCAACCTGCATCCGATCTGCTCGAGCTGTTTTACTTTTACTTTTCTTTCTTCGTAGGTGTCCGAATCGCCGGTGAGAATCTGTTCGAAAATATGGTCTTCCGCGTACGTTTCCTGAAGGGCGGATTCCCTGGGATAGTTTTCACGTTCGTGCTGTTGAGCAATGTCTTGTTGAATTTTCTTTAAAACAGCAATGACTTGAGCTTCTTCCATCTCTGATTTCAGCATATAGTCCTGTACTCCGAGTTTAAATGCCTGTTTAACGAGATGAAACTCGTCGAAGGCACTTAACACGACTATCTTTATCTGCGGATAATAGAGATGGACCTGCTCGATAAGCTCTAGACCGTCCATCACCGGCATTTTGATATCGGTAATAATTATGTCTACATCTCCGGTCTTCAGAAAATTAAGAGCTTCTTTTCCATTATACGTTTCGTGGACGATCGAGAACCCATGCTCTTCCCATGCGACCAGAGCTTTGAGCGATTCCCGAATAAACGGTTCGTCGTCTACGAGCATAACAGTGATCATCAATGAGTCTCCGTTTCACCAGGCAACGTCGGAAGGTGTATGTGTACTTTTGTAAACTCGTTAATCCGGCTCTTAATGCTCAGTCCGTATTCTGTCCCGAAGTTGTAAATAATTCGTTCATGAATATTGAGTAGGCCGATGTGGCCGTCGTTTCTGCCTTTTATAGTCCGGTCCCCGTCTCGTTGGAACAGCTCTTCGATCTGGTGTTCGTGCATTCCTGTGCCGTTGTCATATACGGTAAAATAGAGGTTCCCTCCTTTTGTCGTTCCGGTAATGGTAAGGACCGGCTGCTCCCTCGGTCCGGACCGCTCGGAGGTCTCCGGTCGGTTTAACTTCTCACTGAGACCATGAAGGACAGCATTTTCGACCAACGGTTGAAATAGAAGAGCCGGCATAAAGAGACATTTTACTTCCGCCGGTATTTCCGTGGTAAACGCTATCCGGTTTTTGTATCGTATTTGCAATAGATTGATATAATCCTCGAGTGTTGCCAGCTCCTCTTCCACGGTAATCAAAGTGGGGCTGCGGGTTGTGGTCTTGCGAAGCAGTCTGCTCAACACCATAAGCATATTCGCCGTTTCTTTGTCTTTGTTTTTTGCTGCAACGAGCCGGATCGAGCCGAGCGTGTTGTAGAGAAAATGGGGGTTGATCTGAAATTGAAGGGCGCGCAGTTCTGCCCGGCGTTTTTCTTCCACATTGGTTACCGCTTCCGAGAGTAGTTTTTCTACCTGCCGGGCCAAGGCTTGATGACTGAATAGAAAAACAAGGATGAGTGCGGCCCCCACAAAGCCTACAATAAGAAGAATGGAGAGAACGAGACTGAGCCGTATAAAGGCGTCAGCCCGATCTTTGATTGCACTGTCCAGGCTCTGCAGGGTAGCAATGTAGCTGTAGGCACCGCCTAATACCATATCAATGCCGTTTTCCATTCTTAGAATGTGGTAGTGGTCTTTGTTCAGATACAGCTCTTCTGTATTCATCTTTAAGTGGTAATACATAAGGCTGTTCATCGGCCCCTTCCGTCTCTCGATACCGCTTTCGATCAACGCTGCGAGATGGTCGGCGATCGTTTCTAAATCTTGTTTGGTAAACTCCCACAGGCGGGAAGCGATCTGCAGTTTCTCCTCGATTTCGCGAGTGTGAAAACGGTTGGTACTCTCTTCGACCAGTGTTGAGAGTGTCTTCTCGAAAGCATTGGTGGCCAAAATCAGATCGTTTCGAATCTCTTCTGTGGTTTTGAAACTGGTCGGAAGAATGGATTGGGTAACGTAATCGAGATAGTACATGTCGGAGAGAAGCTGAGAAGACTGGTATTTAACATCTTCGAGTGAAAAAATGTTGGTCACCGTGTAGATAAGCAGGCCGAATGCGACCAGAAAGATGAGGAATATAATTGTTACCACAAAAGCTATCTTTCTCTTAAACTTCATAGGCATATACGAGTACTGTGCTCTATTATTGTACAAAAGATGCATGGTCTTTACAATCTTCCGTATAATAGTGATAATTGCAAAAATCCTATGAAACGGCGCTTTATATCTGAAGGACATCTCATCGATTCCGGAATTCTCGGGAAGATACTCAATTTGATCATCGCCGAAGGCGGTGACTACGAAATTGTCGAGTTCGTTATCGGGAAGACGAATGTAAGTGTCTCCAGGCTCGAAATCGATCTTATCTGTGATACTGAGGAGCAGTTGAGCCGAATCACCGAAAAACTCATTCAGCAGGGCAGTTACGAAGCGCGTGTGCCGGAGAGTGTAACCGTTCCCGCTCCTGCCGACGGTGTTGCCCCGGATGAATTCTACTCCACTACCAACCATCGCACCGAGGTGTACAGCGGCGGCACGTGGCAGGAGGTCGCGGACCAGCGGATGGATGCGGTCGTAGTCATGAATCCGGGAGATCTGCGCTGTAAGAAACTGCGGGACATAAAAAAAGGGGACCGGATCCTCGTCTCCTCGGAAAGTATTCGTGTCCATCCTCCTGAACGTGAACGGAAAAGTGATATTTTCAGTTTCATGACGAACAATGTCTCCTCCGAACGGGCGGTAGATGTAACGGTGTCCAGGATTGCAGAGGAGCTCGAGACACTCAAAAGGGAGGGAGAGAAAGTTATTGCTGTAGCAGGACCGGTCGTGGTCCATACCGGGGGTTCGGAAGCGTTTGCGGCAATTTTGAGAGAAGGATATATCCATGGTCTGCTCTCCGGCAACGCACTTGCTGTCCATGATCTCGAATATCAGCTCTTCGGTACTTCGCTCGGTATCGAGCTTTCTACCGGTAAAACCCATAATGAGGGACACCGGAACCATATGCGGACTATTAATCGGATCAATTCGTTTGGATCCATAGCCGAGGCTGTACATGCCGGTGAGGTTACCGGAGGCATCATGTATGAGCTTACCCGTAACAATATCCCCTACTGCCTGGCAGGCTCCATTCGTGATGACGGGCCGCTTCCGGAAACGGAAATGGACCTTGTATCAGCTCAGGACAAATACGCTGAAATAATCAAAGGAGCATCGATGGTGCTGATGCTCTCTTCTATGCTCCATTCAATCGGTACGGGAAATATGCTTCCCTCCTGGGTCAAAACGGTATGTGTTGATATCAACCCTGCCGTTGTGACCAAACTGATGGACCGGGGCTCCGGACAGACGATCGGAATTGTCAGCGACGTGGGGCTTTTTCTGCGCGTTTTATCTCAAAACTTATTTTAATTACTAGGAACCACGTTATGAATATTGATGTCAAAAGCATGCATCCGCTCGAAATAAAGGTGTTGCTCGAAGTCGGACCGGATGAACCAATTACCACTGAGACTGTCATGAACAGACTGGGGTTCAATCTGGGGCAGTGCAACCAGGCCTTCAGCTGGCTCACGAACAAAGGATACCTCGAAGAACAGAGACGGGAACAACACGCCGTCTATGAACTGACCGATCTCGGTGTAGAATACCAGGAAAAGGGGACCCCGATAGAAAGGATATTCGAACTGGTACGCACCGACAGAGGGAAAACGCTTCCGGAGGTGGCCAAGGCGCTCAACTTGGAGAATAAAGATGTGGGGTCGGCATTCGGTCAGCTTTCTAAAGAAGGAGTGGTCTCCATGGACGGTGAAAAAAAGTTAACCCCCCTGGCCGACGAGATAAGTGACAGGATGAAGCTTGTGCGGACCCTTTTAGACCGGGCCAAGGCAAGCGGCAGTCTAGAGGAAAACGAGCTCACCGAAGAGGAGAAAAAAGTAATAGCCGGGATCAGCAAGAAGCGGGGTGCCTCTTCCGCCCCGTTCAGGCTTGCGGAAAAAGAGGAGATTACCTATACGCTTTCCGCCTTAGGGACGGAAGCAAAAAAGGAGGTCGAGTCGAGTGGAGTGACGGGTGAAGAGATCGGCGCTGTCACCGCGGAGATGCTTGCAACCGGAGCTTGGAAAGGAAAGACTTTTCGGGCTTACAACATCAACAGTCCCGCAAACCGGGTGTTATTGGGACGAAAGAACCCGTACGGAGAGTTTTTGGAAGGGGTAAAGGACAAGCTGGTCTCGCTCGGGTTCGAGGAGTTCGACGGGCCCTTAGTAGAAACCGAGTTCTGGAACTCCGATGCGCTGTTCATGCCCCAATTCCATGCCGCCCGGGACATCCATGATGTGTATTACACCAAGACCCCCTCCCATGCGAAGGAAATCGAGCAGCCCTACCTCGATCAGGTTGCATCCGCCCATGAGGACGGCTGGACTACAGGCAGCAGGGGATGGATGTATGAGTTCGACCGTGATTTTACGCGGCGGCTCATCCTTCGAAGCCAGGGAACGGTCCTCTCTGCAAAGGCGCTTCCGGAGGCAAAAGTACCG